>NZ_JBVVQV010000006.1:324017-327991 GCF_055811235.1 Mesorhizobium sp. WSM4810 | reverse complement strand
GTGAGTAGTGAGTAGTGAGTAGTGAGTAGTGAGTAGTGAGTAGTGAGTAGTGAGTAGTGAGTAGTGAGTAGTGAGTAGTGAGTAGTGAGTAGTGAATAAGCGGCGGATGTCCGCAACGGCAAACTTCCATGCTTACTACTTACTACTCACTACTCACTATTCACTATTCACTATTCACCATTCACCATTTCCCTTACCTCACCACCCTCATCACCGTGCGGTCCGACAGCAATGGCAATAGCCGGGCCATCGTGCGTGCTGTCACCGCGACGCAGCCTTGCGTCGGTGTGAAGTCGGGGCGGGCCAAATGAAAGAAGATGGCGCTGCCGCGTCCGCGGCGACGCGGCGCAACGTTCCAGTCGAGCACCAGGCAGGCGTCATAAAGCCGGTCGGCGCGCAGCATCCGTTCGTGGCTGGCGCCATAGGGGATCTTGACCGGACGGTTGTAGTTGCGGTCCTCAGGCACTTCGCACCAGCCGAGATCGCGACCGATCGGCGCCATCGCCAGCCGGGTTTTGCGGCCGCCGGGAAAATGATCGTTGCGGAAATATCCCGACAGTATCCGCATCGACCCAAGCGGCGTGGCGCCATCGCCTTCGCGCTTGCCGGCCGATATGCCGCCGCGCCCCAGCGCACAGGAAAACACCAGTTTGCCAGCCTGCAGAAGCCCCTGGCTGGGGTGGCCGGGCCTGGCGCGCACGGTGAGAACACGAAGCCCTTTTCGCAAAAATGCGCTCGCCTCATTGCACACGCGTTTTTTCTTGTATGATCGTGCCACGGAACAAATCATTGTGATCGGCTGTTGTGCCGGTCAGCTTCCGCATAAACAGGCAGCGGTCAACTGAATTTTCTTTTCAAAACAACGGATTGATCCATGACTTCACGCACCATTCTGATCGTCGATGACGATGACGACCTGCGCGGCACGCTCGTCGAGCAATTGTCTCTCTATGAAGAATTCGACGTCCTGCAGGAATCAACCGCCGCCAAAGGCATCGCCACGGCCCGCGGCGGCATCATCGATCTGCTCATCATGGATGTCGGCCTCCCCGACATGGATGGCCGCGAGGCGGTGAAGATACTGCGCAAGGGCGGCTACAAGTCGCCTATCATCATGCTGACGGGACACGACACCGATTCCGACACGATTCTCGGCCTCGAAGCCGGCGCCAACGACTATGTGGTCAAGCCGTTCCGCTTCGCGGTTCTCCTGGCCCGCATCCGTGCCCAGCTTCGCCAGCATGAGCAGAGCGAAGACGCCACCTTTTCGGTCGGCCCCTACACTTTCAAGCCTAGCCAGAAGCTTCTGATCGACCAGCGCGGCGCCAAGGTGCGGCTGACCGAAAAGGAAGCCTCGATCATCAAGTATCTCTATCGCGCCGACCAGAAGGTGGTGACGCGCGACGTGCTGCTCGAGGAAGTCTGGGGCTACAATTCCGGCGTCACCACGCACACCCTGGAAACCCATGTCTATCGGCTGCGCCAGAAGATCGAGCGCGATCCTTCCAACGCAGAAATTCTTGTGACAGAAAGTGGTGGCTACAAGCTGGTTCCTTAAACATTTAATCATTCAATCAGCGGTTAGGGGAGGCGCCGCTTTCGGGTACGATCCTGAGACTGGAGGTGGTTCTGGATCGAGCTCGCTGACGCAACGGCCCAAAAATTGGATTCGTTTTTGGAAAGCCCGGTGCGTCGATTTCAAAGCGTTTAGAGCGTCCTTTGCCGCGTCCAAAGGAACGCTCGGCGCTCCAATGGAGGGATTTGACTGGCCGTTCGGGGACACAGCTAGATGGCGTTGGATGACGACATCCGCATCCTGTCCGCCGTGAGGCTCTTCGAGAGCTTCACGGAGGAACAGCTGCGTCTGCTCGCCTTTGGCGCGGAAACCACCAGGCTGCAGGCCGACCACAAGCTTTACCGCGAGGACGACGAGGCCGATTGCGCCTATATCGTGGTCAGCGGGCGCATCGTGCTGTATCGCGAGCAGGATGGCACCCGCGTCCCGATAGGCACGGCCGGCCCCGGTACGATGCTGAGCGAACTGGCGCTGATCGCCGACACCAACCGGCTGACCAGCGCATCCGCCGAGATCGATTCGGAAGTGCTGCGGCTCAGCCGCAAGATGTTCCACCGCATCCTGGAGGAATATCCCGATATCGCGGTCCACCTGCACCAGCGCATCTCCGAGGATTTTCAGGCAATGATCCGCCGCATCGAGAAGCTGGCGCCGCGTTTCGACGACTGAACTAGCTGACGCCTCGAACGCTCTTGGATCTGTAGAGGCACCAGAGTGGTTTCTTGAATTCAAGTTCACCCTGGCCCAGAAGTCGAAAGCCGCAACGTTGATAGAAACCCAAATTCTTGCGTTCCGCGGTTTCGAGAAACGTCCCCGCTGAGACAGGGTCTCTTTCAGAAAGATCGCAGTAGGCCTCGATGAGAGCGAGGCCAGCCCGCTTTCCCTGAATTCAGGGATGGACCCCCAAAACCCCAAGATAAAAATGCGGCTCCGACGGCTCGTATTTCTCGCTGATCGTCTGAGACTTCTCGAAGCGCGACACCATCAACTCCTGCCGTTGCTGGAGTGAGGCCCATCTCTCCCGGTGATCCGGAAGCCATTCCGGTCGTTGCGTATCATAGCCCATCGCCGCACCCAGGATGCGGCCTTCGCTCTTTAATACCAGCACTGGCATGCCAAGCGCGAGACGCGCCACCATAAGGATCGAGAAGAACTCGGTCACGAGTTCAGGATCCCCTTCGAAGAAGAAGGTCATGTGCGGATCGCCTGCAAAGGCATCTGCCAGGCAGTCGGCCGCCGATGTCACATCCGACGTTTGTGCTGCAACTATCTCCATGTAGCCTAGCCAAACTCCCTCAGGATCTCAGAGGCTATTGAACCTCCAGTGTCTCGTCGAGAGGCACTTGATCATGCTCCGCCCGCTTTGGGACAAAATGCTTTAATCCAGGTCGAACCGCGCTATGACCGGCACATGGTCCGACGGCCGTTGCCAGCCGCGCGCCGGCCGCAGGATCTCGTAGCCGGCAAAGCTCGGCACCAGGTTTGGCGACGACCAGACATGGTCGAGCCGCCGGCCGCGATCCGACGCTTGCCAATCCTGCGCGCGATAGCTCCACCAGGTGTAGAGCTTCTGCTCGTAAGGCACGTTGAGCCGCATCAGGTCGACCCAGTCGCCGGCGAGCCGCATCGCCTCGAAATTTTCCGTCTCGACCGGCGTATGGCTGACCACTTTCAGGAGCTGCTTGTGCGACCAGACATCGTGCTCGAGCGGCGCGATGTTGAGGTCACCGACCAGGATCGAGCCGGACACTTCGTCGTGCTCGGCGCGGATGGCGTTCATTTCGGCGACGAAATCCAGCTTGTGCTTGAACTTGCGGTTGATAACGGGGTCGGGCTCGTCGCCGCCGGCCGGAACATAGAAATTGTGCAGCAGGATCGCCTTGCCGCCGGCCCGCACGGTGACCGACAGATGTCGGCAGTCCTCGATCTCGCAGAAGCGGCGCTTTTCGACAATCGCGATCGGCCGGCGCGCCACCGTCGCCACGCCGTGATAGCCCTTCTGGCCGTGGAAGGCGATGTGCTGATAGCCGAACTTGCGAAACGCCTTCTCGGGAAACAGTTCGTCCGGAACTTTAGTTTCCTGCAGGCAGAGCACGTCCGGTGCCTGTTCGACAAGCAGGCGTTCGACGAGCGGCATGCGCAGGCGGACGGAATTGATGTTCCAGGTCGCGATCGAAAAGGGCATGTTTGGGATTCCGGGACAGCGCAAGGTCCGCCAGAGGGCTCCGACGGAAAGTCAATCCCGGAAACTACTGCCAGCCGCGCATCGCAAAAACAAGCCGGGGGGGGGGGGGGGGGGGGCGGGGGGGGGGCCCGGGGGGGCGGGGATTAAGGTGGGGGGGGGGGGGGGGTGGTGGTTTGGGGGGTACGGGGCGGGGGGGGGTTTGTTTAAATAAGT
>NZ_JBVVQV010000006.1:246383-324007 GCF_055811235.1 Mesorhizobium sp. WSM4810 | reverse complement strand
CGCCCCTCGGCCGGCCCCGGGGCCCCGTGGATAGATCTTCCCGTAAACTTCAGGCCGGCGGCGTTCGAAAATACCCGCCGGCCCGGGTGTTAGGGGGGCCCCGGGCTGGCACCAGGATTCGCTGAGATTCAGGTCAGGCCGAGTCGAGAATGGTGGATTCCGAGAACCGGAGCGGAGCGTACTTACTTAAAGTACGTGAGTACCGGAAGCGCAGGAAACCGCCATTCGCAGGCCGGCCTCACCTGAATAACAGCAGATCCTACCGCGACTTGGTGTTCAGTTCGCGGTTGGCCGTGTAGTCGATGGCAAAGGTGTCGGGGGCGAAGCTTACGCCTTCCCTGACGTTGAAGATCATCACCGTCGTGTCCTTGCCTTGCGCGTCGGTGATCGTCCATTGGCGCAATTCGTAGGTTTTCGGATCGAACATCATGGTGATCTTCGAACTGCCGAACACCGATTTGTCGGCGAGTTGGATGGTGGTGACGTCGTTTTCTTCCTTGACGCTTTTGACGCGGCCGCCGGAGAGGTCGATCCTGGTGTCGAGCAGCAGCTTGAGCGGCGTTTTCGACAGTGGGTAGAGATCGGACGTTTTCAGCCGCTTGTTCAGGATGACCACCGACTTGCCGTCGGAAATCACCCGGAAATTCGACGTCCCATCATAGTTGAAGCGTATCTTGCCCGGCCGTTCCAGGAAGAACTTGCCGCCGGTCTGCTCGCCCTTGGGTCCGAACTGCACGAATTCGCCGGCCATCGATTTGACCGAGGAAAAATGGTCGGCGATCTTCTGCGCGGTGGCTGGCACCGCCGCTTGCGCCGACGCCAGCAACTGGACCCCGGGCACGACATTGATGGCCGCGGCGCCGGCCAGGACCAGCCCGAGGCCAAGCAGTTGGCGGCGGGTCGGGACAAAATCGCTGATCGTGCCGAAAGAAGAGTTTTTCATGCCGGTTACTCTCGTCTGGTTCATCTGTTGTCGCAGTGTTTGGCCCCCAGTTGGGCTTAAGTTTGGCGGCCGAACAGCGCTTGGTCGTTGCAAACGCGCCAGAAGGTTCAAAGTTGCTGCCGTCAGGTTGCAGCCGCGAAAATCCTGTCGGCTTGGCGGGCGGATCAGAACTTGTCGTCCTCCGTCGGCACCAGAATTTCGCGTTTTCCGGCATGGTTGGCCGGGCCGACAATGCCTTCCTTCTCCATCTTCTCGATGATCGAGGCGGCGCGGTTGTAGCCGATGCCGAGCCGGCGCTGGATGTAGCTGGTCGAGGCCTTGCCGTCACGCAGCACCACCGCAACCGCCTGGTCGTAGGGATCGTCGGAATCCTCGAAATTGCCGCCGCCACCGCCCGAGCCACCCTTGCCCGACGGCTCGTCGTCGTCCTCGTCGTCATCCTCGGTAATGGCATCGAGATATTCCGGCACGCCCTGCAGCTTCAGATGCGCGACAATCTTCTCGACCTCGTCATCGGAAACGAAGGGACCGTGCACGCGCTGGATGCGGCCGCCGCCGGCCATGTAGAGCATGTCGCCCATGCCGAGCAGCTGTTCGGCGCCCTGCTCGCCCAGAATGGTGCGGCTGTCGATCTTCGACGTCACCTGGAAGGAGATGCGGGTCGGGAAGTTGGCCTTGATCGTGCCGGTGATGACGTCGACCGACGGCCGCTGCGTCGCCATGATGACGTGGATGCCGGCAGCGCGCGCCATCTGCGCCAGGCGCTGCACCGCGCCTTCGATGTCCTTGCCGGCGACCATCATCAAATCGGCCATCTCGTCGATGATGACGACGATGTAGGGCATTGGCTCGAGATCGAGGTTTTCCGTCTCATAGACCGCTTCGCCGGTCTGCCGGTCGAAGCCGGTCTGCACGGTGCGCGAGATTTTTTCGCCCTTCTTCTCGGCCTGCTGCACCCGCGCGTTGAAACCGTCGATGTTGCGGACGCCGACCTTGGACATTTTGCGGTAGCGGTCCTCCATCTCGCGCACGGTCCATTTCAGCGCCACCACCGCCTTCTTCGGATCGGTGACGACCGGCGTCAAAAGATGCGGGATGCCGTCATAGACCGAGAGCTCGAGCATTTTCGGGTCGATCATGATCAGCCGGCAGTCCTGCGGCGTCAGTCGGTAGAGCAGTGACAGGATCATAGTGTTGATGGCGACCGACTTGCCCGAGCCGGTGGTGCCGGCGACCAGCACGTGCGGCATCTTGGCGATGTCGACGATGACCGCCTCGCCGTTGATGGTCTTGCCGAGCGCCAGCGCCAGCTTGGCCTTGGTGGTCTCGAAATCGCGGCTGGCCATGATTTCCCTGAGATAGACGGTCTCGCGCTTGGCGTTCGGCAGCTCGATGCCAATGGCGTTGCGGCCCGGCACCACCGCGACGCGGCAGGCGATCGCGCTCATCGAGCGGGCGATGTCGTCAGACAGGCCGATGACCCGCGACGATTTGATGCCGGGCGCCGGCTCCAGCTCGTAAAGCGTGACGACCGGACCGGGGCGGACATGGATGATCTCGCCCTTGACGCCGAAATCCTCCAGCACGCCTTCGAGCAGGCGGGCATTCTGCTCCAACGCGTCCTTGGACAGGCTGGCGTCGCGCACGACGTTCTTCGGCTCGGACAGGAAATGCAGCGACGGCATTTCGAATTGTTCGGAGCCGATCAGCGAGGACTGCGCTTCGCGCTGGACACGCGCGCCCGGAACCGGCCGCGGCGCCGGTGCTGCGACGCGGGTGGCGGCATCGGAGCGGAACGGCTGCACCCTCGCATTGGGAGGAGTGCTGCGCGCGGGCTCCGGCGCAAAATCCATGTCATCGTCATCGTCGAAAACATCGGCGTCGTCGAGCGAGGCGCTGCGGTCATTGACCATGGCGGCGAAGAATTCCGGCTCGACGCGGGCGCGCCCATCGGCACTCATCCGCGATTCGGCGAATTCGGCCGATTCGACCCGTTCGGCAGCGCGCCGCCAGGCGCTTGCGCGCGGCTCCGGTTCGAAATCGTCGCGCTCACGGCGGCGGGCGGCGCGGCGGCGGAGAAAGGCCCGCAACGACAGCCACCAATGCGTGATCGCGCCTAGCGCCAGAATGCCCTCGTCGCCCTCATCCTCGTCATTGTCGAAAAGCAGGTCGTCCTGGTCCCTCGGATCGGCTGCGGCCGGTTGCTCCAGGACGGCGAAACCGTTCTTGCGTGCAATCAGCGCCGAGCCGTAGGCAAACAGCCACAGTGCCGGCGCGGCCAGAAGCACGGCGAGCACGCTGGCGATGAGACCGGTCGGATAGCCGCCGACGACGAGGCCTGGAATCTTGAGCACCATGTCGCCGAACACGCCGCCGAGACCGGTCGGCAGCGGCCAGGTCTTGGGCGGCACCACGCAGCCCGCCATGGCCGCGGCAAGCACCGCGTAGCCGAACCAGGCGAGCCCGCGCTTCGGCAGCCTGTCGACGCCGCGCGCCGAAAACAGCAGAAATCCCCAGACCACCGCCGGCACCAGCGCCGCGACCGCAGCAAGGCCGAAGAACTGCATGGCCAGGTCGGAGAAGACAGCGCCCACATAGCCCATGGCGTTGGTGACGATGTTGTCGGTGGCATGGGAGAAGCTTGGGTCAGCGACGTTCCAGGTGGCGAGGCTGGCGACGCCGAAGGCGACCAGCGCAAACAGGCCGGCGCCGAGCAGCCGGCCGACCTGACGCCGCGCGAACGCCTGGATGCCGTGCCCCGTATCGGCCAGCGCAAGCGGTGCTGAAGCCCCTGAACGCATTCGTCGTTCCCCGTCTGTCATGGACTGGCCGGACGCATGACGCACTCCGGCAGATTCGGATGCCAGACTATCGGCGGGAAGGTTAAGGCCGCATTAACCATGGGTGCGTGCCGGCGCTCCCCGAGTGGAAACCGGTCACACAAATGGCGGGCACGCTGGCCGGCCGATGTTTCATCGCCCAGGGTCGATCAGGCGCCCGATCAAGCAATTGTGACCGAGCCTGGACTGCCACTGGCGCGGCATCGCACGAAAAAGAGGCCCGGAACCGGTCCGGGCCTCAATGCGTGAGCCCTTTTCGGGAGCGTCACGACGGGAGGAGAGGTCCGGGGCGGCCGAGGCCGACCCAGACAAGACCCACAGATTACCAGGCTTACGGGTGATAGGCCGCTTCGCCATGCGCGGTGAGGTCGAGCCCTTCGCGCTCTGCATCGGCTGTCGGGCGCAAGCCTACGATCATATCGACGATCTTGTAGAGGATGGCGCTGCCGATGCCCGACCACAGGACGGTTACCAGGACACCCTTGAACTGCGACCACAGCTGGGTCGCCGTGCCGGCATAGCCGGCGGCGAAGTCGGCCGTCGAATAATCGACGATGCCGGCGCCGCCGAGGGCGGGGTTGACCAGGATGCCGGTGCCGAGCGCGCCGATGATGCCGCCGACGCAGTGGATGCCGAAGACATCGAGGCTGTCGTCGTAGCCGAACTTGTTCTTCACGACCGAGACGAAGAAGTAGCAGACGCAGCTGGCGACGATGCCGAGCACGATGACGCCCATCGGTCCGCCAAAGCCGGCGGCGGGCGTGACGGCGACAAGTCCGGTAACAGCGCCCGAAACCGCGCCAAGCATGGAGGCTTTGCCGCGCAGCAGCGTTTCAAGCACGATCCAGGTCACTGCCGCCGCGGCTGTGGCGACGAAGGTGTTGACCATGGCCAGCACCGCATAGGCGTTGGCTTCGAGGTTCGAACCGGCATTGAAGCCGAACCAGCCGACCCACAGCAGCGACGCGCCGACCATGGTCAGCGTCATCGAATGCGGCGCCATGACGTCCTTGTTGTAGCCGATGCGCTTGCCGATCATCAGCGCGCCGACAAGGCCGGCGATGCCCGCATTGATGTGGACGACGGTGCCGCCGGCGAAGTCGATGGCGCCGAAGCTGAAGATGAGCCCCGACGGGTCGCTGTAAGCGCTCGGGCCGCCCCAGAACCAGACCATATGCGCGATCGGGAAGTAGACGAATGTGACCCACAGGATGGTGAAAAGGATCACAGCCGAAAACTTGACGCGTTCGGCGAAGGCGCCGACGATCAGGGCAGGCGTGATGCAGGCGAAGCTCATCTGGAAGATCACGAACACCAGCTCAGGAATGGCGACGCCCTTGGTAAAAGTTTCCGACACCGTCGTCACGTCGACGCCGGCGAGAAACATCTTGGAAAGGCCGCCGACGAAGGCGTTGCCGGGGGTGAAGGCAAGGCTGTAGCCGTAGAAAACCCAGACGATCATGACCACGCTGGTGATGGTGAAGACCTGCATCAGCACCGACAGCATATTCTTGGCGCGAACCAGGCCGCCGTAGAAAAGGGCAAGGCCGGGAATGGTCATCAGCAGCACCAGGATGGTGGAGATCATCATCCACGTCGTGTCGCCCTTGTCGACGGTAAAGGCCGGCGCCGCTGGCGCGGCCGGTGCGGCCGGCGCCGCTTCCTGCGCGAATGCGGCGACCGTGCCCAGCGCTGCGATAGCGAGTGAGCCCAGCAGCGCGGTGCGCGCCACCGACTTCAAAGTAGAAGGAATATTCATTGAACTCTCCATTGGAATACGTTTCCGCAGCTCAAAGCGCGTCGGTGTCTGTTTCGCCGGTGCGAATGCGCACCGCCTGGTCGATGCCGAAAACGAAGATCTTGCCGTCGCCGATCTGACCGGTCTTGGCCGCCGCAGTGATGGCTTCGACGGCCTTGTCGACCATGTCCAGGCCGACCGCGACTTCGATCTTGATTTTCGGCAGGAAGCTGACCGCGTATTCCGCCCCGCGATAGATTTCCGTGTGGCCCTTCTGACGCCCGTAGCCTTTGACTTCGGTGACGGTCAGGCCCTGGATGCCGACTGCGGTGAGCGCTTCGCGCACCTCGTCGAGCTTGAACGGCTTGATGATTGCCATCACGATTTTCATAAGGTTTCACCCTTTACTGTTGCGGGTCCCCGCGTTTGCACGACTTCGCCGATCCCCATGAGAGCCGGAGAGTGCCCGCTAGGATTCAAGCTCCGTGCCAGTTGCCGAAGCAGGGTGTTAAGCTGCTGTTAAATAACGACTTGGGGAAGGTTTGTCGGCTGACTGTTCATAGTCGCGGCAGCGCATCTGTTTAAAAAATAGGCAATTTTGCAAAATTGCCTATTCCGCGGGCGGCCGCTTCAGCCTGATGAGGCCTTCCTGGGCAACCGAGGCGATCAACGTGCCGTCGCGGGCAAACAGCGACCCGCGCGTGAACCCCCGCGACCCTTGCGTCGACGGGCTGTCCTGCGTGTAGAGCATCCAGTCGTCGAGTGGATGGCTGCGATGGAACCACATCGCGTGATCGAGGCTCGCCGCCTGGATGTCGCTATCGAAGATGGCGCGGCCATGCGCAAAGGTCGAGGTATCGAGCAGCGTCATGTCGGAAAGATAGGCAAGCACGGCCGCCTGCGTGGCGCGATCGCCCGGAACCGGGCCGGTGGTGCGGATCCAGATGTTCTGTTTCGGCTCCAGCTTCTCCCGGCTGGTGTAATGCTCCAGCATCACCGGCTTCATCTCGATCGGCCGGTCACGCTCCCAGTAGCGCCTGATGCCGTCGGGCACGGCCGCGCCGAACTTGCCGATCAATTCGCGCTGCGACAGCAATGTGTCGGGCGCCGGCACGTCCAGCGGCATCGGGACCTGGTGCTCGAGACCGACCTCGTCCTGCTGGAACGAGGCTTCCAGCGAAAAGATCGCCTGGCCGTGCTGGACAGCCACGACACGGCGCGTGGTGAAGGAGCCGCCGTCGCGGATACGGTCGACCTGGTAGATGATCGGCACCTTGGTGTCGCCCGGCCGCATGAAATAGCCGTGCAGCGAATGCACGTGGCGTTCGGGCTCGACCGTTCGCTGGGCGGCGACCAGCGCCTGGGCGATGGTCTGGCCGCCGAAGACACGCTGCCAGTCGAGTTTGGGGCTGCGACCACGGTACAGGTTGTGTTCCAGCTGCTCGAGGTCGAGAATGCCGAGAAGCTCGTCCATGGCCGCCGTCACGTTTCGCGCCCTCGTGTCGTTTTGATTCCGAAGTTCGCCTTAATTTCGATATTTCACTCGAAGCGAGCTTCAGAAGCCGCAAAAGTGTTATGGCGGTTTCCGACAGGAATGACGGGCAGTCAAGGCCGGAAAGGAATTTGGCCGGAAAGGAATTTGCCATGGTCGACAAGGCGGATGCAAAAAACCGAACCGCGCTCGACATTCTGGTCGCCGGCGCCGGCTATGTCGGCCTTGCCGCCGCCGTATCGCTGAAACAGGCACGACCGAGCCTGGCGGTCGCTGTCGTCGACGCCGCGCCCGCCGGCATCTGGCAAAAGGACGGCCGCGCCTCGGCGATCGCCGCTGCCGCTTGCCGCATGCTCGACCAACTCGGCGTCTGGGCCGAAATCGCCCCCGAGGCGCAGGCGATCACCGAGATGATCGTCACCGATTCGCGCGCTTCCGATCCGCTGCGCCCGGTGTTTCTCACGTTCGATGGCGAGGTCGCGCCTGGCGAAGCGTTTGCGCATATGGTCGCCAACAGGGATTTGAACGGCGCCTTGCGCCGGCGCGCTGAAACACTCGGCATCGACATCATCGAAGGCGTCGCCGTCAGTGCCTTCGACGTCAACGGTGCCGGCATCACCGTGCATCTTGCCGACGGCGCGACGCTGAAGGCGCGGCTGCTGATCGCCGCCGACGGCGTCAACTCGAAGCTGCGCGACATGGCCGGCATCAAGACGGTGAAATGGGACTACGGCCAGTCCGGCATCGTCTGCACCGTCGCGCATGAACGGCCGCATAATGGCCGCGCCGAAGAGCATTTTCTGCCAGCCGGCCCGTTCGCCACGCTGCCGCTCAAGTCGGACAAGGACGGCACCCACCGCTCGTCGATCGTCTGGGTCGAGCGGTCGGAAGACGCCGAAAAACTGGTCGACGGCGACGACCTCGTCTTCGAGCACGAACTGGAACAGCGGTTTGGCCTGAAGCTCGGCGAAATTCGCGTCGCCGACAGGCCGCGCGCCTGGCCACTCGGCCTGACCATCGCCCGCGATTTCGTCGCGCCGCGCATTGCGCTCGCCGGCGACGCCGCCCACGGCATCCACCCGATCGCCGGTCAGGGCCTCAATCTCGGTTTCAAGGATGTCGCGGCATTGGCCGAAGTGGTGGTCGAGGCCGACCGGCTCGGCCAGGATGTCGGTGCGCTCGACGTGCTCGAACGCTACCAGCAGTGGCGGCGCTTCGACACGCTGCAGATGGGCATCACCACCGATGTCCTGAACCGTCTGTTTTCCAACGACATCGGCCCGTTGCGCGCCGTCCGCGACATCGGCCTCGGTCTCGTCGAACGCATGCCGCGGCTGAAGGATTTCTTCATCCGCCAGGCGTCCGGTCTGTCCGGCGACACGCCGAAACTGCTCAAGGGCGAGGCGATCTGAACCCGACTGACGGGCCGGCATCACCTGAATATCAGCACACCCTTAGTTGACCTCGAAGCCGAGCTTCTGGCGCAGCCGCAGTATCCTCTGGTCGGATATTTTTAGGGGTTGCTCACCAGCCTGCGCCGCGCGGTTCACCATCTGCAGCAAATCGTTTCGCTCAGTCACATCGAGACGTTCGCGCAGGAACGGCGCCAGTTTGTCGATGACGATCGTGGCATCGTCGATCTGGGACGCCGCCCATTTGGCGTAGACCACAGCCTCATCGGTCTTCTTGTCGTCTGCAATCTCCGAAATCACCGACCGAATCACGGCTTCGCGCTGCGACAGGACAGGGCCGTTCTCGGCAATGATGGCGGTGATCAGCGTCGCGGCCGCCACGACCGGATCGTCGATCGCCGTCAGCGGTGAGAGCGCCGCCTGCTTGCGCAACCTCTTGCGCCGAATGTTGCCTTGCACACGCCCGACGACGTCCGCGACCTCGCGCGCCGCATCGTTCATGGCCTTCATCCGATACCACCAGAACGCCGCCACTCCCAACAGCCCAATTGCAGCAATCAGTATATGCATGCCCGAAATCCCCAACCGCAACGACGATAGGAGAAGTGCTGTTTCGCTTCAACACGCAAAAGTTGCGCCCGCCGAAGAAATTGATTCCGCCGGACGCAAACGGAATAATGTTCAGGATCCCGGTACGCTGTAGATCGCCCTGACCTCGATCGTGCCGATTTCGGCCAGCGGAATCCCGCCGGCGATCTCCAGCGCCTCGTCGAGATCCGCCGCCTCGATCATGACGAAGCCGAGCAATTGCTCCTTGGTCTCGGCGAAGGGACCATCGGTGATCAGCCGCCTGCCCTTGCGCCGGCGCACGGTTTTAGAGGTTTTTACCGATTGCAGCGCCTGCGCGATGATCAGCCGGCCGCTTTGCTCCACCGATTTGTCATAGGCCAGCGAGTCGGCGTCGAGCCTGGCCAGCCTTTCCGGGCTCATTGCGTAAAGGTCTTTTTCCTCACCATAAACCAGGCAAACATATTTCATCTCTCATCTTCCTTGTTGGGACGAACTGTTCGCGACCAAGGTCCCAGCCGGGCTTTTGACCGCTGCATAATCGAGAAGGGATACCGCAACCCCTATCATGGCGACCGCAGCAAGCAGTCGACCGAAACCGCAAGGTTGCCGAGCCAACCAGTCGGCTTCCTGTTCAGCCGCCTTTCGGCCAGTGTCTCTCCAGTGAGCAGAAAACAGATTATCCATGGTGTCCTCCATTCGGCCACGAAACCCGTGGCCGCCCGCAGGACGGCCGAGGCAGATGGAAGTCGACATTTTTGCACGCGGATTTTTTTTACGCGTCGCCATTGGCGCGAAAGCACGGGTGGCCTTCGTGCCCGCGCGCGCTATAGTCGACCAGACGCCGATCACGGCTCAGCCACCACAATCAAGGAGGACTTCATGGACCGCACCGCAAACGCCGTCTGGAAAGGCAATCTGAAAGAGGGCAAGGGCACGCTCGACACGCAGAGCGCGGCCCTGAAAGCCACGCCCTACTCGTTCAAGGCGCGGTTCGAGGATGAAAGCGGCAAGGCCGGCACCAATCCGGAGGAACTCATCGCCGCCGCGCATGCCGGCTGCTACGCCATGCAGTTCTCTCACTTCCTGGCCGAGAACGGCACCCCCGCCACCGAACTCGACGCCAAGGCGGTGGTGACGCTGGTTCCTGGCACGGGGATCACAGGCAGCGCGCTCACCGTGGTCGGCAAGGTGCCGGGCATCGATGCGGCGAAGTTCCAGGAGCTGGCCGAGAAGGCCAAGGCCGAATGCCCGGTCTCGAAGGCGCTCGGCGCCATAAAGGTTTCGCTCGACGCCAAGCTCGGCCGAGCAGATGGCATGAGGTGATAAACGCCCGCTCCAAGGCCGGCGTTTTCATTTGTGGGGCGTAGGCGATCCTTCACGTCCCTCCAACACCTCAAAAGGTCATCAGCGTCCGTCGCCGGTCAGCGCGTCGATGCGTGCGCGCATCTGTGCGACCTCTTCCTCGAGAGCCTGCACGCGCGCTTCGAGATCCCAGGCCGGCGAAGACGCTTGCAAGGGCGCTGCGGCAGCCGACAGCTGCACCGGCCCGCCCAGGAGATGCACATAGCGGTCCTCACGCTGGCCGGGACCACGATCGATCTGCTGAACGAGCGGCGGCTTGCGGCCGATCAACAGGTCGAGGTTGCTGCGAAGCTCGTCGATGGAGGGCAATCGCGCCATGCGCTCGCTTCGCGCCAGCAATTCATAGGCGGTTTGCGGACCGCGCAGCAACAGCAGCCCAAGCAGCGCAATCTGCGCCGAGGTCAGCGAAAAGCGCTGCGCGACGACATGCTCGTAGCGCTCGACACGCGAGGCAAAGACCTGCCTGACCAGCCCCTTGTGCTCGAGTTGGCCAAGCGCTCGTCTCACCTCGACAAGCTCGACCGACATCACCGGCTCGCGCGCCGTCTTCTGGTTGGCGGCGGCAAGTGCCGCATTGAGCGTCAGCGGGTAGATGTCGGGCGTCAGTTCCTTCTTTTCGATCAGGCAACCGAGCACGCGCGCTTCGAGGGGAGAGAGGATGGGGAGTTCGGTATCGGTCATGGGTCGGCTATCCTTTGAAGTCGGCGGGACAGCGCCGGCGCGAAGGATCACTACCGACGAGATGATCCCTGCAGCAACTCGTCCGAAGCTAAACCCTTCTCTCCACCATCATCTTCTTGATCTCGGCGATCGCCTTGGCCGGGTTCAGCCCCTTGGGACAGGTCTGGGCGCAGTTCATGATGGTGTGGCAGCGATAGAGCCGGAACGGGTCTTCGAGATTGTCGAGCCGTTCGCCCTTGGCCTCGTCCCGGGAATCGATCAGCCAGCGATAGGCCTGCAGCAGCGTCGCCGGACCGAGATAGCGGTCGCCGTTCCACCAGTAGCTCGGACATGAGGTCGAGCAGCAGGCGCACAAGATGCATTCATAGAGCCCGTCGAGCTTTTCGCGGTCCTCATGGCTCTGCAGCCATTCCTTGGCCGGTTCGGGCGACACCGTCTTCAGCCACGGCTCGATCGAGGCGTGCTGGGCGTAGAAATTGGTCAGGTCTGGCACCAGGTCCTTGACCACCGGCATATGCGGCAGCGGATAGACCTTGATCGCGCCGGAAATGTCGTCGCAGCCCTTGGTGCAGGCCAGCGTGTTGGAACCGTCAATATTCATGGCGCAGGAGCCGCAAATACCCTCGCGGCAGGAGCGGCGCAGCGTCAGCGTCGGGTCGATCTTGTTCTTGATGTAGAGCAGAGCGTCGAGCACCATCGGCCCGCAATCGTCCATGTCGACGAAATAGGTGTCCATGCGCGGGTTCTCGTCATCGTCCGGCGACCAGCGGTAGATGCGGTACTCCCGCAGATTGGTCGCACCCTCCGGCTTCGGCCAGGTTTTTCCGGCCTTGATCTTCGAGTTTTTCGGAAGGGTGAGTTCGACCATTATCTCAGGTCCTTTCGGATGACGAGCTTCAGCCCGGACCAAGTCCCGTTTACGGCGGCCATCATCAATACACCCTGGCCTTGGGCGCGATCTTGGCCAGGTTGATGCCGCCGTCTGCTTCCCTGAGCAGCGGCTCGGTGTGCACCGGCCGATAGCTGAGCGACACCTCGCCGGCCTCGCTGAGCCGGGACAGCGTGTGCTTGCGCCAGTTCGCATCGTCGCGCGCCGAAAAATCTTCTCGCGCATGCGCGCCACGGCTCTCCTTGCGCGCCTCGGCAGCGTAGACCGTGGTGATGGCGTTGGCCATCAGGTTTTCCAGCTCCAGCGTCTCGACCAGGTCGGAATTCCAGATCATCGAGCGATCGAACACTTTTACGTCCTTGAGCTCGCCCCAGATCTGCGAAATGCGCTTGCAGCCGCTTTGCAGTGATTCCTGGGTGCGGAACACCGCCGCATCGTCCTGCATCGCCTTCTGCATCTTTTCGCGCAAAACCGCCGTCGGCGTCGAGCCGTTGGCGTGGCGCAGCCGGTCGAAGCGGTCCATGATCTTGTCAACCGAGGCTTCGTTGGGCGACGGGATCGCCGCGTTGCGGTCGATCACCTGGCCGGCCCGGATCGCCGCCGCGCGGCCGAACACCACCAGATCGATCAGCGAGTTGGAGCCCAGCCGGTTGGCGCCGTGGACGGAGGCGCAGCCGGCTTCGCCGACCGCCATCAGCCCGGGCGACACCTGGTCCGGGTTCAAGGCGGTGGGGTTGAGCACCTCGCCCCAGTAGTTGGTCGGCAGGCCGCCCATATTGTAGTGGACCGTCGGCAGCACCGGGATCGGCTCCTTGGTCAGGTCGACGCCGGCAAAGATCTTTGCCGACTCCGAAATACCCGGAAGTCGCTCGTGCAAAACGGCCGGATCGAGGTGGTCGAGGTGGAGGAAAATATGGTCCTTGTTCTTGCCGACGCCGCGTCCCTCGCGAATCTCCAGCGTCATGCAGCGCGAGACCACGTCACGCGAGGCAAGGTCCTTGGCCGACGGCGCATAGCGCTCCATGAAGCGCTCGCCTTCTGAATTGACGAGATAGCCGCCTTCGCCGCGCGCGCCCTCGGTGATCAGGCAGCCGGCCCCGTAGATGCCGGTCGGGTGGAACTGCACGAATTCCATGTCCTGCAGCGGCAGCCCGGCCCGCGCCGCCATGCCGCCGCCGTCGCCGGTGCAGGTGTGCGCCGAGGTCGCCGAGAAATAGGCGCGGCCATAGCCGCCGGTCGCCAGCACCACCATCTTTGCCGAAAAACGGTGGATGGTGCCGTCGTCGAGGCTCCAGGCGACGACGCCGGTGCAGGTGCCATCCGGCTCCATGATCAGGTCGAGCGCGAAATACTCTATGAAGAACTGCGCGTTGTTCTTCAGCGACTGGCCGTAGAGCGTGTGCAGGATGGCGTGGCCGGTGCGGTCGGCGGCCGCACAGGTGCGCTGTACCGGCGGGCCGTCGCCGAAATTCATCATGTGGCCGCCGAACGGCCGCTGGTAGATCTTGCCCTCTTCGGTGCGCGAGAACGGCACGCCGTAATGTTCGAGCTCGTAGACGGCGGCGGGTGCTTCGCGCACCAGATATTCCATGGCGTCGACGTCGCCGAGCCAATCCGATCCTTTCACGGTGTCGTACATGTGCCACTGCCAGGAATCGGGGCCCATGTTGGACAGCGAGGCGGCGATGCCGCCCTGAGCGGCGACAGTGTGCGACCGCGTCGGGAAAACCTTGGTGATGCAGGCGGTGCGCAGGCCCTGTTCGGCCATGCCGAGCGTGGCGCGCAGGCCGGCGCCGCCGGCGCCGACCACAACCACGTCGAATTTGTGGTCGACATAGCTGTAGGCGGACGCCGTGTTGGCGTTGTTCGCGTCCTTGGCCAAAATTTCAGCCTCCAAATGCCAGTTTGAGCAGGGCGAAGATCGAGGCGACGCCGACCACTACGGGAAAGAATGTGTTGAGGGCGAGCAGCGCCAGCCTCATGCCCTCGCCATGCACATAATCCTCGATGATCGCCTGCATGCCGAGCCGCATATGGTAGAGCCCGGACAACAGCACCAGGGCCAGGACCAGCGCCACGAACGGGTTGGCAAGTGCGGCGCGCACTTGCGCATAGCCGGCGCCGTTCAGCGCGATCAGAAAGCCGACGAAGAACAGGATCAACGGAATGTTGGCGATCGCCGTCAGGCGCTGGCGCCAGAAATGCTCCGTGCCCTCGCGGGCGGAGCCGAGGCCGCGGACCTTGGCCAGCGGCGTGCGCATGTCGGTGTTGTGGTGGCTCACGATCAGGCTCCCCGCGCCATGTAGCCGGCGATCCAGATCAGCAGCGTCAGTACGATCGAGCCGGCCAGCGTCGCCCAGGCGACCCTGGAGGCGGTGTCCTTTTCAAGACCGGCCCCGGTGTCCCAGATCAGATGGCGCACGCCGCCCAGCATGTGGTGCATTAGCGCCCAGGTATAGAACAACAGCACCAGCCGCCCCAGCCACGAGCCGAAGGCCCAGTTGACGGCATCGAAGGTGGATTGCGAGCTCGCCGCCGCCATCAGCCACAGCGCGACCAGCAGCGTGCCGAAATAGAGCGCCCCGCCCGTGATGCGATGGATGATCGACATCGTCATCGTGATCGGCGGTCGATAGACGGTCAGATGCGGCGAAAGCGGCCGTTCACGTCTGGCAAATTCGCGGGTGGCTGGTGATTTGCTCATGGCTCCCCCAGTTCGGCGTCTCTGGAGCCCCAGGTGGAAATGCGGCATTACCGCTTCCGGTTGCGACTTTGGACAGCCCGGTTTCTAATGCTCTTTTTGCACCGCGTCAAAGCCGGAAAATCGTTTCGAAAACGTAATTTAGTCTGACAAAAGGCAGTGTTTGGCTTCAATCGATTAGGGCGCGATCCAAAGCCGGCGCAACGTTCGCTGCAGCGCGGTATATGGTTTCGGTCCGGCGGCTTGGGGCATGTTTGAGATTCAGGTCAGGCCGCGCCGAAAATGGTGAATGCCGAGAACCGGAGCGGGGCGTACTTTCGGGTACGTGAGGACCGGAAGCGCAGGGATCCACCATTTGCCGACCGGCCTTACCTGAATATCGGCATGCCCCTAACGCTTGCAGGTCAGCGGCGTCCTCCCGCCCTTCATCACCAGCGCGTCGCGCCCGTCGATCACGATTGCGTCATGCGCCGCGCCGAAGCGGCTGTTTTGATTGGCTGGCGAGGCCGGCAGGTCCTCGCTGGCGCCGTCCGGGCCAAGCACCCGCACCGAAGTGCCGAGGTTTTCGATGGTGATCCTGGCGCCATCGGCGCAAGTGTAAGTCGCGGTGCGCGGCTGCGGTGAATCGGCGAGCGGATTTCCAGCCTTCGGCGCATTGGTCTGAGACACGCAGGCAATTGTGGTCAGCAATGGACAAAGGGCCAGCGTCACCCGAAACGTCCGGCCTAACGCCATGTACTGTCTCCCTACGCGTCAATCCAGCCGCGATGCTTTGCCAAGATCACCGATGTCGCGCTCGACGCCGGCTGCGATGGTGGCGGCAAGCATGGCCGAAAGATGGCCGCGGATATTAACCATGTTTGCCGAGACCTGGCGGCCAACAGGGCTGGCCCCTTAACAATGGTTAAGAAAAGGTTAATTTATGATTCGAGCAAGACTCGGTCTCTGACAAATGGGGGACGCCATGCGTTCGAATTCAGCCAGATCGCGCCTTCCGGCGCCCCTCTCGATGGCCATCGTCCTGGTGGCGGTGGCCATCGGCTTCGCAGCGCCGGCACGCGCCGGGACGCGCGACCGCGTCTATGCCGATTCGTTCGGCAATCTCGTCATCGAGAGCGCCGCCGGCTACAAGCGCATCCTCGTTGGCGAGGGCGAATTGGCCAAGGAAATGTCGGATTACGTCGGCGCCGGCCGGCCCAAAATCGTCTATCAAGACGAACCGGACGATGTCAGCAGCCGCGACTGCTACAGGCCGCCGGTTTTCGTCAAGGGCCGCAGCTATATGTACGGGCTTTCCGACGGCGAGATGCCGGAGCTTAGCCCCTGCCGCTGATCTTCGGCCCGGCATTGGCGACAGCCGGCTGCCGGGCGGCGATTGATCCTATCGAGATCCGCACGCAATTGCGTCCGCTGCCCTTCGCTTGATAGAGCGCTTCGTCGGCGCGCCGCAGCAGGTCGGAAAAATTCTCAGTCGGGTGGAGCTCGGCAACGCCGAAGCTGGCGGTGCAACGATGGTTCGCCGGCAGACAGTCGATCGGCAACGCCCCGAAAGCGCTGCGCGTGCCTTCGGCGAAGAGCCGCGCGGCGGCGAGGTTGGTTCCCGGCAGGATAATGGCGAATTCCTCACCACCGATGCGGCCGGCGACGTGATGCTCGGCGGCCGCATCACGCAGGAAGCCGGCAAAGGCCTCGATGACCCTGTCGCCGGATGCATGGCCGAAACTGTCGTTGATGCTCTTGAAATGGTCGAGGTCGGCGATGACCAGCGCGACCGGAATACCCCTGCGCACGGCGTCACGCATCGCAAGCTCGGCATGACGCTCGAAGCCGCCACGGTTGAGCAGCCTCGACAGCGTGTCCGTCTCCGACTTCGACGTCGCTTCGGCGAGCACGTCGCGGACCAGAATGATCAGGATGAGAAGCGCGATTGTCATGGCAAACACCGTGCCAAGCGATTGCGACACCAGAGCGTAGTTGCTCTGCAGATAGGCCTGCGGATTGGCTCCCCAGCCGCCCATGGCATGGGCGATGAACGGCTTGCTCACGAATTGCAGGGCGCTGGCCGCCAGGACGGCCATCAGCGCATGGTCGAGCCAGTCGCGTCTTTGCCTTGACGACCCGACGATGCCGACGCCGACGAACTGCATGGCGGCATAGGGAAGCTGGTAGGCCATCATGCGGGCAAGCGACTGGCGCGGCAGATCCTGCACGAAATACACGGCCACGGTGGCCGCAAACAGGAAGACGAGCATCGGCACCCAAGGCGGCGCCACGCCGTATTTATGGGCAAGCCCGCCATTGAAGGCGATGGTGGCGCCCAGGAAAACGGCGAAGCCCGCGACGACTGCGGGTCGTGCATTGTCGAAGAGCGGAATGCTGAACTCGATGGCGAAATAGGCCATCCCGAGCAGATAACCGAAGACCAGCCAGCGCGCCGGCGCGCGCGCCACGTCGTTGAACGATATGGTCATGAAGGCGGCCGCCAGCAGGCCGGCGACGAGCAGGTTGATTGCAAGGATGAACTCTGCGCCGCCGCCCATGTGGTCTTTCACACTCCCTGCGACAGCAAATCACGAACGGGCGAAAAAGACGTTAACGTGGGCGTAGGACGGATTGAACCGCGCACCCCGCGCTGTTTGTTTGTTTGGCGCGATTTCTGCGGCGCCAAGCGATTCCCTTGGCTGCAAATGCTCTAGACGTGGACGATCAGCCGGCTTTGAGCGGCTCCACGACCAGCGCCGTTTCCGACCGTCCATGGGGCGACCGTTCATAGGATAGCCGCACGCTGTCGCGGCCGTTCCGTTTGGCCTTGTAAAGCGCCTCGTCGGCGCGGCGCATCAGCGGCTCCAGCCCCTCCTCGCCGGTGCGGGCCGCCACGCCGAAGCTCGCCGTTACTCTTGTGCCGGGCGGAAGCCCGTCGACGCTGCCCGCCGAATAGACCGTGCGAATGGCTTCGGCAAACAGCCTTGCCGCGCCAAGGTCGCTCAGCGGCAAAAGCACGGCGAACTCCTCGCCACCGATTCGGCCGGCGACGCAGCTGGTGCCGGCAGCCGATCGAAGCTTGGCGGCGAAATCGGCGATCACGCGATCACCCGCCGCATGCCCGTGCAGATCGTTGACTGCCTTGAAGTGATCGAGGTCGGCGAGCACCAGCGCGACCGGAAGTTTGGCGGTGGCGCAGTGCCGCAGGAGATGCGTGGCGCGTTCCTCGAAGCCGCGCCGGTTGAGCAGGCCCGACAACGGGTCGGTGTACGCCTCGGCCTTCAGCGTTTTCATCACGTCGAGCGCAGCCGCGCAGAACAGGCTAAGCGCGATGAGCAGCGACAGCAGCGCATGCGACAGCAGCGCCGTCGTCCAGTAGGACGAGGCATAGAACCCGTCATAGCTTTGGTAGGGCCCATGCGCGATGACGATAACAAGGGTGCGCGCGACGAAGTTCAGCCCGGAAAGCAGCGACAGCACGAACAGCATCATTGCCGTCGGGCCCCTGTCGCGCACCACGCGCAGTTCGGCGGCGACAACCAGGCTGAGCCCGCCCAAAGCGAAATTCATCGCCAGGATTCGCCAGATGAGATCGGGCTGGATGAACATGAACCAGCAAAAAGCGGCCAGGCCGCTGCTCGCCAGAAAGCCGATCGCAACAAAGGGCACGCGCCGTCCATAGCGTGTCACAATCGTGCCGGCGAGACCACTGGCGGCAATCGTGAAGCAGGTGACGGAGAGCAGTTTGGTCGGCGCCATGCCGATGGGCAGGGTGAAGTACTGCAGCAGGAAGCCGGCCGCCGAAAGCCAGTAACTGGCGGCGAGCACAGCCAGATAGGGGCAGTGACGCTGATACAACCACAGCACGAGAAACACCGCGCCGAGCGCAAGCGCGATCGTCGGGTTGAGCAACCCTGTCAGCAGACCGTTGTCCAAAGGACCGTGAACCCCCACGCTTCCGTGAGAGAGACCTTAGGGCGCAAGCCCCAACAAGCGGTTAAGCAAAGTCGAATATGGCTGCTATGAAGCCGCTGCACGGAACTTGAAACCGCGACCGGCGTTTTCCAGCAGCAATCGATGGAGACGCTTTCATGGCCGATACGATCATGCTGACCGACCACGAGGCAATTCGCTCTTGGGCCGCGTCACGTGCCGGATTTCCGGCAATCGTCGATGTATCGCCCGAAACAGGCACGCAAGCCATGCTGAGGCTGGTTTTCGGCCAGCATGCCTATCAGGACCAGGACCAGGCCGAACGCCCGGCCAACGCCGGCGGCTACGAACTGGTCGAATGGGACGAATGGTTCAAGTTGTTCGACGAACGGCAGCTGGCGCTCGTGGTGGCAAAGGATGAACCCGGCCGCCGTGAGCAATTCCACGAATTTGTCAGGCGCCCGGCGTGAAGTGAACCCGAACCGCATCGCGGTTCGGGTTCTGGCAACTCGTCAGCGGGTTATTTCCACTCGCGGATGTCGACGAAATGGCCGGCGATCGCCGCCGCCGCCGCCATCGCCGGCGACACCAGATGGGTGCGGCCCTTAAAACCCTGGCGGCCCTCGAAATTGCGGTTCGAGGTCGAGGCGCAGCGCTCATGCGGCTTCAGCCGGTCGTCGTTCATGGCAAGGCACATCGAGCAGCCCGGCTCGCGCCAGTCGAAGCCAGCGGCGACAAAGATCTTGTCGAGACCTTCGGCCTCCGCCTGCTCCTTGACCAGACCGGAGCCCGGCACGATCATCGCATCGACGTGAGGGCTGACTTTCTTGCCCTCGACCACCTTGGCGACAGCGCGGAGATCCTCGATGCGGCCGTTGGTGCAGGAGCCGATGAAGACGCGGTCGAGCGCGATATCGGTGATCTTGGTGCCTGGGGTCAGGCCCATATAGTCGAGCGCGCGCTGCTTGGACGTACGCTTGTTCTCATCGGTGATATCGTCTGGGTTCGGCACGATGCCCTGGACCGAGACGACGTCCTCGGGCGAGGAGCCCCAGGAGACGATCGGCGGCAGTTTCGCCGCGTCGAGCACGACCACCTTGTCGAAATGCGCGCCCTCGTCGGACTGCAGCGTCTTCCAGTAGGCGAGCGCGGCGTCCCATGCCTCGCCCTTCGGCGCGCGCGGCTTGTCCTTGACATAGGCGAAAGTCGTCTCGTCAGGCGCGATCAGGCCGGCCCGGGCGCCGCCCTCGATCGACATGTTACAGATGGTCATGCGGCCTTCCATGGACAGCGCGCGGATCGCTTCGCCGGCATATTCGATGACGTAGCCGGTGCCGCCGGCAGTGCCGATCTCGCCGATGATCGCCAAAATAATGTCCTTGGCGGTGACGCCTTCCGGCAGCACGCCGTCGACGCGCACCAGCATGTTCCTGGCCTTGCGCTGGATCAGCGTCTGCGTGGCCAGCACATGCTCGACTTCCGACGTGCCGATGCCGTGCGCCAATGCGCCGAACGCACCATGCGTCGAGGTGTGACTATCGCCGCAGACGATGGTCATGCCGGGCAGCGTAAAACCCTGCTCTGGGCCGATGATGTGGACGATGCCCTGGCGGATATCCTTCTCGGAATAGTATTCGACGCCAAAATCCTTGGCGTTCCTGGCCAGCGCCTCGACCTGGATGCGGCTTTCCTCGTTCTTGATGCCGAACTTGCGCTCGGGCGAGGTGGACACATTGTGATCGACCACAGCCAGCGTCTTTTCCGGATGGCGGACCTTTCTGCCGGTCATGCGCAGGCCTTCGAAAGCTTGCGGGCTGGTCACTTCATGGACGAGGTGACGGTCGATATAGAGCAGACAGGTGCCATCGTCCTGGCGGTCGACGACATGGTCGTCGAATATCTTGTCGTAGAGGGTGCGCGGTGCGCTCATGTGCGTAAATCCGTCGATATGAAAATGGGAAGTGACTGGCGCCGGCTAGCCGGCGAACACGGCCTAGCGAAGTCGGCTGGTCAGAGCGCCGGAAACGCGCGCCGAGAATCGCGACGGCAGGCGTTTTCTGTCCTGCAGCACAAAACCCTTGTAAGCCGGATCGCCAAAAAGCTGTTCCATGGCGTGGCTCATATCAATGTTTTGACTTTTCGGCAATTGCGGCTGCCTGGCGCGGCTCTGCCTTCTCCCTTGTTGTGGGAGAAGGAAGAAGGCGCTTCAAACCACCTCGAACACAAATGTCTTCACCAGCGCCTCGGGCTCGGCGATCGCGTAGCAGCGGAACCACGGGCTTTCTTCGACCGGCCGCCATTTTTTCGCCTGTTCCAGTTCGTCGAACGTCGCCTGAAACCCGCCGCTCGCAAAAACCTGGTCGCGAACGGTGAAGATGGCGTGGCCGCCCTTCCTGGTGATGCGCACCAGTTCATGCAGGCCGGAGGCCGGTGCATGGCTGATGGTGAACACACCGGTCGAGAAGAAGGCGCGGAAATGCCCATCCGGCCAAGGCAGCGGATCGCCGAGCATCGCCTGTTTCAGCTCGCTGTAAGCCTGCCGGCTGCCGGCGATTTTCAGCATTTCAGCCGACAGGTCGAGCCCGGCGATGTCCTCATAGCCCAGCGCCTTGAGCGACGGTCCTGACAGGCCGGTGCCGCAGCCGGCGTCGAGCAGCGGCCCCTCGCCTGACGGCACATGGCGCGCCACCCAGGCGGCGACCAGGAACGGCAGGAGGTAGCCGAGCGCGGCGGTTTCGCTGTCATAGGTCGCAGCCCAGGCAGCGTAGGCCTTGGCAAGCGCTTCCGGCGTGTCGGCCGTATAGACCGCATCCAGCGCCGCATTGGCTTTGTCGATGTTCATGGAACTGACCCCCAAAAACGTATTGGCCGCAATCGTAGCGCCGCCTTCGCCTGCCGGTTACTGCTCATGCTGGCGGCGCAGCCGCTTCTCCAGCGCCCGCAAGGCCAGCGACAGGCCGACCGTCAGGATGAGATAGATATAGGCGACGATCGAATAGGTCTCGAAGAAGCGGAACGAGCCGGCTGCATAGATCTTGCCCATCTGGGTGATGTCGGCGACGCCGAGCACCGAGACCAGCGAGGAATCCTTGACCATGGCGACGAAATCATTGCCGAGCGGCGGCAGGATGGTGCGGATCGCCTGCGGAAAGACGATCAGCCGAAAACGCTGGGTGCGCGTCAACCCCAGCGCCTTCGCGGCCTCGATCTGGCCCTTCTCGACCGCCTCGATGCCGGCGCGGAAGACCTCCGAGATGAAAGCCGAATAGCCGATGGTCAGCGCCATGATGGCGCGCCATAGCAACGATACGTCGCGTATCATTAGCTCGCCGAACAGGCCGGCGCTTTGCAGCGGCGCCGTCAGCGCGTTCCATCCCGCGACGAAGGCCGGCGCGCCGGCGAAGGCGATCCAGAACAACAGCACCAGCATTGGCACGCCGCGAATGATCTCGACATAGAAGCGAGCGATCTGGCGCAGCCAGCGCGACCCCGACAGGCCCATCAGCGCAATGCCGAGCCCGATCGCCGAGGCCAGCGCGAAGGCGACCATTGTGACGAACACGGTGATGCCGATGCCCTTGGCAACGGTTGCGAAAACCTGGGCATAGAGGTCGCTTGCGGCGATGAAGATAGCCGCTGCCAGGGCGAGCGCCGCGGCCACGGCGAGCCACCAGGGGAAGTCGGACTTGGCGGTTGAAGATGCGGGCGTTGCCATCAGGGCGCGCCGACGAACCAATGTCGCGCCAGGCCACCCCCCTCTGGCCTGCCGGCCATCTCCCCCTCAAGGGGGGAGATCGGCAGCCTTGACGTCGCCGCCCATTCTGCAACGCTGAAAATTGGCGAAAGCCGATGCGAAAGCCAATCTCCCCCCTTGAGGGGGAGATGTCCGGCAGGACAGAGGGGGGTGTTCGAGCGCAGAGTCAGCGCGAGTTCCTGCGCGTCCCGCAACGTCCGCGACAAAAGTCCTACTGCCCCATCTTGTAATCAAGGAACCATTTCTTATTGAGCGCATCGAGCGTGCCGTCGGCCTTCAGCGCGGCGATGGCCGCATTGACCGGTTTCACCAGATCCGAGCCTTTCGGAAAAATAAAGCCGAAATCCTCGGTGCCGAGTGGTCCGCCGATCAGCTTCAGCCCGCCATTGGACGCCTCGACGTAGCCCTTGCCGGCAGTGCCGTCGGTCAGCACGACATCGACGTCGCCGGTCTTCAGCGCCTGCACCGTGGCGCCGAACGTCTCGAACAGTTTTATGCGCGGGTTCTGCTCATTGCCGTCGAGGACGCTGTAGACAGCGGTGTAGAACGGCGTGGTGCCGGCTTGCGCACCGATCAACCCGTCCTTGAAGGCGCCGAGCGTCTTGGCGTCGGTGAAGCGCTTCTCGTCGCCGCGCACCAGCATGAACTGTTCCGAGCGCATATAAGGGTCGGAGAAATCGACCTTCTGCTTGCGATCGTCCTTGATGGTGATGCCGGTCATCCCGATGTTGTACTGGTTGTCGGAAACCGCCTGGATCATCACGTCCCAGGAGGTGTTCTGGTACTCGACCTGGAAATTCAGCCGCTTGGCGATCTCGTTCATCGCGTCATATTCCCAGCCGATCTGCTTGCCGGTTTTGGCGTCGATGAACTGCAGCGGCGGATAGGCGTTTTCCGTCACCACCACCACCTTCTTGCCGCCGAGATCGGGCAGCGCCTGCGCCAGGGCGGCGACGGGCGCAAGTACCAGAGCCAACAGGCCGGCCAACAGCAGTTTCGATTTGATCATGGTACACCCCGAGCATTTGAACGGCCTCGACATTGTCGAGGCTTGCAGGAAATCCGGCGCCGACTTTAGCTTTCCGCAGGCGCCTTGCAAGCCGGCTTGATGCGGCTTCGCGCGAAAATGGATTCCATGCTTTCACGGCATTACGGAACGATCCGTTTCGATTGCGCACCGGCAGCCCGGCAAAATCGAAACCCATTCCGCGAGGCAAAAAAGGCGGCCGAAGCCGCCTTTCCGAAACATGGTTTTTGAATTCGCCTTATTCGGCGGCAGCGGCTTCCTCGGCCTTGGCGGCCTCGTCAGCGGCCTTCTTCTCTGCGGCTTCCTGCGCGGCCTTCTCGGCGGCCAGCGCCTGGGCGGCTGCCACCTTCTCGGCCTCGATGCGGGCCTTCTCGGCGTTCAGCGCATCGCGCTCCTCATCGTTCAGCTTGCGGGCGCGCACGCCGGTGTTTTCCGAAATGCGGGCCGACTTGCCGCGACGATCGCGCAGGTAATAGAGCTTGGCGCGGCGCACCTTGCCGCGGCGCACGATCTCGACGCCCTCGACCATCGGCGAAAAGACCGGGAACACGCGCTCCACGCCTTCGCCGTAGGAAATCTTGCGAACGGTGAAATTCTCCTGGAAACCGGCGCCGGCGCGGGCGATGACGACGCCCTCATAGGCCTGGACGCGGGTGCGGGTGCCTTCGGTCACGCGGACCTGGACGCGTACGGTGTCGCCGGGCTGGAATTCGGGAAGCTTGCGCTTGGCTTCGATCTTGGCGGCCTGTTCGGCCTCGAGCTGACGGAGGATATCCATCTCTACAAATCCACTTCTTGTTCTTCCGACAGTCAGAGCGTCCGACACTCGCCTTGCAGTTCCATTGACCGCTCGGCTATGCCCTTTGTTCGAGAACATCTGGGTTCGAGAACATCGGCAGGGGCGACTACACCGTCATTGTTGACGGGTCCGGCAGAATTTCTCCCGGTTCGGCGCGCACATACAGCTATTTCGACGCTTTGTCACGCCTTTGCCGCGTTCTTTTTTGGTCGTTGGTCAACGTCCCAATCTTCCGGCACAGGGGTTGCGTTGAAGGCCCAAGCTTTTTAAGTCGGGCAGAACGTGACTTTCCTCCGGCGGCAACACCCTCCATGCCAGTTCTCGATGCGGCCCTGCTCTTTTTCGCGGGCTTTCTCTCAGGTGCCGTCAACGCCATAGCCGGCGGCGGGACATTCATAACCTTCGGCGCCATGTCGCTGGTCGGCTTGCCGCCGATCGTCGCCAACGCCACCTCGTCGCTGACGCAATTTCCCGGCTACATCACCTCGACGCTCGCCTACTGGTCCGACATCAAGCATTTCTGGCGCACCGCGTTGCTGCTCGGCCTTATCTCGGCTTCTGGCGCGCTGGCCGGTGCGCTCATCCTTCTGGCGCTCGACAATCCGTCGTTCCGCGTCCTGGTGCCCTGGCTGCTGCTCGCGGCAACCGCGCTGTTCGCCGCCGGGCCGTGGCTGAAGCCGGCGCCCAAGCCGGGCCGTCAGGCCGCGGTGGGTTCGCTGGTCGGTTCCCTGGCGCAGTTCGCCACCGCCGTCTATGGCGGCTTCTTCGGCGCCGGCATGGGCGTCATGATGCTGGCGACGCTCGGCCTCACCCAGGCCGGCGACTATCACCGCCTCAACGCGCTGAAGAACCTGCTGGCCGTGGTCATCGCGGCAGTAGCCATCCTGGTCTTCGTCTCCGGCGATGTCATCGCCTGGCGGCAGGCGATCGTCATGATACCGGGCGGCGCGCTGGGCGGCTATGCCGGCGTCTGGATCGCCAAGCGCGTGCCGCAAATTGCCGTGCGTGGCTTCGTCGTCGGGGTCGGCGTGTTTCTTGCCTTCTATTACTTCACCAAGGGCTGAGCGGCTAACAGGTCCGGCCGCCGCTCTTTCGTCAATCTTTCCGATTCGGCGCGTCGCCACGCGGCGATCTTCTGATGATTGCCCGAGGTGAGAACCTCGGGGATTTGCCGGTCCTCGAATTCCTGCGGACGCGTGTAGTGCGGATGTTCGAGCAGGCCGTTTTCAAAGCTCTCTTCATCGCCCGACACCGTATTGCCCATCACGCCGGGCAACAGCCGCACCACGGCGTCGAGCAGCACCAGCGCTGCCGGCTCGCCGCCGGAGAGGATGAAGTCGCCGACCGAGACCTCCTCCAGCCCCCGCGCATCGATCACCCGCTGGTCGACGCCTTCGAAGCGTCCGCAGACGATCACCGCGCCCGGCCCCGCGGCCAGTTCGCGCACACGCACCTGCGTCAGCGGTTTTCCACGCGGGCTCATCAGCAGCCGTGGCCGTGGATCGCCCGGTGGCGAGCTATGGTCGATCGCCTTGGCCAGAACGTCGGCGCGCATCACCATGCCGGCGCCGCCGCCGGCCGGCGTGTCGTCGACGGTGCGATGGCGATCGGTGGCGAAATCGCGGATCTGGATTGCTTCCAGCGACCATGTGCCGGCCTCCAGCGCCCGGCCGGCCAGCGACACGCCGAGTGCACCGGGAAACATTTCGGGATAGAGCGTCAGCACCGAGGCGGAAAAACTCACCGGTTGCCCCCGGCGTCCTTCGGCCCGCGCGGCCTGCCCTTCGGGTCGAAACCATCGCTGCCAGGAGCATCGCTGTCTTCGTCATCGATCAAGCCCGCCGCCGCCGGATCGATGCGGACGAAACCGTCCTTGATCGACACGTCAGGAACGGCAGCCTGCGTGAACGGGATCAGCACGCCTTTGCGCCCCGCCAATATCACGTCGAGGATATCGCCACCGCCGAAATTATGCACGGCGACGACCTTGCCGATGTCAGCACCGGTATCGTCCCGGACCGCCAGCCCGACGAGATCGGCATGATAGAACTCGTCCTCTTCGCCGTCGTCCGGCAGCATCGAGCGGTCGACGAATAATTCCGTGCCGGCGAGCGCCTCGGCAGCGTTTCGGTCGCTGATACCTTTGAAGCGCACCACCACGACGTTATTGGCCGGCCTGATATCGACGATCTGGAAGGCGCGGCCGTCCCTGGCATAGAGCGGCCCGTAGTCGGCCAGCGCCAGCGGATCGCCGGTGAAGGTTTTCACGCGCAATTCGCCCTTGATGCCATGGGCGGCGCCGATCACGGCCATCTGGACAGGGTTTTGCGGTTTGGTCATCGGTGGAAAAATCCTTTGCCTTGCTCTAGCTCCACGCTCTTGTCATTTCAATGACGCGGCTCTTCACCGCTTCCTAACCCGGCTGCCGGAAGATCGCCCGGAAATGGAAGAGCGGCATATCGGAAGAGCGCAATGCAGGAATTCCTCATCCCGGCCAAGCCAGACCTTCAGGCGGCCCGCGAAAGCTGGCTCAAGATGCTGGCGCGCGAGCGCCGGCTGTCGCCGGAAACCGTGGAAGCCTATGAGCGCGACACGCGCCAGTTCCTGCACTTCCTGACCGGCCATTGCGGCGGCTCGCCCGGCATTTCGGATATAGCCGATCTGCGCCCGGCCGATCTGCGCGGCTTTCTGGCTGCCCGCCGTGCCGGAGGCGCCGGCGCCCGCACGCTCGGGCGGGGGCTCGCCGGCATCCGCTCGCTGCTGCGCTTTCTGGAGCGGCGCGGCCTCGTCAATGCGGCGGGTGCTGCGGCACTGCGCGCGCCGCGGCAGCCGAAGTCGCTGCCCAAGCCGCTGACGGCAAGCGATGCGAAACACGTCGTTTCGGTGGAAGGCCAGCTGGCGGAGCAACCGTGGATCGCCGCCCGCAACGCCGCCGTGCTGACGCTGCTCTACGGCTCGGGCCTGCGCATTTCCGAGGCACTCGGCCTGTCCGGCGGTGATCTGTCGTCGCCTGATGAAACGGTGCTGCGCGTCACCGGCAAGGGCGGCAAGACGCGGCTGGTGCCGGTGCTGCCGATCGCGCTGCGGGCGATCGCCCAATACCGCCGGCTCTGCCCCTATCATCTCGATCCGAAGGGTCTGCTGTTTCGCGGCGCCCGCGGCGGCCCGCTCAACCCGGCCATCGTCCAGCGCGACATGGCCAAGCTGCGCTCGGCGCTCAATCTGCCGGACACCGCCACGCCGCATGCGTTGCGCCATTCCTTCGCCACACATCTGCTTGGGCGCGGCGGCGACCTGCGCACCATCCAGGAACTTTTGGGCCACGCCAGCCTGTCGACGACGCAGATCTATACCGGCGTCGACACCGCGAGGCTGCTCGAAATCTATGAAGCGGCCCACCCGCGGGCGTAGCCGACGCATGATTTCGCAAGTTGCAGCCAGGGTATGCGCCGTGGAACGATGTCCGAGACAATTTTGCCGCGGCGGTTAACCGTTTCGCCGTTCTTTGTCTCTAAAAGCGAGCCATGAAACGCGTCATTGCTATCGCCGACCGCACCGCCTTTGCTTCGCTGAAGCTGCTCGTCGCGCTGAACGTCCTGTTTTTCCTCTCTTTCCTCGTCATCGCTCTGCTCGCCGCCGGCAGGGCGCGCGCTGAAACCCCAGGGGCTGAAACCCAGGTCTGCGCCGGCGCCGACATGCTGTCGGCCTTGCAGAAGGACGACCCGGCCGCCTACCGCAAGATCGAGACGGAAGCGGCCGCGACACCGAACGGTAAGGGCCTGTTGTGGAAACTGGAAAAGGCGGGCGAAAGACCGTCCTTCCTGTTCGGCACCATGCACATGACCGACCCGCGCGTGACCGCGCTGGCGCCCGCCGCGCAAAAGGCCTTTGACGCCGCCGACACTGTCGTCATCGAGACCACGGAGGTGCTCGACAAGCAGAAGATGATGGCGGCGTTCCTGAAAGAGCCGGAGCTAATGATGTTCACCGACAGCACCACGCTGTCCTCGCTGCTGTCGCCGGACGATGCGGCGGCGGTGAACAAGGCGCTCGACGCGCGCGGCATTCCACCGGCGAGCGTTGCCAAGATGAAGCCGTGGATGCTGTCGACCATGGTCGCGCTCCCGGCCTGTGAACTGGCCCGCCAGGCCGGCGGCACGCCGGTGCTCGACATCAAGCTTGCAGAGGACGCCAAAGCCTCAGGCAAGGCCGTCGATGGGTTGGAGACCGTCGCCGACCAGCTTCGCGCCATGGCCTCGCTGCCGCTTGCGTTTCACATGAAGGGCCTCGTCGACACCCTGAAGCTCGGCGACAGGGTGAACGACGTCAATGAAACCATGATCGTGCTTTACCAGCGCGGCGACACCGGCATGCTCTGGCCGCTGTTTCGTGCCGTCCTTCCCGGCGACGAAGACGATTCAGCAAGCTATGCCGCCTTCGAGGAAATCATGATCACCAGCCGCAACAAGGTGATGATCGACCATGCCAGGCCGATCCTCGCCAAGGGCAACGTGTTCATGGCGGTCGGCGCCCTGCACCTCCCTGGCGCGGAGGGCCTGGTCGAGGATTTCCGCAAGGCCGGCTACACCGTCACTGCCGTCGACTGAGTTGCACGGTCGAGTTGCAGACTCGGCAAGGCGTGATTCGGGGCGACGCTTTGCCCGAGTCGCCGGAGGTTTGTCTCAGTACAGGACGGTCGAAAGGTCTAATTTGGCTCGATCACGGTGAGTTTTGCGAGTAAAGTGCTTGCAAACAAACGATTCCCGGCGAAGAATGCCCTGTTTTCGGCGATTTCGATTCCTAGCGTGAAACCTGTTCAACGATGGCGCGTTGATGTGTGTTGATTGATACTTTTCATCCACGGAGGACACTTTTATGGCGAATCCAAACGACCCGTACACCACTCCGACCCCCCCTCCCAAGTCGGGTGGCGGCAGCACCGGCTGGCTGATTGCCCTGGTCGTCGTTATCCTGGCCATCGTCGCTTATTATATTTTTGGAACAAGCGGTGAGGCGCCAGAGCCTGGTGAACCGCCGGCTGCAACCACGCCGGCCCCGGCGCCAGCGCCCGCTGAACCAACGCCTGCCCCGGCCCCTGCAGAGCCTGCACCTGCCCCGGCGCCGGCAGAACCAGCGCCCGCTCCGGCGCCAGCAGAACCAGCGCCTGCTCCGGCTCCGGCACCCGCAGAGCCAGCACCTGCTCCGGCGCCCGCACCAGCCCCGCAGTGATCGGCTGCTGACTTCAAATACGAACGGCCCGCTGAAAAGCGGGCCGTTTTTGTTTGAGCCGTCAGATGGCTGCCGGAGTTCCTTGGGAAGGCCTACATGTGGATCGGCTTAAAGAAGGTCGCCAGTGCCGCTTCCTTCACCGCTTCCGACATCGTCGGATGGGCGTGGCAGGTGCGGGCAAGATCTTCCGACGAGCCGCCGAACTCCATCAGCACCGCCGCCTCGTGGATCATCTCGCCGGCGCCGAAGCCGACGATGTGGACGCCGAGCACGCGGTCGCTCTGCTTGTCCGCCAGTATCTTCACGAAGCCGTCGGTATGCAGCATGGCGCGCGCCCGGCCATTGGCGCTGAACGGAAACTTGCCGGCCTTGTAGTCGATGCCGGCCGACTTCAGCTCTTCCTCTGTTTTGCCCACCGAGGCGATTTCCGGACTGGTGTAGACGACGTTCGGGATCACCCCGTAATTCACATGGCCGGCCTGGCCGGCAATGATCTCGGCCACCGCCACGCCCTCGTCCTCGGCCTTGTGGGCGAGCATCGGCCCGGCGATGACGTCGCCGATGGCGTAGATGCCGGGGACATTGGTCGTGAGATGGCCGTCGGTCTTGACTCGGCCGCGCTCGTCGACCTCGACCCCGGCATCCTTCAGCCCGAGACTGTCCGAATAGGCCCGGCGTCCGGTCGCGATCAGCACCCCATCCGCCTCGATCGTCTCGGCCGCGCCGCCCTTGACCGGCTCGAAGGTGACGGTGGCGCCCTTCTTGGCCTTGGCGACACCGGTCACCTTGGCGCCGAGCCTGAATTCGATGCCTTGCTTGGACAGCATGCGCTGGAACTGTTTGGCGACCTCGCCGTCCATGCCGCCGAGAATGGTGTCGAGGAACTCAACGACGGTCACCTTGGCGCCGAGCCGCGCCCATACCGAGCCGAGCTCCAGCCCGATGACGCCGCCGCCGACCACCACCAGGTGGCCCGGCACCTTGCCCAGCGACAACGCGCCGGTCGACGACATGATTACCTTCTCGTCGATGTCGACCTTTACCCCCGGAATGCCGGCGACGTCGGAGCCGGTGGCGATGACGATGTTCCCGGTCTCGATCTCCTCGACCTTGCCGTCCTCGCCGATCACCGACACTTTTCCGGCGGACAGGACCTTGCCGGTGCCGCGAAAGCTGTCGATCTTGTTCTTCTTGAACAGGAAGGCGACGCCGTTGACGTTGGACGCCACTGTCGCGTCCTTGTGCGCCATCATCTTTTCCAGATTGAGCTTCGGCTTGCTGATTTCGACGCCGAGTGTATCAAAGGAGTGGCCGGCCTCAGAAAAAATCTCGGAGGCATGCAGCAGCGCCTTGGACGGGATGCAGCCGATATTGAGGCAGGTGCCGCCGAAGGTCGGGTTCTTCTCGACCACCGCCGTTTTCAGGCCGAGCTGCGCCGCCTTGATGGCGCAGACATAGCCGCCTGGTCCCGATCCGATGATAACGACGTCATAAGCCATGATTTGTCCTTCTGGTCTGCACTCAGCCTTGGCTGGGATTAGCGGCCGCCGCCCACTTCCAAATTCGCGCCTGTCGTATAGGACGCCCCGTCCGACAGGAGCCAGAGAATTGCCGCGGCGACCTCTTCGGTGGTCCCCGCCCTTTGCATCGGCACGCCGTGACGCATCCTCTCGACGCGATCCGGCTGTCCGCCGGAGGCATGAATTTCGGTATCGACAATCCCTGGACTGACCGCGTTGACGCGAATGCCTTCGCCGGCTACCTCGCGCGCCAGGCCGATCGTGAAAGAATCGATCGCGCCCTTCGAGGCAGCGTAGTCGACATATTCGCCCGGCCCGCCAATTCTCGCTGCAATCGAGGAGACATTGACGATGGCGCCGCCGTTGCCGCCATGGCTGGTCGACATGCGCTTCACCGCTTCGCGGGCACAGAGCATGGGGCCAATGACGTTGATGCGCATCATGCGCTCCAGCCGTGCTCCGCTCATTTCGTCGACACGCGCCCTCTGGTCGACCACGCCAGCGTTGTTGACGAGCGCATCGAGCGGCCCGAAGACATGATCGATCCTCTCGAACATCGCCTGGATATCGGCCTCGCTGCCAACGTCGCCCTTGATGGCCAGCGCTTCGCCGCCGGCCTGTTCGATTGCCTCGACAAGCGCCGTGGCAGCAGCCTCATTCGATGCGTAGTTGATCGCAACACGGTATCCAGCCGTGACGGCAAGCCTGGATGTGGCAGCGCCGATGCCGCGGCCGCCGCCGGTCACCAGCAGCACTTTTTTGGCCGCGCTCATTCCTGACAGCCCTTCAACGAAAAAACATCCCACGGCACCTTTGAAAACCCGTTGGCGCCATAGGCGGTCGACCTCTGCAGCGACGGTCCGAGGTCGGGAAAGATCAGGGTCTTCGGAGCATCTACCCCTTCGGCCGGCAACAGAGCGATGTTGCCCTTGTCATCCGCACTGTAGACGACCCCCTCCCACAGCGTGCAGGCGGCGAGCTCGTCGCCGGTGACGTCGCCTGTCGGGCATTTGTACATCAGCGAACCATGCGGCCGCGCCACGCCTTGCGTCCACATGACGATCCCGTCGAGAACGACATCGTTATCGAGCACCATCTTGAAGGTGTTGGTGACGACAGCCGATCCCCCGGTCGGCCTGAAATCGATCTCGGCCGCACTTTCGGCATCGCCATAGACGGCGAGTTCGAGCGGGCATGCGGCAAAGGCTGCCGATCCCGTCTGCGCAATGCCGGCCGCGAGCACAGCTGCGAAAAACATTCCGGAGTGCAAACGAGAGGAACTCATTCGGTGGCGCAGATCCATTCTCCGGCTCACCTCGACCGGGCCTAGAGATCGAGCACCAGCCGCTCCGGATCCTCCAGGCTTTCCTTGACCCGCACCAGGAAGGTCACCGCTTCCTTGCCGTCGACGATGCGGTGATCGTAGGAGAGCGCCAGATACATCATCGGTCGGATTACGATCTGGCCGCCGACCACCACCGGCCGCTCCTGGATCTTGTGCATGCCCAGAATGCCCGACTGCGGCGCGTTGAGGATCGGCGTCGACATCAGCGACCCGTAAACGCCGCCGTTGGAAATCGTGAACGTCCCGCCTTGCATGTCCGCCACGGAAAGCTTGCCGTCACGCGCGGCGACGCCCAGCCGGCCGATCTCCTTCTCGATCTCGGCTATTCCCATCTGGTCGGCATCGCGCACGACAGGCACGACGAGGCCCTTTTCGGTGCCGACTGCGACGCCGATATGGGCGTAGTTCTTGAAGATGATGTCGGTGCCGTCGATCTCGGCATTGACGGAAGGGATTTCCTTCAGCGCATGGGTGACGGCCTTGGTGAAGAAGCCCATGAAGCCCAGCTTCACGCCGTGCTTCTTCTCGAACACATCCTTGTATTTGCTCCTGAGCGCCATCACCGCGCTCATGTCCACCTCGTTGAAGGTGGTCAGCATGGCGGCGGTCGACTGCGCTTCCTTGAGGCGGCGGGCGATGGTCTGCCGCAGCTTGGTCATGCGCACCCGCTCTTCACGCGACGCGTCGTCGGCCGAGGACGGCGCACGGGCGGCGACCGGTGCAGGGGCCTTCGGCGTCTCGGAAGGCTGCGACGGAGCGCCCCTGGCGATCGCGTCGAGCACGTCGCCCTTGAGCACCTGGCCGCGCTTGCCGGAACCCGAGATCTGGTCGACCGCGAGATTGCTCTCGGCCAGCAGCTTCGCCGCCGCTGGCGCCGGCGGCATCGCGCGCGCCTCGATCGGCCCGGCATCGCCGGCGATCTTGGCAGTCTCGGCCGCGGCTTGCTTGACGGTGGCTGCGGCGGTCGGCGCCGAGGCCTGCGATACCGCGTCCTGCTTCGCTTCGGATGTTGACGCCTTCGCGGCTTCGGGTGCTGCCGCCTTTGCCCCGTTGCCCGCCGAAATCATGCCGAGCAAAGCACCGACTTCGACCGTCTCGCCTTCCTTGACGGCGATCTCGCTGAGCGTTCCTGCGGCCGCGGCCGGCACTTCGACCGTGACCTTGTCGGTTTCGAGTTCGACCAGCGGCTCGTCGGTGGCGATCGCGTCGCCCACCCTCTTGAACCATTTGCCGATGGTCGCCTCGGTGACGGATTCGCCAAGAGTGGGGACGCGGATTTCGGTAGCCATTGTGCCTGTCCGTTCTTCTGTCGGTTCTGTTCTATTCGCCGAACTCTGTTCTATTCACCGAGCGCGTCTTCGAGCAAGGCGGCAAGCTGGGCGAGATGCTTCGACATCAACCCGGTCGCCGGCGACGCGGCGGCCGGCCGGCCGGTATAGCGCACCCGCTGGTGCTTGGCGTCGATATGCGCCAGCACCCATTCCAGATACGGATCGATGAACGACCAGGCGCCCATATTCTTGGGCTCCTCCTGGCACCAGACCATCTCGGCGTTGCGGAAGCGTGACAGTTCGGTGATCAGCGCCTTGGCCGGGAACGGATAGAGCTGTTCGACGCGCAGCAGGTAGATGTCGTTGATGCCGCGCTTCTCGCGCTCCTCGTAGAGGTCGTAATAGACCTTGCCCGAGCAGAGCACGACGCGGCGAATCTTCGAATCCTTGGTGAGCTTGATCGCCTGGCCGGGGAGTTGCTGGGCATCGTCCCACAACAGCCGGTGGAACGCGCTTTCGCCCGACATCTCCGGCAGTGTCGACACCGCCCGCTTGTGGCGCAGCAGCGACTTCGGCGTCATCAGGATCAGCGGCTTGCGGAAATCCCGCTTCAACTGCCGGCGCAGGATGTGGAAGTAGTTGGCCGGCGTCGTGCAGTAGGCCACTTGCATGTTATCTTCGGCGCAAAGCTGCAGGAATCGCTCGAGCCTGGCCGACGAATGTTCCGGCCCCTGGCCTTCATAGCCATGCGGCAACAGGCAGACGAGGCCCGACATTCTGAGCCACTTGCGCTCGCCCGACGAGATGAACTGGTCGAACACCACCTGGGCGCCGTTGGCGAAATCGCCGAACTGCGCTTCCCAAAGCGTCAGCGCCTTCGGCTCGGCCAGGCTGTAGCCATATTCGAAGCCGAGCACGGCCTCTTCCGACAGCATCGAGTTGATGACCTCGAAACCGGCCTGCGCCGCCGACAGATTGTTGAGCGGGATGTAGCGTGTCTCGTCGCGCTGGTCGTAGAGCACGGAGTGGCGTTGCGAGAACGTACCGCGCTCCGAATCCTGTCCGGACAGCCGGACCGGATTGCCGTCGAGCAGGATGGCGCCGAAGGCCAGCGCCTCGGCCGTCGACCAGTCGATGCCTTCGCCCGACTCGATCGCCTGGCGGCGGTTCTCGAGAAACCGCATGATCGTCCTGTGCGCCTCGAATTCCTTCGGCACCTCGGTCAGCTTCTTGCCGATTTCCTTCAGCGTCTTGACCGGCACGGCGGTTTTGCCGCGCCGCTGTTCGTCCTGGTTGTCGGCTGTGCGCAGGCCCGACCAGGCGCCATCCAGCCAGTCGGCCTTGTTGGGCTTATAGTGCTGGCCGACCTCGAATTCCTGCTCGAGATGTGCCCGCCAGTCGGCCTTCAGCTTGTCGAATTCGGCCTGGCCGATATGGCCTTCGGCGATCAGCCGGTCGGCATAGATCTGCACCGTCGTCTTATGGTTGCGGATGTTGCGATACATGATCGGCTGGGTGAAGGCCGGTTCGTCGCCCTCATTGTGGCCGAAGCGGCGGTAGCAGAACATGTCGACCACGACAGGCTTGTGGAACCTCATGCGGAATTCGATGGCCACCTTGGTGGCATGGACCACGGCTTCCGGATCGTCGCCATTGACGTGGAAGATCGGCGCCTCGATCATCTTGGCGACATCCGACGGATAGGGCGACGAGCGCGAAAAGCGCGGGTTGGTGGTGAAGCCGATCTGGTTGTTGATGATGAAGTGCAGCGTGCCGGCGACGCGGTGGCCGCGCAAGCCGGACAAGCCGAGGATTTCGGCAATCACGCCCTGGCCGGCAAAGGCGGCGTCACCATGCAGGAGCAGCGGCAGCACCTTGGCGCGCTCTTCCAGCGGCACGATCTCTTCGCGGCTGCGGCCGAACAGAGAGTCCTGCTTGGCCCGCGCCTTGCCCATCACCACCGGATCGACGATTTCCAGGTGCGATGGATTGGCGGTCAGCGACAGGTGCACCTTGTTGCCGTCGAACTCGCGGTCCGACGAAGCACCAAGATGGTACTTCACGTCGCCCGAGCCCTCGACCTCGTCGGGCGCGGCCGAGCCGCCCTTGAACTCGTGGAAGATGGCGCGGTGCGGCTTGGCCATCACCTGGGAGAGCACGTTCAGCCGGCCGCGATGCGCCATGCCGAGCACGATCTCCTTCATGCCGAGCTGGCCGCCGCGCTTGACGATCTGCTCCAGCGCCGGGATCAGCGCCTCGGCGCCGTCGAGGCCGAAGCGCTTGGTGCCCTTGTACTTGACGTCGATGAACTGCTCGAAGCCTTCCGCCTCGACCAGCTTCTGCAGGATCGCCTTCTTGCCGGCGGCGGTGAAGGAGATCTCCTTGTCGGTGCCCTCGATGCGCGCTTGGATCCAGGCCTTCTCCTCGGGATCGGAAATATGCATGAACTCGACGCCGAGCGTCGAGCAATAGGTGCGGGTCAGGATGTCGAGCATCTGCCGGATGGTGCCGAATTCGAGCCCGAGCACATTGTCGAGGAAGATCGGGCGGTCGTAGTCGGCGGCGGTGAAGCCGTAGTTTTCCGGCGACAGCTCATTGTAATCCTCGAGCTTGGCGATGCCGAGCGGGTCGAGATTGGCGTGCAAATGGCCACGCATGCGGTAGGCGCGGATCATCATGATGGCGCGCACGGAATCGCGCGTCGCCTGATGGACGTCGGCGTCGGACAGGGTGACCCCGTTTATCACCGCCCTGTTCTGGACCTTCTTCTCGATGTGCTTCTCGACGATGCCCCAATCGCCGTCGAGCGCCGACACCAGTTCGCCATTGGCCTGCAGCGGCCACGAGGGCTTGGCCCATGAGGCGCCCTTGGCATTCTTGCGGACATCGCCGGCGTCGTCCTTCAGCGCCGCGAAGAAATCCTGCCATTCGGGATCGACCGAAGAGGGATCGTCCTCATAGGCGGCGTAGAGCGCGTCGATGTAGTCGGCATTGCCGCCATAGAGAAAAGAGGTAAGCGAAAATTGGTCGTTGGCCTGATCTTGTCTTGCCATTTTTTCCGCGGAGCCTTGGCTCCGTCTCCTGTTTTGGAAGGGAGTAGGGCAGTAAGGGAGTAGGGCAGTAGGGAAAACCAGGCACTAGCCATCGTTCGTCCCGTTCTTCCTATTCCCCTACTCCCATACTGCCCTACTCCCTTACTGCCTTAACCTTTTATCGCTTCGACCAGCGTCGTGCCGAGCCGAGCCGGCGACGGCGAAACCTTAATTCCGGCCGATTCCATCGCCGCGATCTTGTCCTCGGCGCCGCCCTTGCCGCCGGAGATGACCGCGCCGGCATGACCCATGGTGCGGCCGGCCGGGGCCGTGCGTCCGGCGATGAAACCGGCCATCGGCTTCTTGCGGCCACGCTTGGCTTCGTCCTTGAGGAACTGCGCGGCGTCTTCCTCGGCCGAGCCGCCGATCTCGCCGATCATGATGATCGACTGGGTCTCGTCGTCGGCGAGGAACATCTCCAGCACGTCGATGAACTCCGTGCCTTTGACGGGGTCGCCACCGATGCCGACGGCGGTGGTCTGGCCGAGACCGACATTGGTGGTCTGGAACACTGCCTCATAGGTAAGCGTTCCCGAGCGGGAAACAACGCCGACCGAGCCCTTGCGGAAGATGTTGCCGGGCATGATGCCGATCTTGCATTCGTTGGGGGTCAGGACGCCGGGGCAGTTGGGACCGATCAGCCGCGATGTCGAGCGGTCGAGCCGCGCCTTGACCTTGATCATGTCGATCACCGGGATGCCCTCGGTGATGCAGATGATCAGCGGGATCTCGGCTTCGATCGCTTCCAGGATCGCCTCGGCGGCGCCCGCCGGCGGCACATAGACGACAGATGCATTGGCGCCGGTCTTCGCCTTGCCTTCAGCGACGGTGGAAAAGATCGGCAAGCTCTCGCCCGCGGCGCCGGTCCACGTCTCGCCACCCTTCTTCGGGTGGATGCCGCCGACCATTTTTGTCCCGTGATAGGCCAGCGCCTGTTCGGTATGGAACGTGCCGGTCTTGCCGGTCAGGCCCTGCACGAGCACCTTGGTGTTCTTGTCGACGAGAATGGACATTTTTTAGCGACCTGATCAGTGAGTGCGGAAGGGGTTGACGGCGACCACGGATCCGTAGGCCTGCCCGTGGTTGAGGTCTTCGGTGTAAAGTGTCTTGACGCCAAGGCGCTCGGCGGCGGCGATGATTGCGCCATCCCAATATGAAATCTGGTAGCGTTGCGAGTTCTCGATCCCCCGCATGACGACTGCGCTGTCTAAATCCTGGCAGGGCTTCATGGAGATCGCGGCGACCCACTCAGCCGCCTTGGCTGGTGGCAAAGTGACATCCGCTCGTTTGGTCACGTTCACATAGAACTCCTGCAGCACCTGTGCGGAGGTCGAATAGTCTTCCGTGGCAATCAACTCCACGGCGCGCTCGTACTTGGCGCGCTCAGATTTGTGTCCGATGGCGGCATAGACGAGCACGTTGGTGTCGAGGAAGCACTCAGCGGTCATAGAGAGCTTCCCGGTTCCACTTCTTGCCGCCCATGTCGCCTGCCGCCTCGCGGGCAAGGTTCAGCAGGGCTTGCCGTGCCTCGTCCTTGGCGCGCCGCTTCGCGGCCACTGTCGCGAAAAACTCCCGCACCATGGCGTTGACGGTCGTTCGCTGTTCGGCAGCCGTCAGCTTGACCTGCTCCAGAACCTCGTCCTCGACCGCCAGCGTGATGTTCTTCATTCTCTTTTCTCCTGCAAATTCCACACAGTATATGTGTAACTGTGTGGCATTCGCAAGTTCCTACAGCCGCTTGAGATCGGCGACGGTGAGGTCACTTTTGGCGTTGCCGGTGTTGAGCGTCGTCGCCGGCTCGAACATCAGCACCACCGGCTCCTCGCTCAGCGAGCGCGGCCGGTGCTCGACGGCGCGCGGCACGACGATGAACTCGCCGCTGCCAAGCTCCACCGTGCCGTCGCGAAAATCGATGGCGATGCGGCCGCGCAGCACCAGGAACGCTTCGTCCTCGTTGTCGTGCGCGTGCCAGTCGAAGACATCGCCGAACTTGGCGATCTTGACCTGGGCGTCATTGACGTCACCGGCGATATGCGGATCGAAGACCTGTTTGATCTTCTGATCCGCCGCCTCGACCAGATTTATCTTGTGCGGAGGCACCAGATCAGCCCTTCACCGCCGCCACGATTTTCTTGGCCGCGTCGTCGAGGTCATCGGCCGAGACGACGTTGAGCCCGCTGTCGTTGATGATCTTCTTGCCGAGTTCGGCATTGGTGCCTTCCAGCCGCACCACCAGCGGCACTTGCAGGCCGACTTCCTTGACCGCCGCGATAACGCCCTCAGCGATGATGTCGCACTTCATGATGCCGCCGAAGATGTTGATCAGGATGCCTTTGACCGCCGGATCCTTGGTGATGATCTTGAACGCCGCCGTCACCTTCTCCTTCGACGCACCGCCGCCGACATCGAGGAAGTTGGCGGGCTCGGCGCCATAGAGCTTGATGATATCCATCGTCGCCATGGCAAGGCCGGCGCCATTGACCATGCAGCCGATATTGCCGTCGAGCGCGACATAGGCGAGGTCGTATTTCGACGCCTCGATCTCCTTCTCGTCCTCTTCGGTAATGTCGCGCAGTTCCATCACGTCGGGATGGCGGAACAGCGCGTTGTTGTCGAACGACACTTTTGCGTCGAGCACGCGCAACCGGCCATTCTTCATGACGATCAGCGGATTGACCTCGAGCAGGCTCATGTCCTTTTCGACGAAGGCTTTGTAGAGGATCGGGAACAACGTCTCGCCGTCCTTGGCGGCGTCGCCGTCGAGCTTCAGCGCGCCGTTGAGTTCTTTCAAATCATCCGCCGTTATGCCTTTTTCCGGGTCGATGGCGACGGTGATGATCTTTTCCGGCGTGTCGTGGGCGACCGCCTCGATGTCCATGCCGCCCTCGGTCGAAACGACGAAAGCGATGCGGCCGACGGAGCGATCGACCAGCAGCGACAGATAGAGCTCGCGCTCGATGTCGGCGCCATCCTCGATGTAGAGGCGGTTGACCTGCTTGCCCGAGGGGCCGGTCTGCTTGGTGACCAGCGTGTGGCCAAGCATTTCCTTGGCGTTGGCGACGACCTCGGCCACCGATTTCGCCAGCCTGACGCCGCCCTTGGCGTCGGGGCCAAGCTCCCTGAACTTGCCCTTGCCGCGGCCGCCGGCATGGATTTGGCTTTTCACCACATAGAGCGGGCCGGGCAGTGCCTTGGCGGCGGCTTCCGCCTCGCTTGCCCTAAACACCGGCACGCCTTCGGCCACCGGTGCGCCAAAGCCCTTCAGCAGCGCCTTGCCCTGATATTCATGGATGTTCATGCGCGTTGTCTCCAGATCACTTTACTGGCGAGTCACTTGGCGGCGGATCATTTGGCGGCGAGTTGCGGAGCGATCTTGACGCAAGCCTCGCACAGGCCCTGCACCGCCGCCACCGAATTGTCGAACATCTTCTGCTCGGCCTTGCCGAGCTCGATCTCGATGACGCGCTCGACACCGCCGGCGCCGATCACCACCGGCACGCCGACATAGGTGTTCTTGACACCATACTGGCCGGAGAGATGCGCAGCACAGGGCAGCACGCGCTTCTTGTCCTTGAGATAGGCTTCGGCCATGGCGATCGCCGAGGCGGCCGGTGCGTAGAAGGCCGAGCCGGTCTTGAGCAGGCCGACGATCTCGGCGCCGCCGTCGCGGGTGCGCTGCACGATCTGGTCGAGCTTTTCCTTCGAGGTCCAGCCCATCTTGATGAGGTCGGGCAGCGGGATGCCGGCAACCGTCGAATAGCGGATCATCGGCACCATGGAATCGCCATGGCCGCCGAGCACGAAGGCGGTGACGTCCTCGACCGACACCTTGAATTCTTCGGCCAGGAAATAGCGAAAGCGCGAACTGTCGAGCACGCCGGCCATGCCCACGACATGGCTCTTCGGCAGGCCGGAAAACTTCTGCAGCGCCCAGACCATGGCGTCGAGCGGGTTGGTGATGCAGATGACGAAGGCTTTCGGCGCGTATTTCTTGAGACCCGCGCCAACCTGCTCCATGACCTTCAGATTGATGCCGAGAAGGTCGTCGCGGCTCATGCCGGGCTTGCGCGGCACACCGGCGGTGACGATGCAGACGTCGGCACCCTCTATGCCGGCATAATCGTTGACGCCGGTCAGCCTGGAATCGAACCCATCGACCGGCGACGACTGCGCGATATCCAGCCCTTTGCCTTGCGGGATGCCCTCGGCGATATCGAACAGCACAACGTCGCCGAGATCCTTGAGGCCGATCATGTGGGCGAGCGTGCCGCCGATCATGCCCGAGCCGATGAGCGCTATCTTGTTGCGTGCCATGTCAGGATGTTTTCCCTTTAGGACTGTGACGGCGCCCCAAATCCCTTAACGAATTGGATGACGGCGTCGAGGAAGGAGGCCGGAATGCGGCGGGGAAGCCGCGAAGATTTCGCCGCACCCAATAGCCCCGGCGCATAGAATATTCAAACGATTATTTTGGAGTGAGATTTTTCAATCGGTTGGATGGGTTGGGATTTACGTAAACGTCAAAAGAATTGAGCCGACTTGGGAAAGTTACGCAATGAAGATGGAAACAAGAAGGCTGTTTTCCGGCGATGACGCCCTTGTGATGCGGGTCGCCGAAGATGTGTTCGATGAACCGGTCAGGCTGGATCGGTTGGCAGCGTATCTCCGCGAACCCGGTCATTTCATGATCGTGGCATTGGCCGGTGGCACAGTCGTCGGCCAATGCGCGGCCGTCATCCACCGCCACCCGGACAAGGTGAGCGAACTCTACATCGACGAAGTCGGCGTGGCGCCGGCCTTCCAGCGCCAGGCCATAGCGACGAAGATGCTCGACGCCATGTTTGAGCTCGGCCGGGAGCATGGCTGCGAGGAGGCCTGGGTCGGCACCGAGCCGGACAATGTGGCGGCCCAGGCGCTTTATGAGTCGCGCAAGCAGCCGCACGGGCCGAGGCGACATCTGATCTCCCCCCTTGAGGGGCCCTTGAGGGGGAGATGTCCGGCAGGACAGAGGGGGTGTGCCGGAACGCTACGAAACGAGGTTCAGGCCCGATCCTGCCTCGCCTCCGCAGGCACCACCCGCGCCTTCTGCCTCTCCACCCAGTCTTCCAGCCATTCGTGGCTCTGCATCTCGATCAGCCGCGACGCGGTGCGCTCGAACTCGAAGACCTCGTTGCCGCGCCTAGCCGTATACAGCTCCGCTGGCGGTGCGGCGGCGCTCACCACCAGCCGCACATGATGGTCGTAGAGCGTGTCGATCAGCAGGATGAAGCGCTTCGCCTCGTTGCGCATGCCTTCGCCAAGCACCGGCACATGATCGATAAAGACGGTCGAGAAGCGGCCGGCAATCGCCAGGAAATCTCGGGCACCGAGCGGGTTTTCGCAGAGATCGGCAAAGGAAAACCGCGCCGCTTCGCCGGCGGCGCGCGGCACGACGACCTGCCGGCCCTTTACCGTCAGGGCTGCTGCCTGCGTCGGCCTGCCATGCGTCATCACTTTCCAGGCCTCGTCGAGGACAGCATCGGCGGCGGCATCGGCAGGGGTGACATAGACCGGCAGGCGGCTGAGCTTGTCCAGCCGATAGTCCTTGTCGGCATCGAGGGCAATCACCTGCGCATGCCGCTCCAGGATGCCGATGAAGGGAAGGAAAAGCTTGCGGTTCAAGCCGTCGCCGTAGAGATCCTGCGGCGCGACATTGGACGTGGCGACCAGCACGACGCCGTTGGCAAACAGCGCCGAGAACAGCCGCGACAGGATCATCGCATCGGCGATGTCGGTGACGGAAAACTCGTCGAAGCACAGCACCCAGGCTTCCTCGGCCAACGCGCGGGCCACCGGCGCGATCGGGTCGTCTTCCCTGACGGTGCCCTCTTTACGCGCCTGCCGGTGCTTCTGGATGCGGTCCTGCACATCGGCCATGAAGTCGTTGAAATGCACACGGCGCTTGCGCCGGACCGGCACCAGCTCGAAGAACATGTCCATCAGCATGGTCTTGCCACGGCCGACGCCGCCGTGGATATAGAGGCCCTTGACGGCCTCGCGCGTCTCGCGCTTGCGAGCGAACAGCCAGCCCAGCGCGCTCGATTTGTGCGCCAGCCGTTTTGCCGAAATCTCGTCGATCAACCGATCGAGTGCCGCGACGACCCGCTCCTGCGCCGGATCGCGGTCGATCACGCCCGTATCGACCCAATGGTCGTAACGCTGCCGGACGGTCGCATGGGTCTGAAGGCCGTCACGCAGATGCATCGGTCACGTCGTTCCGGAGCAATTCCAAGAAAAATGTGTAGCGGTTTTCTGTCCGGAATTGCGTAAAAACAAAGAGAGCAATTCCGGGAAAAGCGTGTAGCGGTTTTCGGAATCGCGTAAAAACAATAAGGGCGGGCGGGTCAGCCTCTTGTAAGCGAGATCGGCAGGCCGTTGGAAGTCTGGCCGTCGAATTTCTCTCCGCCCGAGGAATAGAGCCGTGCCAGCGTGCCGCCGTTCGCGTCGTACAGCGTCAACTGCTTGCCGGCGACGTTCCAGGATTTGATGCCGTCGATCGGTGCCGGGCAATGCAGTGGTCCAGCCCGATAGCCGGAGCCGAATTTGGTTTGCGGCGTCGCCACCTGGCAGCTCTGGCCGGACACGCTGGCCTTCCACACGCCGGCGACGCTGCTTGCGGTAAGATCCGGGGCTCCGGCCGGAGCCGTTCCGTCCGGCGGCAGCGAGGCGACCTGCGGGTTTAGCGTGCCTTGCGGCGCCGTCGGAAATTTCGACGGGTCGGCGGTGCCAGGCGACGCCGGCGGCGGCAGCTGGTTTGCGGTCACCTTGCCGGAGGGCGCGGCTTGCAGCGGCGCCGGCTGCTGGTCCATCGGCGAGAACCGTGACGTTGAACAGCCGCTCGCAAAGAGCGCGGCCAGCGATACGGCCAGCAGACCGGTTTTCGAAAAATTCATTTCAAACCTCCGTCGGATCCGGCCGGGCTGCCGTCCGCACAATATCCCCCTTACCAAGACGGAGAAGGTGGCAAAATTTCAACCCTGTATGGTTAAAATAGCATTTGCGGCGGCACCTGTTGCAACTTTGCCACAAATGCGTGCCGCCCGAAAACCTGTCCTGGGGGTCTGACGCGAGACTGCGCAGCGGTTTGCCAGGACAGGCCTGCCCCTGGCGTCCGGCCGCCAAATGCTTGCGCCAGCCCGCTTCGGTCCTATCTCTGATGAAACCGAACCTTGCCGGAGGCGAAATCTTGGCTGCGAGGAAAAGGGCGGCCAACCGCTACTATAGCGGGCCGCCCAGCGATCATTTCGACGGCACCTTGTTCTTCAATCCCAACGGCAAGTTGCCTGCCCGCTTTTCCGATCTTTTGAAGTGGCAGCTGGGCGGCGAACGCTCGAAATGGCCGTCGGCGAATCCAAGTCCGTTTCATCAGGCGACACCGGCCAAACGGATCGACGGCTCCGAACTGAGGCTGACCATGGTCGGCCATTCCACGCTGCTCATCCAGACAGCCGGCCTGAACATCCTCACCGACCCGGTCTGGTCGCGGCGCGCCTCGCCGCTCCCCTTTGCCGGGCCGAAACGGGTCAATCCGCCCAGCATCGCCTTTTCCAGTCTGCCGCCGATCGATCTCGTATTGGTCAGCCATAACCACTACGACCATCTGGACCTCGCCACGCTGAAGCGGCTGAAGACAAAGCACGACCCGCTGGTGCTGACGCCGCTCGGCAACGACGCCATCATCGACGATGGCGTTCCCGGAATGCGGCTTTCCGTGCATGACTGGGGCGAGCGGGTCGAGATCGGCAAGGACGTCGCCGTCCATGTCGAGCCGGTGCACCACTGGTCGGCGCGCGGCACCCGCGACCGGCGCATGGCGCTGTGGGCGGGTTTTGTGGTCGAGACGCCGGGCGGAAAGGTCTATTTCGCCGGCGACACCGGTTTCCACGATGGCATCAACTACCGGCTGATGGCCGCAAGGCACGGCGGCTTCCGCCTCGCCATCCTGCCGATCGGCGCCTACGAGCCGCGCTGGTTCATGGCGCCACACCACCAGAACCCGGAGGAGGCGGTGCAAGGCATGCTGTTGTGCAACGCCGACTATGCCGCCGGCTGCCATTGGGGCACGTTCCGGCTCACCAACGAGCCGATCGACGAGCCGGCAAGAAAGCTGGGCGAGGCCCTCAACGATCAAGGTGTCCCGCAAGAACGCTTTCGCGCCCTGCGTCCCGGCGAAGTCTGGGACGTGCCGGCGCTCTAGGCTGGCGACCCGGCCCCCCAGAGGCCCCCGGGGGAACCCGGACGTCGTAAACGCGTTGGTGGTGGTCCACAACCGTCGGCTGCGAGGGATTTCCCATGATCAAATGGATTGTGATTCTTCTGATAATCGCGGCCGCGGCCAGCCTGCTCGGCATGCCGGCATTGGCCGGAGCCGCTGCCACCGGCGCCCGCATTCTCATCGGCATCGTGCTGATCATCTTCCTGCTGGTCATGCTTGGCGTCTTCGCTGTGGCGTAGACGCATCGGCCCGAAAATCGGAATCGATTTTCAGAAGGCACGATGCGCGGGTTCAAAATGTCGGAGCGCACTTTGTGCGTCCAAGTCGACGCACGGCGCGCTGGCGTCTCGCACTGGTAATTCCGGCCGCTATCCGCCATATAGGCGCCAAACCGGCATGAGACCTTTCGATCCATGGCAAGCACTGCCCCCTTCGCCAAGATGAACGGCATCGGCAACGAAATCATCGTTGCCGACATGCGCGGTCGCGCCGACCGGGTGGCGCCGGCTGCCGCCCTTGCGCTCAATGCCGATGCCGCGACGAAGTTCGATCAGATCATGGCGATCCACGACGCCAGAACGCCGGGCACTGCCTTTTTCATCGACATCCTGAATTCCGACGGAACCGGCGCGCAGGCCTGCGGCAACGGCATGCGCTGCGTGGTGCAGGCACTTGCCGCCGAGACCGGCCAGAAGACATTCGCCTTCGAGACCGTCGCCGGCATCCTCAACGCCGAAGAACATGCCGACGGGCTGATCTCGGTCGACATGGGCAAGCCGCGTTTTGGCTGGCAGGATATTCCGCTCGCCGAGGAATTCCGCGATACCCGCATGATCGAGCTGCAGGTCGGCCCGATCGACGCGCCGGTGCTGCACTCGCCCTCGGTCGTGTCGATGGGCAATCCGCACGCCATCTTCTGGGTCGACCGCGACGTCTGGTCCTATGAGCTCGACCGCTTCGGTCCGCTGCTCGAAAACCACCCGATCTTCCCCGAACGAGCCAACATCACCATCGCGCGGGTGACCTCGACCGAGACGATGGTCATCCGCACCTGGGAGCGCGGCGCCGGCCTGACCAAGGCCTGCGGCACGGCGGCTTGTGCCGCCGTCGTCGCCGCGGCGCGCACCAGGCGGACCGGACGCAGCGTCTCCCTGGTGACGCCCGGCGGCGGCTCCTTGCATGTCGAGTGGCGCGGCGACGACCACGTCATCCTCACCGGTGCCGCCGAATGGGAATTTTCCGGCAGCTTCGACCCGGCGACCGGCGTGTGGGCCCGCGACACCGAAAGCGCCGCTTGATGGCCGCTCTTGCCAAGGGCCCCGCTCTTCCCAAAGGTGTTGACGTCGTCACCTTCGGCTGCCGGCTGAACACCTATGAATCCGAGGTGATGCGGCGAGAGGCGGAAAGTGCCGGCCTTGGCGCGCTGGAAGGCGGCGCCATCATCTTCAACACCTGCGCCGTCACCGGCGAGGCGGTGCGCCAGGCAAAACAGTCGATCCGCAAGGCCCGCCGCGAGAATCCGGCCGCCCGCATCATCGTCACCGGCTGCGCCGCGCAGACCGAGCCGCAGAATTTCGTCGCCATGGACGAGGTCGATCTCGTCCTTGGCAACGAGGAAAAGCTGAAGGCGCATTCCTATCGCGCGCTGCCGGATTTCGGCGTCAACGACACCGAGAAGGCTCGCGTCAACGATATCTTTTCGGTGCGCGAGACGGCCGGCCACATGGTCGACGCCATCGAAGGCCGGGCGCGGGCGTTCGTCCAGGTTCAGAACGGCTGCGACCACCGCTGCACCTTCTGCATCATCCCCTATGGCCGCGGCAATTCGCGCTCGGTGCCGATGGGCGCCGTGGTCGAGCAGGTCAAGCGGCTGAGCGGCAATGGCTATGCCGAGATCGTGCTGACCGGCGTCGACATGACCAGTTTCGGCGCCGACCTGCCGGGCAGCCCGAAACTCGGCAAATTGGTCAAGACAATCCTGAAGCAGGTGCCTGACGTGACACGCCTGCGCCTTTCCTCGATCGATTCGATCGAGGCTGACGACGATCTGCTCCAAGCCATCGCCACCGAGCCTCGGCTGATGCCGCATCTGCATCTGTCGCTGCAGTCCGGTGACGACATGATCCTGAAGCGGATGAAGCGCCGGCACAACCGGGATCAGTCGATCCGTTTTTGCCAGGATTTGCGCAAATTGCGTCCCGGCATCGTCTTCGGCGCCGACATCATCGCCGGCTTCCCGACCGAGACGGACGCCATGTTCGAAAAATCGTTGGAGATCGTCGAGGAATGCGGGCTGACGCATCTCCACGTTTTTCCGTTTTCGCCGCGCGAAGGCACCCCCGCCGCGCGCATGCCGCAGCTTCGCCGCGAACTGGTCAAGCAGCGTGCGGCACGGCTGCGCGCCGCCGGTGACACCGCCTATCGCAGCCACCTTTCCTCGCTCGCCGGAACACGCCAGTCGATCCTGATCGAGCGCGACGGGCTCGGCCGCACCGAAGGGTTTACGCTTGCCGCGATCTCCGAGGGTGCGCCGGGCGAAATCGTTAAGGCTGATATCGCCGGCGATGACGGTGTCAGACTGATCGCGGCGCCGCTTGCCGCCCGCGCCGCCTGAGACGCTAGAACATGGCTGGTTTTCTCAAGAAGATTTTTTCGTTCGGCAAGAAGGAAGTGGTCGAGGAGCGGATCGACGAGACCGCACCGCTGCCGCCGATCAAATGGGACGCGCTCGAGGCACTGAAACCGGCGGCCGAGCAAGCCGTTCCGGAATTTTTGAAACGCGAAGAGCCTTGGCCCGAAGCGGAAGCTGCGCCTCCGGCACAGCCGGTGCCTGTTGAAGAGGCCGAGCCTGCTCAGCCGGAGCCTGATCCGGTCGAAGAGCCAGAGCAGATTCCGGCTGCTCCCGTCATTCCCGAGCCAACTCCGGAGCCGCAGGACGTTCCTGAGCCCGAGCAGCCGGAAATCGCCCCGAAGAAACAACCCGAACCTGCGTCCGTCGAAGCGTCCACTCAGCTTCCATCATCAGCGGCTGGCGCCGCCCCTCATCCGCCTGCCGGCACCTTCTCCCCGTATAGGGACGGGGAGAAGGGTGCTGATCGCGCCGCCCGAACCACTCCCGCAGAGGCCGAGGAAGAAGCGGCTGCGCTGACGCCCCCCTCTCCCCGTCCTTCACGGGGAGAGGGTAAGGGTGAGGGGCAGCGCGGACCTGCGCAAGATGCCGCACCGACGGCCGAAATCCCGCCCCCCATTCGCCAGCCAGCGCCGATCGAGGCGAAGCCGGTCCTTACCGAGATCGCGCCCGAACCTGAAGCCATTCCAGCGCCCCACCCTCGCCTCGATGGGGAGGGTCGCCGCGAAGCGGCGGGGTTGGGTGACAGCGCCGGCGCCGGCGCCAGTCACCCCCACCCCCGAGCTTCGCTCGGGACCTCCCCCATCGCGGGGGAGGTAAAGCGCGAGCCCGTTCCACAACCACCGCCGGAGCCAAAGCCGGCTGCCGGCAAGGTCACCGTCGCCAAGAAGGTCGAGCAGAGAGCCGAACCGCAGAAGGCGCCGGAACCGGCACCGAAACGCTCGTGGTTCCAGCGCATGAAGGAGGGGCTCGCCCGCTCTTCCCGGGAACTGTCAGGCAACATCGCCGGCGTCTTCACCAAGCGCAAGCTCGACGAGGACACGCTGCAGGATCTGGAGGACGTGCTGATCCGCGCCGATCTCGGCATGGAGACGGCTTTGCGCATCACCGATTCGCTGGCTGCCAGCCGCTACGGCAAGGACGTCTCCGAGACGGAAGTCCGCGCCATCATGGCGACCGAGGTGGAGAAGGTGCTGACCCATGTCGCCTTGCCGCTGGAGCTCGACCTCAGCCACAAGCCGCATGTCATCCTTGTCGTCGGCGTCAACGGCACCGGCAAGACCACGACCATCGGCAAGCTGGCGGCAAAGCTGACCGACGGCGGCCTGTCGGTGATGCTCGCCGCCGGCGACACGTTCCGTGCCGCCGCGATCGAGCAATTGAAGATCTGGGGCGAGCGCACCAGGTCGCCGGTCATCGCCTCGAAGCTTGGCGCCGACGCCGCCGGCCTCGCCTACGATGCCTTCGAACAGGCCAGGCAAGCCGGCTCCGACGTGCTGATCATCGACACCGCCGGGCGGCTGCAGAACAAGACCGAGCTGATGGCGGAACTCGAAAAGATCGTCCGGGTGCTGGGCAAGCTCGATCCGGAGGCGCCGCACACCGTGCTGCAGACGGTCGACGCCACCACCGGCCAGAACGCGCTCAACCAGGTCGAGATCTTCCGCAATGTCGCCGGCGTCAACGGCCTGGTGATGACCAAGCTGGACGGCACGGCACGCGGCGGTATTCTGGTGGCGATTGCGGCAAAGCATAAATTGCCGGTTTATTTCATCGGCGTCGGCGAACAGGTCGACGACCTCGAACCATTCTCCGCAAGCGAGTTCGCCAGGGCGATCGCTGGAGTGGCGTAACAAGCTTGATCCCAAAAAGTTGCAGACTTTTGGACCAGGATCATGCGCAAGAAGGAAAGCCTATGAACCCGCGCATCCTCGAACGCGACCCGTCCGACCCGCAGAAACAGAAGAAGGAAGGCGTCAATCCTCTGCTCAAGCTGGTGCTGGAGCTCGGCCCGTTGATGGTGTTCTTCTTCGCCAACGCCCGTGGCGCATGGCTGTCGCAGAAGTTTCCGGTGCTGGCCGAATTCGGCGGACCGATCTTCGTCGCCACCGGCCTGTTCATGGCCGCGACCGCGATCGCGCTGGCCGCGTCCTGGCTGCTCACCCGCACCTTGCCGATCATGCCGATGGTGTCGGGCGTCGTCGTCTTCGTCTTCGGCGCGCTGACGCTCTACCTGCAGGACGACATCTTCATCAAGATGAAGCCGACAATCGTCAACATGCTGTTCGGCGGCGTGCTGCTCGGCGGCCTGTTCTTCGGCAAGTCGCTGCTCGGCTACGTCTTCGATTCGGCCTTCAGCCTCGATGCCGAGGGCTGGAAGAAACTCACCTTCCGCTGGGGCCTGTTTTTCCTGTTCCTGGCCCTTGTCAACGAAGTGGTCTGGCGGAATTTTTCCACCGACGCCTGGGTTACATTCAAGGTCTGGGGCATCATGCCGATCACCCTTCTTTTCACCTTCAGCCAGATGCCGCTGATCATGCGCCATTCGCTTGAAGGCAAGACCGGAACGGAAGGGAAGCCCGGCAAGTAACGATTTTAAGGAGAGGGCATGGAATTCGTCACCACGCGCGAAGAGCTGAGAACGATCTACAAGACGCCTCGGCCGACCGACGGCTCGATCCGCAAGGAACTGAAGGCGCTGGATGGCCACGGCCGTTCCTTCATCGGCAAAAGCCCCTTCGTGCTGATTGGCTCCTCGGACGGCGCCGGCAATGCCGATGTGACGCCGAAGGGCGATAGGCCGGGCTTTGCCGCCGTGCTCGACGAGAAGACCATCGCCATCCCCGACCGGCCCGGCAACAACCGGCTCGACACGCTGGAGAACATTCTTCTCAACCCTTCGGTCGGGCTGCTCTTCCTCATCCCGGGCATGAACGAGACGCTGCGCGTCAACGGCGACGCCCGCATCACCGTCGATGCGGCTTTGCGCGAGCGGCTCGCCGTTGACGGCAAGGAACCGCAAAGCGTCGTCCTGGTGACGGTCAAGGCCGCCTACATGCATTGCGCCAAGGCCTTCATGCGCTCCGATCTGTGGAAGCCGGAAACCTGGTACGACCGCGCGACGCTGCCGACGCTCGGCCAGATCCTGCGCGACCAGCTGGCGCTCGCCGATTCGGCCGAGGCGACCGACCGCTGGCTGGACGAAGAATACAAACACACCATGTGGTAGTGTGCCCGACCACGAATCGCCGAGCCCGCCTCTAAGCCTTTGCTGAACATCCTCGCCATTTCCGGCAGCCTGCGCGCCGCCTCGACCAATTCGACCCTGGTCGCGGCGCTCGCGCAAAACGCGCCGCCGGACTGTCACGTATCCGTCTATGACGGGCTTGGCCGGCTGCCGATTTTCAATCCGGATGACGAAGGCGAGCGGACGCCACCGCAAGCATCCGTGCTGATCGACGCGGTCACCGCCGCTGACGGCGTGATCGTCTCCTGCCCTGAGTATGCCCATGGCGTACCGGGCGGGCTGAAGAACGCGCTCGACTGGCTGGTGTCGCGCGATGCAGCTGTCGGCAAGCCGGCCATGCTGGTGCACGCCTCGCCGCGCTCGCTGTTTGCCCGCGCGGCTCTGGCCGAGATCATGCGCACCATGTCTTTCGCGCTTGTTGAAGACACCGCGCTCGAAATCGCCCTGCTCGGCAAGAGGCCACCGGAGGTGGACAAAATCCTATCGGAGCCGGCAAGCCAACTGGCAATGCACAACGCCATTTCGGCATTCGCCGATTTCATCCGGTCGCGTTAAGCGGCGGCCACCGTGCTTTCGTTATCCCGGGCGGAGCGAACGCGAAGCAAGCGTCGGCGATAAGCCCCCAAGTGGGGGAGATGCCCGGCAGGGCAGAGCGGGGCGCTGTCCCGCAGCCTCTCGCAAATTTCCCTTCGGTCTCAACGCCGCGACATTGGTCTCGCCGACGAACCAGTCACGCGCAGCGACCTCTTCGAAGGCCCCAGGGCCGCTCAAAATGTCTTTGCGCCGTTGACCATCAGCCGGACCATGTAGAGCGACGTCGTGCCGGCGATGTAGAGGCAGTTCAGCTTGTTGCCGCCGAACACGCAATTGGCGACGACTTCCGGCACCTTGATCTTGCCGATCAGCGTCCCGTCCGGATCGTAGCAATGGATGCCGTCGGCGGCACTGGTCCAGATTCGGCCCTGGTCATCGAGCCTGAAACCATCGAACAGGCCGGCCGTGCAATCGGCGAAGACCTTTCCGCCTGAGACCTTCTTGCCGGCCCCGTCGACATCGAACACCCGCATATGCGCCGGATTCCGCGCGCCATGCGTGCGGCCGGTATCGACGACATAGAGCTTGCTCTCGTCGAGCGAGAAGGCAAGCCCGTTGGGCCTGACCATGTCGGTGATCACCGCTTCGATCTCGCCGGTGCCGGGGTCGGCCCGGTAGACATGGCAGGCGCCGATCTCGCTCTCGGCCTTGTCGCCCTCATAATCCGTATCGATGCCGTAGGTCGGGTCGGTGAACCAGATCGAACCATCGGACTTGACCACCGCATCGTTGGGCGAGTTCAGCCGCTTGCCGCGCCATTTGTCGGCGATGGTGGTGATCGAGCCGTCATGCTCGGTGCGGCTGACCCGGCGGCCCGAATGCTCGCAAGTGACCAGCCGGCCCTGCCGGTCGACGGTGTTGCCGTTGGAATTGCCCGACGGCTGCCGGAACACGCTGACGCTGCCGTCGGTCTCGTCGTAGCGCAGCATGCGGTTGTTGGGAATGTCGGACCAGACCACATAACGGCCGGCCGCAAACCAGGCCGGCCCTTCGGCCCACCGGCATCCGGTGAACAGCTTGTCCACCTGTGCGTTGCCGTTGAACAGCCGCGCAAAGCGTGGATCGAGAATTTCGTAATCTTCGGCCATGGTTTTCTCCCGGGTCATGCAAATCGTTGGTGCCGGCGCGATCAAGCCAGCCGGCGATCGATATGGCAAGATCGTTGTATCGGGACAGGCAATGCGGCTCTTGCTCGAGTGACGAAGGACGGGCCCATGCGCCGTTAACCGGCTATGCGCCCAGCGCAATGGTGCATTGCAACATCTTCTTTTTGCGATGCACCATAACTATGTCATGCTGCGTATCGATCAGGGAGGAACAACCTGCCGCAACAATGCTGCACAGAAGGAACCTCGCTATGATTCTCGACAGCCTAATGAGCCGCGCTCGCACCAGCATCGCCAAGCGCCGGCAATACAACCGCCTCATCGCCGAAATCGATTCGTTTTCCAGCCGCGATCTGGCCGACATGCGCGCCGACCGCAGCGAAATGCTCTACCAGGTCCACAAGCAGGTCTACGGCTGAATCTTCGGTCGACCTATCACGTTCGTAATCCTTGGGCGTAACGACGCAAAGCGGAGTGAAGACCCAAGGATGACGAAACGGCGGGGCCATCAGCCGGGTGCTGCCAGCGCCTTCTCGATCTCCGGCAGCAGCAGCGCTTGTGTTGAGCCCGGCGTCAGCGGGCCGACGTGCTTGTAGGCGATCTTGCCGTCCTTGCCGACGACGAAGGTTTCCGGCACGCCGTAGACCCCCCAGTCGATCGCCGCGCGCCCTGCCGTGTCGACGCCGATCGCCTGGAACGGGTTGCCGAGATCGCCGAGGAACCGGCGGGCGTTTTCCGGCTGGTCCTTGTAGTTGAGGGCGGCGATGACGAAGCGCTTGTCCTGCGACAGCGCCAGCAGCAGCGGATGTTCGTCGCGGCACGGCCCGCACCACGACGCGAAGACGTTGACGAGCGTGACCTTGCCGGCAAACTGCCTGGAATCGAGCCCCGGCAAATTCATGCCCTCCAGCGCCGGCAGATTGGTCTGCGGCGCCGGCAGGCCGATCAGCGCCGATGGCACTTCCGAAGTGTCGCGGCCGGACAGCAGCTGCGTCAGGAACAGCCCCGCCAGCCCGAGGAAAATCAGCAGCGGCAACAGCACGATCAGGCGGCGTGAGCGCGCCGGCGTTTCCGTCTCCATGCTCATGATTTCCCCGCCTTATCGGAGCGCCGCCGCACGCCGGACGCTTCCAGCTCGGCGAGGTCTCGTCTGCGTGCACGCTGGTCGAGCAGGATCCAGCCGATCAGCCCGGCCAGCACCACGGCCGTAATGGCATAGGCAGCGGTCACATAGAGCGCATGCGCGCTCATAGGGGTCGCTCCTCCGGTGCAAAACCTTTCAGCCGGACCATTTCGCTTCGTTCCAACATGCCTTCCTTTAACCCTGCGCCATCGGCTTCGCAATCGACAGCAGCGCCGCAGCCTTTGACGCCCTGTAATCACCAACATGGCCGGCCAAATCAGTCGGTTCCATGGCGCAGCGCCAACGCTGCCGCAACCGGCCCCAGCACGGCAAGAAACAAGGTCAGCGCGGCAAGAATGAGGAAAGGCTGCAGAAACGGATCAGGGTTCGCCACCGCGCCATAGCTTGCCGAGACGCCGAAGATCAGCACCGGGATGGTCAGCGGCAGCACCAGCACCGAGATCAGCAGCCCGCCGCGCGGCAGTGCCACCGCCACCGCCGCACCGGCAGCGCCGATGAAGGTAATCGCCGGCGTGCCGACCAGAAGGGTCAGCGCCGTGGCGCCGATGCCGATCGGCTCCATGTTCATGAACAGGCCGAGCAGGGGTGCCGCGATGACCAGCGGCAGCACGCTTCCTGCCCAATGCGCCAGGCATTTTGTCAGCACGGTCAGCGCCAGCATCTGCCGGTCGTCGCCGAGCACCAGCAGATCGAGCGAGCCGTCTTCCCGGTCGGCCTGGAACAATCGGTCGAGGCCGAGCAGGCAAGCCAGCAAGGCGCCGATCCACAGGATCGCCGGGCCGATGCGGGCAAGCAGATTGAGGTCCGGCCCGACGCCGAACGGGATTGTGGCGATCACCGCGAGAAAGAAGATCACGCCGGTCAGCGCCCCGCCGCCGGCCCGGATACTCAGGCGGATATCGCGCAGGAAGAGGGCTAGCATGGTTTTAGATGCCCTTGCCCAGGCACCCCCCTCTGTCCTGCCGGACATCTCCCCCTCAAGGGGGGAGATTGGCTGTCAGGACAGAAGGGGGTGGGCGGGAACGCCGACATTACCGAGTTTCCCCCATCCTCAATTCCTGTGCCCCCTCCAACCCCAGTGGCAGATGCGTCGCCGCAATAATGATTCCGCCCTCGTCCAGATGCTCCCGCATCAGCCGGCCGAATCGTTCTTCCGAAGCCTTGTCCAATCCGGCCGTCGGCTCGTCGAGCAGCCACAGCGGCCGCCGGCTGACCAGCAGTTTTGCGATCGCCGCGCGGCGGCGTTGTCCGGTGGAGAGATAGCCGAACGGCAGATGGCCGATACCGTCAAGCCCGACCATTGCCAGCGCCTCTTCGGCGCTCAAGAAATCCGCGCCCGAAAAATCGCGCCAGAAGCGCAGATTCTCCGCCACGCTCAGCGCCGTCTTCATCGCGTTCTGGTGGCCGAGATAGTGGCAGGCCGAGGCGACCGACGGAAAATCCTCACCGCCGCCTTCGACAAGCAAACGGCCTGCCGCCACCGGCAGCAACCCGGCGACCACCCTGAGCAGCGTCGATTTCCCCGCGCCGTTCGGCCCGGTGACGATCAGCGCCTGGCCTTTTTCCAGGGCAAAACCGATGCCGGAAAAAACCGCCTCGCTGCCGCGTTCGCCGCCCAGATTTTCGGCGATCAGCCGCATTTCTTGCCCGTCCCGAGAACGCCGCTTCACGGCAGCTGCCGCATTGCACAAAATAGCCTTTCGACTGTCTAGAACTATTCCAGGAAATTCTCTATATGCGGGGCATCCGTGCCAGCGGTCGGCACGGGAAGCGAATTAGCGCCGAACCAGCGCACGCGCCGCCTTGAACGGCTCGGGTTGGCTGGGAACGGACAGCGGAAATGGCCGTACCCGCACCTTTGCGCGTGATTGCATGCCATCGGCGTCCGTTCCCTTTCAGGCTGAACAGACAAGGACGGATCGCACGTGTCAAAATCCCTCGATAGTTTCAATTGCCGTCGCACGCTGACCGCGGGCGGCTCCGACTATGTTTACTACGACCTCGTCGAGGCCGAGAAGAACGGCCTCACCGGCATCGCCCAACTGCCCTATTCGATGAAGGTGCTGCTGGAGAACCTGTTGCGCAACGAGGACGGCCGTTCCGTCACCAAGGAGAGCATCCAGGCGGTCGCCGGCTGGCTGACCGACAGGGGCACCGCCGGGGTCGAGATCGCCTATCGCCCGGCCCGCGTGCTGATGCAGGATTTCACCGGCGTTCCGGCCGTGGTCGACCTGGCCGCCATGCGCGATGCCATGGCCTCGCTCGGCGGCGACCCGCAAAAGATCAATCCGCTGGTGCCGGTCGACCTGGTCATCGACCACTCGGTCATCGTCGATGAGTTCGGCACGCCGCTGGCTTTCGCCCGGAATGTCGAGCTTGAATACGAGCGCAACGAGGAACGCTACAAATTCCTGAAATGGGGCCAGCAGGCCTTCCGCAATTTCCGCGTCGTGCCGCCCGGCACCGGCATCTGCCACCAGGTCAATCTCGAATATCTCGGTCAGGTCGTGTGGACCAACTCCGAAGGCGGCGAAACCACCGCCTACCCCGACACCTGCGTCGGCACCGATTCGCACACCACCATGATCAACGGCCTTGGCGTGCTCGGCTGGGGCGTTGGCGGCATCGAGGCCGAGGCCGCGATGCTTGGCCAGCCCGTCTCCATGCTGTTGCCCGAAGTCATCGGCTTCCGGCTCACCGGCAGGCTCAGGGAAGGCGTCACCGCCACCGATCTCGTGCTCACCGTCACCCAGATGCTGCGCAAGAAGGGCGTCGTCGGCAAGTTCGTCGAATTCTTCGGTCCGGGTCTGTCCAACATGACGCTGGCCGACCGCGCCACCATCGGCAACATGGCGCCCGAATATGGCGCGACCTGCGGCTTCTTTCCGGTCGATGGCGAAACCATCCGCTACCTCACCATGTCCGGCCGCGAGGAAAACCGCATCGCGCTGGTCGAGGCATACGCCAAGGCGCAAGGCATGTGGCGCGATACCGGGTCGGCCGATCCGGTCTTCACCGACCTGCTCGAGCTCGATCTCGGCAGTGTCGTGCCGTCGATGGCCGGCCCAAAGCGTCCAGAGGGCCGGGTCGCGCTCGAAGGCATTCCGGCCGGCTTTGTCAAGGCGATGGAAACCGAATACAAGAAGGCGGTCGAAATCGACAAGCGCTATGCCGTCGAGGGCACCGACTACGACCTTGGCCATGGCGACGTCGTCATTGCCGCCATCACCTCCTGCACCAACACGTCGAACCCGAGCGTGCTGATCGGCGCCGGGTTGCTGGCACGCAACGCCAACCGGCTCGGGCTCAAGCAGAAGCCGTGGGTCAAGACATCGCTGGCGCCGGGCAGCCAGGTCGTCGCCGAATATCTGGAGAAATCCGGCCTGCAGAAGGAACTGGACCAGATCGGCTTCAATCTGGTCGGCTTCGGCTGCACCACCTGCATCGGCAATTCCGGCCCGTTGCCGGCGCCGATCTCCAGAACCATCAACGACAAGGGCTTGATTGCTGCCGCGGTGCTTTCCGGCAACCGCAATTTCGAAGGCCGCGTCTCGCCCGACGTGCAGGCGAACTACCTCGCTTCGCCGCCGCTGGTCGTCGCCCACGCACTGGCCGGGACCGTGACCAAGGATCTGACCACCGAACTGCTCGGCGAGGACCGCGACGGCAACCCGGTCTACCTCAGGGACATCTGGCCGAGCTCGGTCGAGATCCAGGAGTTCATCGAGAGGAACGTGACGCGCGAACTGTTCGCCCGCAAATATGCCGACGTCTTCAAGGGCGACGAATACTGGCAGAACGTCAAGGCGCCGGAAGGCCAGACCTATGCCTGGGACAACAATTCGACCTATGTGCAGAACCCGCCCTACTTCGCTGGCATGACATCGGGCTTCGGCACGATCGGCGACATCAAGGGCGCCCGCGTGCTCGGCCTGTTCGGCGACAAGATCACCACCGACCACATCTCACCGGCCGGCTCGATCAAGGCGGCCTCGCCGGCCGGCAAGTATCTTACCGACCATGGCGTCGGCGTCGCCGACTTCAACCAGTACGGCACACGGCGCGGCAATCACGAGGTGATGATGCGCGGCACCTTCGCCAATATCCGCATCCGCAACCACATGCTGGGCGAGAACGGCCGCGAGGGCGGCTACACGATCCACTATCCGTCGAAGGAAGAGAAATCGATCTACGACGCCGCCATGGAGTACAAGAAGGAAGGCGTGCCGCTGGTCATCTTCGCCGGTGTCGAATACGGCAACGGCTCGTCGCGCGACTGGGCGGCCAAGGGCACCAACCTGTTGGGTGTTCGCGCCGTCATCGCTCAGTCCTTCGAGCGCATCCACCGCTCGAACCTGGTCGGCATGGGGGTCATCCCGTTCGTCTTCGAGGAAGGCACCTCATGGGCCTCGCTCAACCTCAAGGGCGACGAACTGGTCGAAATCGACGGACTGAGCGCCATCAAGCCGCGTCAGAAGATGATTGCGAAGATCACTTATGGCGACGGCACGGTGAAGAACATTCCGATCATCTGCCGCATCGATACGCTGGACGAGCTCGACTACTTCAAGAACGGCGGCATCCTGCAATATGTGCTGCGCGATCTGGCCGCATAATGTGAAGGGAATAGGGGAGTAGGGCAGTAAGGCAGTAGGGGAAAAGTCGCCTCCGCTGCCTCGTCCTATCCCCTACTCCTACTGCCCTACTGCCCTAATTTCGGCCCTCCGAACCGCGCCGCCGCCGCCAGCAGCACGCCGAGCATCAGCCCGTTGAGGATGTGCCACAGGAAATGCGTGCCGAGCGGGAAGCTGCCGCAGACCAGCGGATCGATCGTCCTGAAGATGACCGACACGACGAAGATCGCCGAGCCCGCCAGATTGTACCAGCCGGCGCGGTTGCCGCTCGCCGCCACCCAGGCGCCGAAGAAGGCGAGCGCCAGGAAGGGCGGCAGGTAGCCGGTCGTGCCGTTCGATGCCTGGCGCAGCCAGTCCGGCACGGCCCAGGTCAACAATCCGGTGACGGCATAGAAGGCAAGGAAGGTGGCGATCGCCTTGCCCCATTTCATAGCGAGGAAACGGCGCAGGTTGAACAGCGTGTAGGCCAGCGTGAACCCGGCGATCGGCAGCACGTCGGCCCAGACTGTGGCATGGTTGGCAAAGGTGTGGAACAGCGCCGAGCCGATGCCGATCGCCACCACCCACCAGGCCAGAATTTCGGCGAAGATGCCTGTGCCGCGCCGGCGCACCTCCCGGACACCCCACAGCCCGGCGACAAGAAAAGCCAGATTGGTCAGTGCGTTGACCGGCTCGGCCCAGAACTCTGGCCCGACCCGCTCGCAGTACAGGTCGACCGGCGTCAGGAGAGTTTGCCACATGCTGATTGTTGCCCGAATCGGTATCTACCCTGAAGTGTAGCCCGTCCTGTTGCGCCCTTGCAGTTGGCTGCAGCGGTAAAATTTTCACCGCAACGTGACTTCCCGTTGACTGCCGCTTCTGCCACATATTTCGCCAACCAGAATAAAGCCGGCCATCACCGGCGGGAGTCGAAACGGCCATGACACCTCGAAGACCATTGCGGCTTGCGGCGTTTGCGCTGGCCCTCTCGGTGCTTGCCGGAGTTGGACTTGCCGCCAATGCGCTTGCCGGCGAGGCCGACCGCTCCCAGACAGATAAATCCCTGGTCGGCCAGCCCTTGGGCGTGGTCGAGCTCTTCACCAGCCAGGGCTGCAGTTCCTGCCTGCCGGCCGATGCATTTTTCGCCGAGCTTGCCGCCAAGGAGAACATCGTCGCGCTCGCCTATCACGTCGACTACTGGGATTATCTCGGTTGGAAGGACACGCTGAGCCGCAAGGAGAACACCGAGCGGCAGTATGAATATATGCGTGCCTTCGGCAGCCGCTCGGTCTATACGCCGCAGGCCGTCATCAATGGCCGCAGCCATGTCAACGGCGCCCGCCGCGAGGAAGTCGACGGCGCGCTCGCCCGCATGAAAACATCCGGCGAGGGCATGCGGGTCCCCATCGACGTCAGCCGGACCAGCGACCGCGTCATCATCGACGCCGGCGATGCCGGCAGCGGCCCCAGCGATGCCCATGTCGTCATCGTCTATTTCGACCCGCCGCAGACCATCAAGATCGGCAAGGGCGAGAACACCGGCCGCAGCATGACTTATTGGAACGCCGTCTCCGGCATCCAGACCGCCGGCATGTGGCACGGCAAGGCGCAGCGCTACGAATTGCCGATGAGCGTGATTGCCAAGAAAGGCGGCTGCGCCGTGCTGCTGCAATCGGTGGGCAAGGACGGCATGCCGGGTCCCATCCTGGGCGCCGCCCTGATCCACAAGCCCTGAACGCCCTCTCCTTCTCCCCTTGTGGGGCCCGAAGGGCGGGCGAGGCCCACGACTCGCCCCGGGTGGTGGATCGGCGCGCAACGTCGAATGAGGCAGCGGCGATTTCAAGCAAATTGCCAAGCTGCAACATCCTTCATCCGTCGCCTTCGGCGACACCTTCTCCCACAGTGGAGAAGGGAAGGCCGCGCATTCACTCGGCCAATAAAATAAAAAACCGACGTCAGCTTGCTTCTGACGCCGGTCATTTAGGTTTTGGGATCGTCGCACTCGATTTCTCCAAGGGAGAAACCGAGGTTGGTTCGATCCGACGCAGACCCGTGGGCGGGGGGCTTGGGGTTTACGAGCCAGTGCCGGACCGAACCGTCTCAGGCAACATCCGTAAATTCGTCGGAGATTGGGGCTTTAGCGCGGTTAAAAGAAGGCGGGATTGTGGCAAAGCATCACCAATTTCAACGGGCGTTTTTATAAACGTGACTGGACACCGCGGAAACGTTGCGCCGCCAGCCTTTCCCCAGCCGGGCTTGCAATTCCATGGCGAAAGCGCCAACTTTGATTAATGTAAGATTCATTCGAAGGGATCGAGGCATGACTGATCACGGCAGTGGGACGGAGGATGGGGACGCATCCGCAATACTGATCCCGCTGCATGAGGCAAGACGTGAACGCCTCGACCAGCCGGTGCGGTTCGACCGGCGTGAATTGGACCAGATCCTGAGGCTTTACGGGCGCATGGTCGCCGCCAATGAATGGCGCGACTACGCCATCGACCATCTTGCCGACCGCGCCGTCTTTTCCGTCTTCCGTCGCACCAGCGAGGTGCCGCTGTTCCAGATCGTCAAGGATCCGAAGCTGGCGCGCCGGCAAGGGGCTTTCGCCGTCATTGCCGCCGGCGGCCGCATCCTTAAGCGCGGCCAGGAGCTTGGCCGCGTGCTTGGCGTGTTCGACCGCACGCTGAAACTTGTCGAGGCCTAACACTTGTTGTGCTTCCGGAATCTCCGTTCCGGCAGTGAGTTGGGATCGGGCGGAACCTGAGACCCGCCATTGATCGGCAGTTGCATGAACACCGTGTCGAGCCAGCGTCCGAGCTTGTAGCCGGAGGCTTCCAGACGGCCCGAATGGCGAAAGCCGAGCTTTTCATGCAGCCGGACCGAGGCACTGTCCGGCCGACCGTCGCCGATCACCGCGATGATCTGGCGGAAGCCCGCCGCCTCGGCCGCCGCGATCAGCCCTTGCATCAGCTTCAGCCCGATGCCATGGCCCTTGGCCTCGGGCGCGACATAGACAGAATCTTCGACGATGAACCGGTACGCAGGCCGCGCCCGGAAGGCGCCGGCATAGGCATAACCGAGCACGATGCCGGCTTTTTCCGCCACCAGATAGGGAAAGCCGCCCGCTATCAAACTGTCGAAGCGCTCGCCCATCTCGGCAAGATCAGGCGGCTCCAGTTCGTAGCTCGCCGTGCCGTGGATCACCGCATCGGCATAGATGGCGGTGATCCGGTCGAGATCGGCCGCTGTCGCGCCGCGTATCGTGATGGTGCTCATAATTTATGCAAGCCGTTCATCTGCCTTCTATAACAGCAAAGGCCGGCACAGAAGGAAAGGGCGGCCGTTGGGCCGCCCTTTCCAAATTCGCTGGTCCACAGACTCAAGGGGCCGTTGTTAACGGCGATCGCCCATGAACTGCAGCAGGAACATGAACAGGTTGATGAAGTCGAGATAGAGCCTCAGAGCGCCCATGATAGCCTTGCGGCCGGCGACATCAGTCTCGTCGCCCTCGAAATACATCTCCTTGATGTTCTGCGTGTCGTAGGCGGTCAGCCCTGCGAAGATCAGCACGCCGATCGCCGAAACGGCGAAGGAAAGCGCCGACGACTGCAGGAAGATGTTGATCACACTTGCGATGATCAGACCGACCAGGCCCATGATCAGGAACGAACCGAGCGCGGAAAGATCGCGCTTGGTCGTGTAGCCGTAGAGCGACAGTCCGCCAAAGGCGGCGGCGGTGGCGAAGAAGGTCTGCGAGATGCTGGCGGTGGTGTAGACCAGGAAGATCGACGACAGTGACAGGCCGACGAGGCCGGCATAGACCCAGAACGTCGTCTGCGCGGCCGAAACGCTCATCGACTGGACGCGAAACGACAGGAACAGCACCGCTGCCAGGGGGGCAAAGATCACCAGCCATTTCAGCGGCGAGCCGAAGATCGCGTAGCCGAAGGATGTCAGCATATCGCCGTTCGGCAGCGTAGCGACCGCCGAAGCCGGATCGGTGGTGGTGGCCAGCATGATCGTTCCGACCGCGGCGAGGCCGGTGATGAGGAGGCCAAGCCCCATCAGATTGTAGACCTTGATCATATAAGCGCGCAGGCCCTGGTCGATAGCAGCATCGACGCCGACGCCGGGCACGGCACGCGTCTGATAATTGCGAACGGGTTCAGCCATGGAAATCCTCATATTGCTTCTGCCCCGTCCGGTGTCCGGTCGATTTTGACCGAGGCGCCGCTGGCGGGGCTCCAGCATGCCTGACGCGAAATATGATGGTTATTGGCGTCAAGAACAAGACCGTAACCGGGCGTAATGCTTCGTGAAGTAGCAAAAATCCGGATTTATCGGCCGTCCGAAGCCCAACATTAACAAGATTTAACCAAATCCCGGTCGCGTTGAGCTTGCCGACCCTTGCAGATCAGAGATTGCGCAGCACCGGCGCCGCCTTGTGGCCCAGCACCCGCCAGGTGCCGGCGAGGCCGATGCCGACCGTGACCAGCAAGGCAAAGACAATGGTTGCCACCGCCACATCGGGCATGAAATGCGACGGCAGCGTCATGACGCGCGCGACAACGAACCACGCCGCAATGCCGCCTGCCGCCAGCGCGAAGATCGCGGTGGCGAGGCCGATCAGCATGTATTCCAGCGAAAAGGCCGCGATCAGCGTCTTCCTGGTGGCGCCCAGCGTCTTCAGCACCACCGCATCGTGGATGCGGGCGCGGTTGCCGGCCGCCAACGCGCCGGCCAGCACCAGCACCGAGGCGATCAGCGCCACCCCGGCCGCGGCCCTGATCGCGGTGCCGAGTTGCGCCACCAGCCGGTTGACGATGTCGAGCGCGTCCTTGACCCTGACTGTCGTCACCGCGGGAAAGGCACGGGTGACAGCGTTGAGAAGACGGGCATCGTCGGCCGGCGACGCGCCCTTTTCGGTGAGCGTCGCCAGCCAGCTGTGCGGCGCGCCGGCAAATGTGCTGGGCGAAAACACCATGACGAAATTGATGCCCATCGTCTCCCACTCGACCTGGCGGAAATTGGCAATCTTCGCTGTCACGTTGCGGCCAAGCACGTTGACGGTGACGGTATCGCCGAGTTTCAGCCCGATCTCTTTGCCTTCCTCGGCCGAAAACGACACCAACGGCTCGCCGGCATAATTGTCGGGCCACCATGTCCCTTCGGTCAGCGTCGCATTCGCAGGAATTCTGGCCTCGTAGGTCAGCCCGCGATCGCCGCGCAGCACCCAGGCCCCTTCCGCCGGGACCTTGACCTTGTCGACGTCGACGCCGTTCAGCGCCATCACCCGGCCGCGCAGCATCGGCACCTTGACCAGCGTGCCTTGCGGCGCCTCCCTGCCGACCAGCGCCGAGAACGCATCGACATCGCTGCTCTGGATGTCGACGAAGAAGAAGTTCGGCGCCCGCTCCGGCAGGCTGCCGGAAATCTGCCGCCTGAGATTGCCGTCGATCAGCGCCAGCGTCACCAGAAGCGTCAGCCCCAGTCCCAGCGACAGCACCACCGACGGCGTCAAGGCGCCCGGCCGATGGATGTTGCCGATGGCGAGCCTGAGCACCGTCGAGCCAACGCGCGGGCTCCTTTTGGCGGCCCACTGCACCAGCGCGCCGACAAGGCGCAGCACCAAAAAAGCAAAAATGGTGGCGCCGACGAAGATCGAGGCGATGTAGCGGTCGCCGGAAAACAGAATGGCCAGCGCCGCCAGCAGCAGCGCGATGCCGAGCGCCGCCGCCGTGTAGAGCGGGCGCGGAAAACCGCGGCCCTCAAAACCCATTTCACGAAACAGCGCCGTCGCCGGCACGTCGCGCGCCCGGCCGAGCGGCAGCAAGGCGAAAGCCAGCGTCACCAGCAGCCCGAACAGCGCCGCCATGCCGAGCGCGCCGGGATAGAATCCGCCTTCCGCCGGCACCGGAATGATCGACTGCAGCGCCGCGCTCGCCGCGAACGGCATCAGCGCGCCAAGCACGACGCCGAGCGTGATGCCAAGCACGGCGATCATCAGGATCTGCACCAGGTAGACGGCAAAGACGAAACCGCCCGAAGCTCCCAGGCTCTTGAAGGTGGCAATGACGCCGCGCTTGCCGTCGAGATAGGCGCGCACCGCATTGGCTACGCCGACGCCGCCGACCACCAGCGCCGTCAGCCCGACCAGCGTCAGGAACTGCGAAAACCGTTCGATATTGGCGGACAACGCCGGTGCTGCATTGCTGCGCGTGCGGATCGACCAGCCGGACTCGGGAAACTCCTCCGCCGCCTGATCCTGAATGGCTTTTATGCGCGTCTCGCCGGTGCCGCCGGGCAGGCGCACCTTGTAGGCGTTCTCGACCAGGCTGCCGGGCTGGATCAAACCGGAAGCGGCAAGCCCGTCCGTCGAGATCATCAGCCGCGGCGCAAAGCCGAAGCCGTCGGATACCGCGTCCGGCTCGTTGACGAGCCGGGCGCGCAGTTCGAAGGTGGCGCTGCCCAGCTTCAGCCGGTCGCCGATCCGAAGGTTCAGCCGCTCGAACAAAAGGTCGGGTGCGGCGGCGCCGAAAACACCGGATTGTTCGCCGAACAATTCCTGCTTCGACAGCGCCGGCTCGGTCTGCAGCGCGCCATAGAGCGGATAGGCGCCGTCGACCGCCTTGGCCTCGACCAGCGCCTGGTCGGAGCCGTCCTCGAGCCGCGCCATCGAGCGCATGTTGGCGCTGTGCGAGACCGTGCCCAGCCCGTCAAGAAAGACCTGCTCGGCCTGCGTCGCGGCGCGCTGATTGAGCTGGAAACGAAGATCGCCGCCGAGCAGCGACTGGCCTTCGTTGGCGACACCGGCGGTAATCGCCCGGGCCACCGAATTTACACCGCCGATCGCCGCCACGCCAAGCGCAATGCAGGCAAGGAAGATCAGGAAGCCGGACAGCCCGCCGCGCATCTCGCGCAGCGAGAAGCGGAAGGCGAGCTTCAGCGTGCGCGACAGCGGCATCAGGCCGGCACCTTGCCAGACTTTGGAACTGGTTCTGGCGCATCCTCGATCCGGCCCGACCGCATCGATACCTGCCGGGAGCAGCGTGCGGCGAGCGCCGGATCGTGGGTGACCAGCACCAGCGTCATGCCGCGCTCGGCCGCTTTGGCGAACAGAAGATCGGCGACCTGCCGTCCCGTAGCCTGGTCCAGATTGCCGGTCGGCTCGTCGGCGATCAGGATACGCGGCGAAGGCGCCAGCGCCCGGGCGATCGCCACACGCTGCTGTTCGCCGCCGGACAATTCGCCGGGATAGTGAGTGACGCGGTCGCTCAAGCCCACCGACTCGAGCTCCCGCGCCGCCACCCCGAACGGATCGGCATGGCCGGCTAGTTCCAGCGGCACTGCGACATTTTCGAGCGCCGTCATGTTGGGAATGAGGTGGAAGGACTGGAAGACGATGCCAATGTTTCGCCCACGAAACAATGCGATCTGATCTTCGCTCTTGCCGTTCAGCAATTCGCCGGCGATTCGTACCATACCCAAATCGACCCTTTCCAAACCGGCCAAAACCATCAGCAGCGTCGACTTTCCCGAGCCCGACGGACCGACAATGCCGGTCGCCTCGCCACTTGCCACGTCGAGGCTGACGCCTTTCAGCACATGGACTGAAGACGCTCCTTCGCCGAGCGTCAGCGATACGTTTTTCAGCGCGATGACGGCTTCTGTCAAAATAAAATCGTCCTATATGGGAAAGGGAGAGGCAGAATTCCGCCTACCGCCAGTATAATGTTCTCGGTCATATGGGGCCTGCCGCATGGCTTTCAAACACCGACTTGCCGCAGCCTTCGTGCTTTTCCTCGGAATTTGCGGCGCCATTTCTTCGGCGCGCGCCGAGCCGTTCAAGATCGTCGGCCTCGGCGACAGCCTGATGGCGGGCTTTGGCCTCGGACCGGACGAAGGCTTCACCCGTAAACTTGAGGCAGCACTTCGCGCCAAGGGCCACGATGTGACCGTCGCCAATGCCGGCGTCTCCGGCGATACGTCGAGTGGCGGCCTGTCGCGGCTCGACTGGTCGGTGCCGGACGGCACGCAGCTTGTCATTCTCGAACTCGGTGCCAACGACATGCTGCGCGGCGTTTCTCCCGATATCATGCAAAAAAATCTGGACGCCATGCTGGCGAAGCTGAAGCAGCGCAACATCGCCGTGCTGCTGGCCGGCATGCGCGCCGCCCCCAATCTCGGCGCCGATTACCAGAACGGCTTTGACGCTATCTTCCCGAAACTGGCGGAAAAACACGGCGTCCCGCTCTATCCATTCTTTCTCGACGGCGTCGCCGGCGAACCAGCTATGCAACTTGAGGACGGCCTGCACCCGAATGCCAAGGGCATCGACCGCATGGTCGAGCGCATACTGCCGGATGTCGAGAAAGCCATTGCCGCGGTTAAGGGCAACTCTTGAAGGGACCGGATTTCGATGAGGCTTACGCATTCCCCGCACGATTTGATTTTAGGCCAGGTGCAACCAACAAACCGCTTGCCCCGCTCGATTTTCGATGATTCGCTAGGGGCAGAGTTCGATTCGAGGACAGGAGGCTTGCCATGCCGCGTCTTTTCACCGCCCTCGAAATACCGCGTGATGCCGCCCTTTCGCTGTCCCTGCTCCGGGGCGGCCTGCCCGGGGCCCGTTGGATCGACGTCGAGAACTACCATATGACGCTGCGCTTCATTGGCGATGTCGAGGGCCATGTGGCCGACGAGATCGCCAACGCGCTCGACCGTGTCCACCGCCCGTCCTTCGCGCTAACACTGTCCGGCGTCGGCGCCTTCGGCCAGAAGAAACCGCACGCGGTGTGGGCCGGCGTCTCCGCCTCGCCCGATCTTGTTGCACTGCAAGCCGAGATCGAGCGCATCTGCCAGCGCCTCGGCATCCCCGCCGACCCGCGCAAATTCATGCCGCATGTGACGCTGGCCAGGTTGCGCAATTCGAGCCCGCTCGACGTCGCCCAGTATCTTTCGGCGCGCGGCAATTTTTCGACGCTGCCCTTCCGTGTCGGCCGCTTCGTCCTGATGTCGTCGCGCGATTCGGTCGGCGGCGGACCCTACATCGTCGAGGAGGCCTGGCCGCTGTCGGGCACTGATGCCCGTGCCTCGAGCCGCGTCGCCAGCGCCTCCGACGCTTCGCGGATCATGCGGTAGACCGAGGCAAACGCCTCCGGCCCCTGATGATAGGGGTCCGGCACGTCGCCCACCTTTCCCTCGGCGAACTCGAGGAACAGATGGACACGGTCGCGCATGGCGGCAGGCACCAGCGCTTTAAGATCCCGGAGATTCGATCGGTCCATGGCGAGAATGAGGTCGAAACGCGAAAAATCGTCCGGCGCCAGCTTGCGCGCCGTCTGTCCGGAAATATCGACGCCGTGCCGCTTGGCGATCGAGATCGAGCGCGGGTCGGGTGCCGAACCGGCTTCCCAGTCGCTGGTCCCGGCCGAATCGAGCAGGATATCCCGATCGAGGCCGCGCTCTGCCAGGACCGCGCGCAACACGCCCTCCGCCAGTGGCGAGCGGCAGATATTGCCGAGACAGACAAAGAGAATGGATTTTATCGGCTTGGCGCTCATCGATCCGGCACTATGCTGATGACTGCAAATCCAGATAGCACAGGAAACGACCATGGCGAGAGAGAAACTGGGCAGGGAGGCGGTCGCCGAGGCGCTGGCCGGGCTCGACGGCTGGTCGCTGGCCGAGGATGGCGACTCGATCGCGCGCAGCTTCACCTTCAGCGATTTTTCCGAAGCCTTCGCCTTCATGACCCGCGTCGCCCTGGCGGCGGAGAAGATCGACCATCACCCCGACTGGTCGAACGTCTACGACACCGTGAACGTGACGCTGAACACCCATGATGCCGGCGGCCTGACCGCGCTCGACTTCGAACTGGCCAGGACGATGAGCCGCTATTTCGGTCAGGTCGTTGGAGATCTGTCGACGCCGTAGCCCCGATTTTCAGGCCGGGGAGCGGCCGAGCTCTTGTAGTGGGCTGGAGCTTTCACCACATTTTCCGCTGGCAGGCGCGCGTGGAACGCCATGCGCAGCCTCGTTAGGAGAGACTGATGGCGCAAAAATCAGGTTTTGATTTCTTCGGCTTTGGCGGCAAGCCGGGCGACGAGATCGAAGTGCGCGAGAAATTCTGGCGCACGGCCAAGCGGGCTGCCCGTCAGATCCCGTTCATGGAGGAACTGGTCGCCGCCTACTACTGCGCCATGGACAAGAACACGCCGCTGCGCGCCAAGGGCATCCTGGTGGCGGCGCTGGGCTATTTCGTGCTGCCGGCTGACGTCATCCCGGACTTCGTCCTCGGACTGGGCTTTACCGACGACATCGCTGTGCTGACCGCCGCGATCACCACCGTCAAAGCCCACATCACATCGGCGCATCGGCTCGCCGCCAAACAGGCGATTGCCGACAACGGCTGAGCCGGCGATAAGGCAGAAAAGTCAAACTCTTGCCGCTTTCGTGGCATCCAAGTCGCCAAAGGGACGTTGCAACTGCCGCTCTCGAGCGACGGGCGCAAGGATGGCGGCGGTTTCCTGGGGTGGATGTCCTTTTCCTGAGGGAACTTCACCGTTTGGTAACCCAGATTAAATCAAAATGAAGCGACGGGCAGGACGCCGAGCCGGCCTGCCTCCGCACCATATATGGGAAAAGCGATGCGCGGATTGATTGCTACAATTTCGAGCCTGGCACTGGTGGCCATGACAGCGCCGGCTCTGGCGCAGTCGGCAACCAAGATCGGCCAGCACAATGCCTGGGGCACCTACAGCTACCAGGCGTCGGGCGGCAAGGTTTGCTATGTGTTGACCGTGCCGACCGACAAGCAGCCGCCGACGCTTGACCATGGCGACATGTTCTTCTTCGTCAGCCAGCGGCCGGGACAGCAAGTGTCTTACGAGCCGCAATTCATCGCCGGCTACAATTTCCAGGAAAACTCCAAGGCCACCGTCACCATCGACGGCAAGAGCTTTTCGATGTTCACCCGCGGCAAGTCGGCCTGGGTCGAAAACGCCGCCGAGGAGCCGGTGCTGATCGCCGCGATGAAAACCGGCAGCGACATGAAGGTGCAGGCGAAGTCCGGCCGCGGCAACACCACCACCTATGTCTTTTCGCTGAAAGGCATTTCGGCGGCGCTGTCGTCCATCGCCAAGTGCAAATAGCCAAAGCCGGGTTTGAGTGAGGGGCCGGTCCGGGCCTGGCACGGCTCTCCCTTCCGCCCTTGTGGGAAGAAGGGTAAAGATCGCCCCTGCATGACTCCGCCGTCAAGCTGTGCTATGCGCCGCGCTTCATTTCGGGCACGATGCTGTAATCGGCCGTAAATCGCTTATATTGGCGCAACAATGACCCTCTCATTCGACCTTACCACTGAAGGCGCCCGTGACGCGTTGCGCGCCCGCGCCGCGCCGGCCGAAAAACCGTCGCTGATCGGCCTGACCCGCGCCGAGCTTGGCGCTGCGCTCGTTGCATCAGGCATCGTGCCGGAGCGCCAGGCCAAGATGCGCGCCCAGCAGCTCTGGCACTGGATGTATGTGCGCGGCGTCTCCGACTTTGCCGGTATGTTCAACATCTCCAAGGATCTGCGCGCCGAGCTCGACAGGCATTTTACCGTCGCCAGGCCCGAGATCGTCGAGGAGCAGATTTCCTCCGACGGCACGCGCAAATGGCTGTTTCGCTTTCCGCCGCGCGGCGCCGGCCGGCCGGTCGAGATCGAGACCGTCTACATTCCCGAAGAAGGCCGCGGCACGCTCTGCATCTCCTCACAGGTCGGTTGCACGCTGACCTGCTCCTTTTGCCACACCGGCACGCAGAAGCTGGTGCGCAACCTGACCGCGGAGGAAATCCTCGCCCAGCTTCTAACCGCCCGCGACCGGCTCGGCGATTTCCCCGACCGCGACACGCCCGATGGCGCGGTCGTTCCGGCCGAGGGCCGGAAAGTGTCCAACATCGTCATGATGGGCATGGGCGAGCCGCTCTACAATTTCGAGGCGGTGAAGAAGGCGCTGCTGATCGCGTCCGACGGCGACGGGCTTTCCCTGTCGAAGAGACGCATCACGCTGTCCACTTCCGGCGTCGTGCCGGAGATCTTCCGCACAGGCGACGAGATCGGAGTCATGCTGGCGATCTCGCTGCACGCCACCAATGACGATCTGCGCGACCTTTTGGTGCCGATCAACAAAAAATATCCCTTGAAAGAGCTGATCGCCGCCTGCCGCGCCTATCCCGGCCTGTCGAACGCCCGCCGCATCACCTTCGAATATGTCGTGCTGAAGGACGTCAACGATTCGATCGAGGACGCCAAGGGACTGATCAAGCTGCTCAAGGGCATTCCGGCCAAGATCAATCTGATCCCGTTCAATCCGTGGCCGGGCACCAACTACCAGTGCTCGGACTGGGAGACGATCGAGAAATTCGCCGACTACATCAACAATGCCGGCTATGCCTCGCCGATCCGCACGCCGCGCGGCCGCGATATCCTCGCCGCCTGCGGCCAGCTCAAGTCGGAATCCGAGCGCATGCGCAAGGTCGATCGGCTCGCGCTGGAAGCAATGATGATCGCGGGGCACGGCGAGGCGTGACCCGCCTTGTCGCCTACTTCATCCGCTTCGCCATCATCCTGATCGGTTATGGCGTTGCCGCGCTGGCGGCCAGCGCTTTCCTCAACGTCATGTTCCTGGCGTCGCTGGGCTATACGCCGGAGCATGTGCAGCCGGCGGCGACGGCCTCGCTGTATTTTTCAATCCCCTTCGTTGCGCTGTTCGTCGCCTATTTCGCCTTTATGCCGGCAGCGGTGGCGATTCTCGTCTCGGAAATCCTCGGACGGCGCGACTGGCTGTTCTATGCGCTGGCGGGCGCGGTGGTCGCGGCGGTCTTCCTCGGCTTCGCCCACCAGACCGCCGACGCCAATTTCGAGATCACCGACCCGCGCGTCGTCGCTGCCGTGATCGGCAGCGGCATGGTCGGCGGCATTTTCTACTGGCTGAGCGCCGGGCGCTCGGCCGGAAGCTGGCGCCAAGCCGGAAGGTCTACTTCGCCTGGGCGGTCAGGATCTTGAGCGCGAAGGCCGAAAACACCCCGGCGAACAGATAGTCGACGACGCGCGTTACCCGCGGGCTTGCTTTCATCGAGGCCGAGAATTTTTCTGCCGCAAAGACCATCGGCGCTGTTACCGGGATCGACAAAACGACGAACATCGCGCCGAGGAAGAACAGTTTTCCGGGCGCGTTCGGATCATGGGCCGAGACGAACTGCGGCAGGAAGGTCATGAAGAACAGGATGATCTTCGGGTTGAGCAGATTGACGCCGAGCCCTGCCGCCCAGGCGCGAAACAGCGAAATCTCCGGCCCGCTCTTCTTCTCGGGCGAAAACGCCGAACCCTTGGTGATCGCCTGCCACGCCAGGAAGACGAGATAGGCGGCGCCGAGAATCTTCAGGACAAAAAAGGCCGCTGGCGAGGCGACGATCAACGCCGAGATGCCGACCACAACAAGCGTGGTGTGGATCAGCGTGCCGAACAGCGCGCCGGCCATCGAGGCAAAGCCGGTGGCGCGGCCATGGCTCAGCGTGCGCGACACGAACAGCGTCATGTCGGGGCCCGGCGTGATCGCCAGGATCACGGTGGCGATGGCGAATTGGATCAGCGTGGTGGTGTCGGGAATGAAGGACATCTGCGGGCCCCTGGATAAAGAAAGCGCAGCCTATAGCGCAAGCGTCTTCTCCGCACCAGCGACTGGCCGGCACAAGGGCTGATCCAGTATGCCAGCAGCGACCGAGGGACCGTTCGTCTCTTGCGCAGCCCGGAAAGGCCGTGATACCTCGCCCGCAAAGAACCCTGTCGCGGAACAGCCAAATGTCGAAAGCAAAAGCCGTCAAGAAGGTCGTGCTCGCCTATTCCGGCGGCCTTGACACCTCCATCATCCTGAAATGGCTGCAGACCGAGCTTGGCGCCGAGGTGGTCACCTTCACCGCCGATCTCGGCCAGGGCGGCGAACTGGAGCCGGCGCGGCGCAAGGCCGAGATGATGGGCATCAAGGACATTCGCATCGTCGACGTGCGCGAGGAGTTCGTCTCCGACTTCGTCTTCCCGATGTTCCGCGCCAACGCCGTCTATGAAGGCACCTATTTGCTCGGCACCTCGATCGCCCGGCCGCTGATCTCCAAGCACCTGGTCGAGATCGCAAAAGAAACCGGCGCCGATGCGATTGCGCATGGCGCCACCGGCAAGGGCAACGATCAGGTCCGTTTCGAGCTTTCGGCCTATGCGCTCAATCCCGACATCAAGGTCATCGCGCCATGGCGCGACTGGTCGTTCAAGTCGCGCACCGACCTGATCAACTTCGCCGAGCAGCACCAGATCCCGGTGCCGAAGGACAAGAAGGGCGACGCGCCGTTTTCGGTCGACGCCAACCTTCTGCATTCGTCCTCCGAAGGCAAGGTGCTGGAAGACCCGTGGAGCGAGCCGCCGGAATTCGTCCACCAGCGCACCATCTCGCCGATGGACGCGCCGGACAAGGTCACCGAGATCGAAATCGAATTCCTGAAGGGCGATCCGATCGCGCTCGACGGCAAGAAACTATCGCCGGCGACGATGCTGGCGGCGCTCAACGATCTCGGCCGCGACAACGGCATCGGCCGGCTCGACCTTGTCGAGAACCGTTTCGTCGGCATGAAATCACGCGGCGTCTACGAGACCCCCGGCGGCACCATCCTGATATCAGCCCACCGGGCGATCGAATCGATCACGCTCGACCGCGGCGCCGCCCACCTCAAGGACGAGTTCATGCCGCGCTACGCCGAGCTGATCTACAACGGCTTCTGGTTCGCGCCCGAGCGGCTGATGCTGCAGGCGATGATCGACAAGAGCCAGGAAGACGTCGAAGGCACGGTGCGGCTGAAACTTTACAAGGGCAACGTCATCGTCACTGGCCGCAAGTCGAAGAAGACGCTCTATTCCGACGCGCTGGTCACCTTCGAGGACGACCGCGGCGCCTACGACCAGAAGGACGCCGAAGGCTTTATCCGCCTCAACGCGCTGAGGTTGCGGACGCTGGCGGCGCGCGGCCGAAAAAGCTAGCCAGTTTCTCTGCACGGAGGGCTTTGGCTCTTAGACCGAGCCCAAAAGGGACGATGGACGGTCGTTGGCGGCCGCCTGCCCCCAGCTGCCAATCACCAGCGTCTGCGACAAGCCGTGAGCTACTACGCCTTCGTCATCCCAGGGCGAAGCAAGGAGCGAAGCGACGCGGCGCAGACCCTGGGATCCATTCCGTGACATCAGCCCAAGAATGCAGCGGCTCAGAACGGCGCTTGCGTCCACCGCTGCGCCAATGGAAGATCGAACTGATCGAGAAGACCAATCCAGAAGGGCCGAGCGCGGAACGGGGTGGTAGCGTTCGGTTCTGGTCCGCAGGAGCACTGCCGCGAGGTGACGGCATGGATCCAAGGGTCTGCGCCGCGTCGCTTCGCTCCTTGCTTCGCCCTAGGATGACGAAGTGGAGGATGTTTCGGCCAATCTCGAATGTCCTTGCGCCCATGAAATCGCCGCTGAAACAATCGACGTTCGCTGCCGCTCGGCTTCCGGGACGGAGACCACTGCGTTGGCCGATGCCTGTTCCGCTGGCCTTTCTGGTGGGGCCTTGAGGAGTTCGAGCCGCCTCGCTCGACCTCGCTGCGATCGAACGCAGGGCCGACATGCCTGCCTATAACGGTTTGCGCTGTCGATCCACCCCGCCTGGCCCATAGCCCGAAGGCACGTCTTCAGCTCAATATCGCCTGAAGAATATGCGAGGGAACCATGCGAAAACTGATCTCCACCGGCTCGCCCTTCGAGAAGGCCGCCGGTTATTCGCGTGCCGTGGTACAGGACGACTGGTGTTTCGTTTCCGGAACAACGGGCTACGACTATGCGACCATGTCGATGCCGGAGACGGTCGAGGCGCAGACGCGCAATTGCCTGGCGACGATTGCCAAGGCGTTGCAGGACGGCGGTTTTGAGATGGCCGATGTGGTGCGGGCGCATTACTACATCTCCGACGCGGCCTTCGTCGACATCGTCTTTCCGATCCTCGGCGAGGCTTTTGGCGACATCAGGCCGGCGGCGACGATGATCGTCTGCCAGCTCAACAAGCCGGAAATGAAGATCGAGATCGAAGTGACGGCGCTCAAGCGCACGGCCTGAGCGCGGCGGCGACGCAGAAGATTGCGCGACGTCGGCGGGCGTCAAGCATCGCCAAAGATGCTCTGAACCAAAGGCTTGCGCGTGAGCCGCTTGGCGTTTAGCAAGGCCGCGGCTTACGACAGCGCCGCGCGTCCTTTTGGACGCGCAAAGGACGCTGTAGAATTTTGGTTCTGCGCATGATCCTTCCGAAATCGATGCCGATTTTGGGGTCATGCGCCACAGTTAGGACGGTTCCGATGGCTTCGAAAAATCTTCTCCTGCTCGCCGGCGACGGCATCGGCCCCGAGGCGATGGCCGAGGTAAAGAAGCTGATCGCCGCCATGAACGACAAGCTCGGCAGTGGTTTCGTCACCGATGAGGGGCTGGTCGGCGGCGGCGCTTATGATGCGCATGGCGCGGCGATTTCCGATGCCGACATGGCCAAGGCGATGGCCGCCGACGCGGTGCTGTTCGGCGCCGTCGGCGGGCCGAAATGGGATGCGGTGCCGTATGAAGTGCGCCCGGAAGCCGGACTGCTGCGGCTCCGCAAGGATATGGAGCTGTTCGCCAATCTCAGACCCGCCATCTGCTATCCGGCGCTGGCGGCATCCTCCTCGCTCAAGCAGGAGGTGGTCGAGGGGCTCGACATTCTGATCGTGCGCGAGCTCACTGGCGGCGTCTATTTCGGCGAGCCCAAGCAGATCATCGACCTCGGCAACGGCCAGAAGCGCGGCATCGACACCCAGGTCTACGACACCTTCGAGATCGAGCGCATCTCGGGCGTCGCCTTCGAGCTGGCACGCACGCGCAAGAATCACGTCACCTCGATGGAAAAGCGCAATGTGATGAAATCAGGCGTGCTGTGGAACGAGGTCGTCACGCAGACGCACAAGACCAGATATGCCGACGTCAAGCTCGACCACATGCTGGCCGACGCCGGCGGCATGCAGCTGGTGCGCTGGCCGAAACAATTCGATGTCATCGTCACCGACAACCTGTTCGGCGACATGCTGTCCGACATCGCCGCCATGCTGACCGGCTCGATCGGCATGCTGCCGTCGGCGTCGCTCGGCGCGCCGGATGCCAAGACGAAAAAGCGCAAGGCGCTTTACGAGCCGGTGCACGGTTCGGCGCCCGACATCGCGGGCAAGGGCATCGCCAACCCGATCGCCATGATCGCCTCCTTCGCCATGTGCATGCGCTATTCCTTCGGCATGGTGGCCGAGGCCGACCGCCTGGAAACCGCCATCGCCGCCGTGCTCGATCAGGGCTTACGCACCAGGGATATCCTGTCCGAGGGCATGACCGAGGTCGGCACCACTGAGATGGGCGACGCGATCATCGCCAGGTTCCTGGGCTGAGCCTGTGGCTGTCGAGGTCCTCTAAATCACTGTGTCGACCAGCTAGGCCCTGACCCCCGCCGGCACCGGGCCCCACTGATTTTCACGGGCCTGCGTCGGGATCAGCGCGAAGACCAGGATGATCAGCCAGCCGATGGTCGGGATGAGCACCGCCAGAAAAAGCCAGCCGGTCAGGCCGATGTCGTGCAGGCGACGCACGTTCAGTCCGATCCAAGGCGGGATTGTCGCCAGCACAAACGCGCCGCAAAGACCGACCGTCGCTGCCGGCAATTCGTCAAGATCGCCCATCGCGTCGTCGATGAAGAGGCCGACGCCGACGACCACGATCAGCGCGATCGCCCAGAACAGGCAATAGCCCCAATATTCCTTGCGGCGGGCACGGCCGGCGAAATTGAAGTAATTTTCAGTCAGGCCCCGCCGGAAGTAGCTCCAAAGGTCGGTGGCGGGAGCATTTTCAGCGAAACGGCCGAAATGTTGCGGCGCCACGGGCGCATTGCCGGCCTGAGACGGGGCCACGGTTGCGTCCGTCGGACTGGCAGCCTGGACACGGATCGAAAAAACCTCGCGTGCCCGTCCGCCAGCCGGCTGGAACTCGATGGCCGTGCCCCTGCCTATCGTCGCCTCTCGGCGCAGATCCTCGCGCGCGAACGTGTAGCGGTTGCCGTCGGCCCCGGAGATGAAACCAAAACCCTGGTCCTCGTCATAGTGAAGCACTTCGCCGCGCATGTCCTGCCCCTCGTCCCGCTGGCCAGACTGTTCAAAGTTGCGGCAGACCGCAAGGGGTGCGTGCGCGGGAGCATCGCTCCAGACAAAAGATAGCGCGCCACTCGTGTTGGAGACGACCAATCGTCGAAGTCTGCGCCGCCCCTCATCGCCCTGCCGGGCACTCCCCGTATAGTGACGGGGAGAAGGACGCTGTCATCGCCGGTTTCGCCAATCGCGGGCGTCGCGGAAAGAACGCCGAGGCTGCGGCCAGCGGGCTTCTCCCGTTTACGGGGAGAAGGTGCCGGCAGGCGGATGAGGGGCGGCGCAGACCTGAATCGATTGCCTTGGCGAGGGCCAGCCCTTGCAGGCCATGACAAGCCAACGATGCCAGCAAATCGCTAAGCCGGCCGCTTCTTCGCTTTCTTGCTCTTGGCGGGTCCGGCCTTGTCGAATTTCGGCTTGCTTGTCTTCCCGGCCCAGGGTTTTGCCTCGAATGCGGCGGGGCGCTGATCGGCTGACGGTGCGCGCTTCTCGAATTTGGGCGCGTTCTGGTCGAACGTCCGCTTGCCGCGGTGCGGCTTCTTGTCCGGCCGTGGCTCCTGATAGCCGGCCCGCGACAGGTCGGGCGTGCCGTCCAGCCGCTTCACCGCGATGTTGTTCTGCAGCTTGCGGTCCGGGCCGATCGCCTGGAGGAACCGATCGGCCCAATCCGCCGCGATCTGCACGAAAGTTTCCTCCGGCTGCATCTTGATGGCGCCGATCTCGCGCTTGGAGATGCCGCCGGTCCGGCACAGCATCGGGATCAGCCAGCGCGGCTCGGCATTCTGCCTGCGTCCCACCGACAGCGAGAACCAGACGCTGTCGCCGAAATCGTCGCGGCGGCTTGGCGCCTCGTCGCGACGGGCAGATCTGTCGCCAGAGGGCCTGTCGCCCGATGGCGTGAACGGAGCGACGTCTAGGAGATCCTCGGGCGCCGAGCGGCTGGAGCGGCACAGACGCACGAAGGCGGCGGCCACCTGATCGGGGCCGTGCTGCTCAAGAAGCGCATTGATGAAGCCGCGTTCATCATCCGTCACAGGCTCGCTGAAAACCGGGTCGGCGAGGATGCGCTCGTCGTCGCGGCGCAGGACGTCGTCGGCCGAAGGCGGGCTTGCCCAGGTCGCCGCAAGGCCAGCGCTTTGCAGCAGCCGTTCGGTGCGCCTGCGGGCATTGTTGGGCACGATCAGCGCCCTGACACCCTTGCG
>NZ_JBVVQV010000006.1:194861-246373 GCF_055811235.1 Mesorhizobium sp. WSM4810 | reverse complement strand
TGCGTCCCGCCCGCCCCGTCCGCCCGCTTCGGTGCAGAAGCGTCTCCGGATTGGTCGGCAGGTCGGCGTGGATAACCAGTTCGAGGTTGGGCAGGTCGATGCCGCGCGCCGCCACATCGGTGGCGATGCAGACTTTGGCGCGGCCGTCGCGCATCGCCTGCAGCGCGTGGCTGCGCTCGTTCTGGCTCAGCTCGCCCGAAAGCGCGACGACGGAAAAGTTGCGGTTGTTGAAGCGCGCGGTCAGGTGATTGACGGCAGCGCGCGTGTTGCAGAACACCAGTGCGTTCTTCGCCTCGTAATAGCGCAGCACGTTGACGATGGCATTTTCCCGGTCGGCCTGGGCTACGCTCAGCGCCCGGTATTCGATGTCGAGATGCTGCTTCTCCTCGCCGGCGGCCGAGATGCGCACCGCATCGCGCTGGTAGCCCTTGGCCAGCGTCGCGATGGAGCGCGGCACGGTGGCCGAAAACATCAAGGTACGGCGCTCGGCCGGAGCGGCGTCGAGGATGAATTCCAGATCCTCGCGAAAGCCGAGATCGAGCATCTCGTCGGCCTCGTCGAGCACGACTGCCTTCAGCTCGGACATGTCGAGCGAATTGCGGGTAATGTGGTCGCGCAGCCGGCCGGGGGTGCCGACGACGATATGGGCGCCGCGCCCCAACGTGCGGCGCTCGGTGCGCATGTCCATGCCGCCGACGCAGGACGCTATCGCTGCGCCGGTCAGTTCGTAGAGCCATTCGAGCTCGCGCGTCACCTGCAAAGCGAGCTCCCGCGTCGGTGCCACGGCCAGCGCCAGCGGTGCTGCGGCTTGGGAAAAGCGCTCGGCGCCGTCGAGAAGGGTCGGCGCCAGAGCCAGCCCGAAGGCGACGGTCTTGCCGGAGCCGGTCTGGGCGGAAACCAGCGCATCGGCCTGTCCGAGCTCGAGTACCGCCTTCTGCACCGGCGTCAGCTCGACATAGCCGCGTTTTTCCAGCGCCTTTGCCAGCGCGGGGACAAGTGCTTCGAAATTGGACATTTCACTCTTTCGGAATTCGGATTCTTTTATGCCCGGCAATGGGTCATCCGTCGGCGAGCGCCAGGAGCGCCACGAGCCAAACGATCCAATCGTTCGTACTTCGCGCCGCCGCCATTGTACAGGGCAAGCCGCCTGGCTGCGTCGCGATTGACTCTTTACGCAAACCGCGTAAAAGCCGGCACCGAATGGGGTAGTTTCGATGCGCGGCCTTTTGATGGCGCTTCTTGCCTTCGACGTCCCGGGCCGCAATGCGAACCATTGGGCCGGGCGTTTCGGCGCGTCTGCTCGTTCCAGCAAAACCACGTTCTTGGCCAAAAAAACCGGTAAAACGACCACTAAAACGGTCTGATTCCCTTGGCCTAACCACCCTCTCCCGGGTCCGGCCCGGGGGTTGAAACCCGCATCGGCCGGCGGGTTTTCTCCAAAAAACCGAGCGGAGAGGACAGGAGATTTCGATGAGTTTCAAGGTTGCAATCGTCGGCGCCACGGGCAATGTGGGTCGGGAAATGCTCAACATACTGGAAGAGCGCGGCTTTCCGGTGAGCGAGGTGGTGGCGCTGGCCTCGCGGCGCAGCCAGGGCACGGAAGTGTCGTTCGGCGATCGCACGCTGAAGGTCAGGGCGCTCGACCAATATGATTTTTCCGATACCGACATCTGCATCATGTCGGCCGGCGGCAACGTTTCGAAGGAATGGTCGCCGAAGATCGGCAAGCAGGGCTGCGTCGTCATCGATAATTCGTCGGCCTTCCGATATGACCAGGACGTGCCGCTGATCGTGCCGGAAGTGAACCCGGACGCGATTTCGCTGTTCACGCGCAAGAACATCATCGCCAACCCGAACTGTTCGACGGCGCAGCTGGTCGTGGCGCTGAAGCCGCTGCATGACCTCGCCACCATCAAGCGTGTCGTGGTCGCCACCTATCAATCGGTATCCGGCGCCGGCAAGGAAGGCATGGACGAACTGTTCACGCAGACCCGCGCGGTGTTCGTCGCCGACCAGGTCGACGTCAAGAAGTTTACCAAGCGCATCGCCTTCAACGTCATCCCGCACATCGACGTCTTCCTCGACGACGGCTTCACCAAGGAAGAGTGGAAGATGGTCGCCGAGACCAAGAAGATGCTCGACGCCAAGATCAAGCTGACGGCGACCTGCGTGCGCGTGCCGGTCTTCATCGGCCATTCGGAAGCGGTCAATATCGAGTTCGAAAAGCCGATCACCGCCGAGGAAGCACGTGAGATCCTGCGCGAAGCGCCGGGCTGCCAGGTTCTCGACAAGCGCGAGGACGGTGGCTACATCACGCCGCTGGACTCGGCCGGCGAGGACGCGACCTTCATCTCGCGCATCCGCGAGGATTCGACCGTCGACAACGGGCTGTCGATGTGGATCGTCTCCGACAATCTTCGCAAGGGCGCGGCACTCAACGCAGTGCAGATCGCCGAATTGCTGATCGAGCGCGGGCTGATCCAACCGAAGAAGAAGGCGGCGTAGTTTTCGCTCACGGGCCGTATCGCCGCTGCCGCGGCGGGCCCCCCGCGGGCGCGCCGGACGACCGGCGGCCGGCAGTCGCGGGCTCGGCCTTCGGCCGGTTAGCTCCCTTCTCCCCGTTCACGGGGGTGAGAAGTGGTCCGCGAAGCGGACGGAAAGCCAATTGCTTGGCTTTCCGAACGACGAACGCCCGCAGCGACAGCGAAGGGCCGGGGTCCCGGCAGGGGGATGAGGGGCGGCACGGCGTCTCAAATTCTGCTCAGTTAACGATTCTCTTCCGCCAGCTTCGTCAGTATGGCCATCGCCTCCACCGCCCGGTCGGCGGGGACGAACAGATGGTCGTGATAGAAGGCCGAGACTGGATTGACGCCCATGCCGACGGCGGCAAGACGCATGGTGATGGCGGCAAGGAAGCCTACCGCCTCCAGCGACGAATGGATGTTCAGCGTCACCATGCGGCAGCGAAACACGATCTCCAGGCCAGCGGCCTCGGCTTCCTCCTCTAGCGCGATCACCGTCGTCCCCTCGCGCTCGCGAAACAGCATCACCGGCTCGAGGCTGTCCGGTACGGGCGCATCGGGCGGCAGTGTGGCGAAGACGTGGATGCCGGGACGCAATTCCGGCGTCATCGTTGCCAGCAGTTTGTTCAGATCGGTCTCGCCGGCCATCGATTGCTCCCGAATGTCTTGCAGACTTTCGATAACGTGCTCGGCCCCAGGCCGGCAAGACGACATCGCCATGTCGCTGGCGGCTGGGCTTGTGCGTGTATTGCGTCGCACAATGGAACCGATCAGGATCATTGCCGGTCCGTGAAAGGGGTTTCGATGATCGTTCGCCCGCGCCCGGGATTTTTGCATCTGTTCTTCATCATGCGCGGCTCGGTGGTGCCGCGCATCCTGCCGCAGATCTTCGGCTTCGGCGTTTATGGCGCACTGGTGGTGCTGGCGGTCAGGGGCCTGCAGCTTGACCTCGGCAATGCCGGACCCGCGCCGCTCGCCTTGCTCGGTGTGGCGCTGTCGATCTATCTCGGCTTCCGTAACAATGCCGCCTATGACCGCTGGTGGGAGGCGCGCAAGCTGTGGGGCCAGCTTGTGTTCGACATTCGCAATCTGGCGCGCGCCAGCACCGGGTTGATCGAGGATCGGGTCGAACTGCGCGGGCTGCTGATGGAGGCGATCGCCTTCTGTCACTTCCTGCGCGGCCTGCTTCGGCGGGTCGATGCCACGACCGAAGCACGCGCGTTCATCGATGAAGCGGCCGAAAGTGCTGCCAAGCTGGCCAACCCGCCAGACGCCATGCTGCGGCGGATGGGCGAGCGAGCCGCGGCGTTGTACAGGGCCGGCGCAATCGATGTCATGGGCTACCGTATTCTCGACGAGCGCCTGTCGCAAATCGCCGCAGCACAGGCCGGCTGCGAGCGCATCATGGGAACACCGCTTCCGTTTGCCTACACGCTGCTGTTGCAGCGCACCGCCTATATCTTCTGCCTGCTGCTGCCGTTTGGGCTGGCCTCGACTGCCGGTTGGGCGACGCCGCTGTTCACGGCGCTGATTGCTTACACCTTTTTCGGCCTCGACGCGCTTTCGGAGGAACTCGAGGACCCGTTCGGCACCGAGGCCAACGATCTCGCCCTCGACGGTCTGTGCCGCGTCTGTGAAATCTCGGTGTTCGAGGCGCTCGGCGAAGCGCCGCCAAAAATGATCCCCGCCAAAAAATACTATTTTTCCTAGGGTTTGTTCCAGCGCTCACCGAAGCACCGTGCGCTGGAAAAATCATAGGCGTGTCGGATCGCCGCCTCACGCCGCGTCCTTGGTTCGACCCTCGCCAAGAGGGCTCGAAACAACCGGAGGACCAATGACCATGTCTCAAACAGCATCCGTCACGCCGAGCGCGCTGTGGACCGGCCGCGGGCTCAGCGCACTCATCGTGCTGTTCATGATTTTCGACGGCGTCATCAAGCTGCCGCCGCTCGATATCGTCACCCAGACCATGGTGCAACTCGGCTGGCCGGCCGATCCCGATGTCTCGCGCATGCTCGGCATCGTCGGGCTGGTCTCGACTGCGCTCTATGCGGTGCCGCGCACCTCGGTGCTCGGCGCCGTCCTGCTCACCGCCTATCTCGGCGGCGCCATCGCGACCCACGCGCGTCTTGGCAGCCCGCTGTTCTCGCACACATTGTTCGGCGTCTATCTCGGCCTCATTCTGTGGGGCGGCCTTTTCCTGCGCAATCCCGGGGTGCGCTCGCTGATCCCGTTCAGCCGATAGCGGCGGCGTCAAAAGCCTTTCGATGGCGGTCGCGCCGCCAGAGAGGCGGCTGTCTGCCGCCACCCTTCTTCCTTGTCATTGGATCAAATCGCCCGGTTGTGAGTTAGACGATGTGGGGCGAGGACGGAAAACCCCATTTGGGAGGAGCGACGATGAAGAAACTGGTAGTCCTGATGGTATTGGCAACTTCGCTCGCAGCCTGTTCCCGGACAGAACAGGGCGCCGCGGTCGGTGGCCTGGGTGGCGCTGCTGTCGGCGCTGCCGTTGCAAATGACCCGGTGGAGGGAGCTGTTGTTGGTGGTGCTGTCGGCGCCGTCGCCGGCGCACTGATCGGTCGTGCTACCGAACCCGGCCGGTGCCGCTATCGCGATCGCTATGGACGCGTCTACATCGCCCGCTGCCCGGCAGGCTATTGATCGTGCCCGCGTTTAGCTCCGACGAAATAAAACGGCGGGCAAAGCGCCCGCCGTTCCGTAAGCCATAAAAAGCGGATTATTCGGCGGTCGCGGCTTCCGCCTCGGCCGGCGCGGCTGCCGCGGCGGCAACAGCGGCGGCTGCATCGTCCTGCGCCTTCTTCAGAAGTGCGGCGCGCTCCTGCGCCTTCTTGCCGGGCTCGGCCTTCTTCGGATTGGAGCGGGCTTCACGCTTGGCGATGCCGGCCTCGTCGAGGAAGCGCAGCACGCGGTCGGTCGGCTGGGCGCCGTGCGAGAGCCAATGCTTGACGCGGTCGGCGTCGACCTTGACCCGCTCGCCGTCCTTGGGCAGCAGCGGGTTCCACGAGCCGAGCGACTCGATGAAACGGCCGTCGCGCGGCGAACGGGCGTCGGCGACGACGACGTGGTAATAGGGACGCTTTTTCGAGCCCGCACGGGCCAGTCGGATTTTCAAGGGCATTTCTTTTCTCCTAAAACGCTGATTTTCGGGTTTACGGCTGGTCCTCAGCCGGTTTTCGTTACGCCGTTGGATGCGGCGATATGCTCGTGATGGCGGATCACTTCGCGGACGACGAAGTTCAGGAATTTCTCCGCGAAATCCGGGTCGAGATGGGCGTCCTTCGCCAGTTGGCGAAGGCGGGCGATCTGCTGCTGCTCGCGCGCCGGATCGGCCGGCGGCAGGCCATGCGATGCCTTCAGCTCGCCGACCGCCTTGGTGCAGCGGAAACGCTCGGCCAGCATGTGGATGAGCGCTGCGTCGATGTTGTCGATCGAGGCGCGGTAGTCGACCAGCGCCGCGCGTGCGTCGGCCATGTCCTTCTCTTCGTTCATCGCGCCCTCACTTCTTCTTGCCAGGGGCGTTCTTCCCGAGCATTGGCAGACCGCCGCCGGATCCTGGCAAACCAGGAAGCTTCATGCCGCCGGGCAGCCCAGGCAGACCACCGCCACCTGGGAGGCCACCGGGAAGACCCTTCATGCCGCCGAGACCGGCTGCCTGTGCTTGCTTCTGCAAGGCTTCGAGCTGCTTGGGGTCCATCTTGGACAGGTCCGGCATGCCGCCGCCCATCATGCCGCCCGGGCCACCCATGCCCCCTGGCATCATGCCGCCGAGTCCCATCTTCTGGGCCAGACCGCCCATCATGCCACGCATCAGGCCACCGCCTTTGCCCTTGCCGCCCATCGCTTTCATCATGTCGGCCATGCCGCGGTGCATCTTCAGGAGCTTGTTGATCTCGGCCGCATCGGTGCCGGAGCCTGCGGCGATGCGCTTCTTGCGCGAGTGCTTCAGAATATCGGGGTTGGCGCGCTCGGCCTTGGTCATCGACGAGATGATGGCGAGCTGGCGGCCGAACATCTTGTCGTCGAGACCGGCGGCAGCCATCTGGTCCTTCATCTTGCCCATGCCCGGCATCATGCCCATGATGCCGCCCATGCCGCCCATCTTCGACATCTGCTGAAGCTGGCCGGCAAGATCGTTCAGGTCGAACTTGCCCGACTGCATCTTCCTGGCCATCGCCGCCGCCTGCTCGGCGTCGATGTTTTCGGCAGCCTTTTCGACGAGGCTGATGATGTCGCCCATGCCGAGAATGCGGTCGGCGATGCGCTTGGGATGGAATTCCTCCAGCCCGTCCATTTTCTCGCCGGTGCCGATCAGCTTGATCGGCTTGCCGGTGACGGCGCGCATGGAAAGTGCCGCACCACCACGGCCGTCGCCATCCATACGGGTCAGCACCAGGCCGGTGATGCCGACGCGCTCATCGAAGCTTTTTGCCAGATTGACGGCATCTTGGCCCGTCAGCGAATCGGCGACCAAAAGGATTTCGTGCGGCGACGAGACCTTCTTGATGTCGGCCATCTCGACCATCAGCGGCTCGTCTATATGGGTGCGGCCGGCGGTGTCGAGGATGACGACGTCATGGCCGCCGAGCTTTGCCGCCTGCACGGCGCGGCGGGCGATGTCGACCGGCGTCTGGCCCTCGACGATCGGCAGCGTGGCGACCTTGACCTGCTCGCCGAGCTGACGGAGCTGCTCCTGCGCGGCGGGACGCCGCGTGTCGAGCGAGGCCATCAGGACCTTCTTGTTCTGACGCTCGGTGAGGCGCTTGGCGATCTTGGCCGATGTCGTGGTCTTGCCGGAACCCTGCAGGCCGACCATCATGATGACGACTGGAGCCGGTGCATTGAGGTCGATGGCGACGCCCTCGGCGCCCAGCATCCCGACCAGCTCGTCATGGACGATCTTGACGACCATCTGCCCGGGCTTGATCGACTTCAGCACGGCGGCGCCGACGGCCTTCTCGCGCACCTTGTCGGTGAAGGAACGCACCACTTCCAGCGCAACGTCGGCCTCAAGCAGCGCACGGCGCACCTCGCGCAGCGCCGCCGAGACATCGGCCTCGGACAGGGCGCCGCGGCCGGTGAGGCCGTTCAGGATCGAACCAAGACGTTCCTGTAGCGATTCAAACATTCTTCTTCCTTTTCCCTGGCACCCGGATGATGCCCGAGAGGTAATGCGTTCGCGCCCAGTATCCAACCCAAGCTGTCCAGGCAAAAGCCAAAAGCCAAAAAGCACCCGGGGGCGCACAGCGCTGCCGGATGTTGGCCTCCAGGATCGATTTACAGCACGTCGCCTCAAACAGGCTTCGGCGTCCCGGTCGGCTTGCTCGGAGGGATACTCGTCGCGGAATTCGCGGGCTGTAGACAGGAAATCGGCCGCGGAGTCAAGGTACGGGCCGAATACGCTGAACCGGGCCGGTTTGGTTTATGGCAGCACCACCAGCGTGATGCGCATCAGCTTGGGCCGCCGGGGTGCGAAAAATCCGGCTCGACCTTCAGCGGCGAGCGCGGGTGCAGGAGCAGCAGAACGGTCAACAGGCTGCAGACGATGCCGATCGCCGCGATGAGGACGGCATCAAGCGTCGTCCAGCCGGGGCCTTCGAGCGGCTTGGCGTTGAGCAGGGCGAAGGAATTGTAGCTTTGCTGGTGCGAAATCAGCAGGAAGCCGGTCAGATTGTTGCCGAGGTGGGCGCCGAAGGCCGCGCCGAGATTGCCCGTGGCATATACCACAAGCGTCAGGAGCAGCGCAAAAGCGGCGATCGAGGCCAGCACGCAGGCGTTGATGGCGGTCGTCGAGCCTGGGTTCCAATGCATCGCAGTGAACAGAAGTCCTGGCAGCAGCGCCCAGATGAAGGGGTTTTGAAAGCGGTTGGCCAGGCCCCTGAGGAGATAGCCGCGAAACAGCACCTCTTCGGACGAGGTCTGCAGCAGGGTCAGCGCGGCGATCGGGATCAGGAACAGCAGCCAGGACGACAGGCCGATCGCACCGCGCGCAATGTCGGGCTGCAAGAGATAGAGCAGTATCTCGGAGAGCAGCGATGTGACCAGCACCGCGGCCAATCCCCTAAAAAATCCCGAGCGCGAAACGCGGCGGCTGGTGCCGATCAGCGCCATCAGCGGCTCGCGATGGACCCAGCGCATGGCAGCCCACAGGCCGAGCCAGATTCCGGCAAAGGAGGCGAGCGCGGCGAGGATCCCGGTGGACGAGGCCATGAAATTCTGCACCGCCCCTCCTTCCATCGGGGCGCCGGACGATGCTTGCCAGACGACGAAGAAATAGGCGCCGCCGAACAGCACGGCGACGGTCGTCGCGACCCAGAACAGGACGACGATCGCCGTTCCGAGCAGGAGCCGCGGCAGGGTCGTCTTGGCGTTGGGAGTATGCCGATAGCGCTCGAAGGCGGCAGGGTCTATCACGCGGGCTCACAGGCTGGTGCTTCGGGTCGCATGATCTATTCGATCGGGTCGTGCCGCGCAATCGCTAGCCGCCAGCATTGCAAGGTCACTCCTCCCCGTCACGATACGGGGAGAAGTGCCCGGTCCACCCTCCGCAGCTGCTGCGGAGGACGGGCAGGACGATGAGGGGCGGCGCCAATCTCAACAATTGGTGGTCTCCAACGAGCATGGATTCCGTCAATTGTCTGAGGCGATTGCCCTGTTCGGCACCGTCAGCGCTCGACGTACATGATGCGTCGGGTGCCGGGGTCGACCAGTGCCGGCTGACCGTTCACATAGACATAGCGGTAGTCATAGTCCGGAATCTCGCGCAACTCGACGGTATCGGGCAAGGTCGCGCCGGTAACCACCTCGCCCTCGAGATAAACCGGGTCGACCCGGTTGGTCTCGATGTAGGTGCGGACTTCGGCCGGCGGCCGCCTGATCGGCTCGATCGGCTCGCCAGCGACGATCGCTCCGGTATAGATGTCGGGATCGTCGACATCGGCGGGGGCTTCGACGATGGTAATGTCTGCGTCGGCCGGGCGCCGGGTCAGGACGACCTTGTTGCCGCCGAAATCGGCCGTCACATAGTCGGAATAGATCCAGCCTTGGCCATTGGCCTCGGCTATGGTGCACCATTTGCTGTTTTGGATGCAGCCATCGAGCGTTGCCGACTGGCCGGCGGCGAGCACGCCGATCACCGGGTATTGCGGCCCTGGGCCGGCGCGAATGTTGAGATCGGCGACCGCCGAAACGGCGGTATCGGCCAAGGCTGTGCCGGACATGGCGGCAAGCGCTCCGGCGACAGCAGGAAACAGTATGCGCTTCATGGTTTCGCTCCGTGTTGATGGTCCCTCGCGAACGAAAACGAAACAAAACCTCATGCGTTCCGGCTAAAACGCCTCGGCCGGCTCACGTTTTGTTCCGGTTTCTTTCACGACTCCGGTCAGGAGTTCATGGACGAAGGCCAGCTTCTGTGCCGTCAGCTCCGAGATGACGAAGGGATAGAGGTCCGGCAGGCCCATGCAGCGGTTGATCGAGTTGGACGCTTCCGACAGCACCAGCCAGCGGGCTAGGACCTTTTCGAACGGTTCGGGAACGGCGGCAGGTTCCGACGGCGCCGGCTGGAGCTCGCCGCCGGTGTCGCCCCGCGACAGGTCGTTGGCCTCCATGGTTTCCAGCCGGCCGAGCGGGAAATTCAGCGCATGCACCATCTCCAGCGTATCGGTGATGTGCAGATGGTGTGCCCATGTCTCGGCCCAGTCCTCCCAGGGATGGGACGTGGCATAGGCGGAAATGTGGTCCTGCTGCCAGTCGGGCGGCGCGCCATTGGCATGGTAGGCCTTCAGCGCCTGCTCGTAATCGGCGCGCTCGTCGCCGAACAATGTGCGGAAGGCGGCAAGCCGTTGCGGGTCGTCGCGGATCAGGCGGTCCCAGTAATAGTGGCCGAGTTCATGGCGGAAATGGCCGAGCAAAGTGCGATAGTTCTCGCCCATCTCGACGCGCCGTCTTTCGCGCTCGGCCGAATCCGCCTCGGCGACATTGAGTGTGATCAGGCCGTTGTCATGGCCGGTCAGGATGCGCGCGCCACCCGGACCGCCGATCGGATCGGCAAGGAAATCGAAAGCGAGGCCGGCCTCGTCGCCGGCGTTCCGCTTGGGCGCGACCGGCAGTCCGGCGGCGAGCAGCGAATAGATGGCCCGCTTCTTTGCCGCTTCGACGCGGATCCAGCGACGGCGGTTGCCATCGACCGAAAGGTCCGGGATCAGCTGGTTCAGCGCGCAGGCGCCGCAGAAGGCATGGCCAGGTTCCGCCATCCAGTTGCAGGCGCACTCGTCGGCATTGGTGCACTGGAAAACGCCGCCGGCGCCAGACAGCACGAAGCGCGCATGCCCGGGATCGTAGAGCACGGAGCTGGCGCAGTTCAGGCACTGGGCGTTCTCGAAATAGAGGCGGTGGCCGCAATGCGGGCAATCGAAGAGCTTCATACCGATCTCGAATCACCAGATCTCAAATCACCAAGTCTCAAATCATCAGGCCCGGATATAGTGCGCAGCGGCATATCGCCCAAACGCCTGTCGGCGGCCGGCGTTCCTGCTGTTGCTATTTTGCCGCAAGCTGGGCGGCGACCGTTTTCGCCACCGCCTCGCCCGACAGCCTGGCGCCACCGCAGGTCTGCATCAGCGGACCGGCCAGATGCTCGCCGGCGAAGAAGATTTTTTCCGCCACTGGTTGCATCAGCGTGGCGCGCGCCTGCGAACGGCCGGGTCGGGCCGCCGCATAGGCGCCGCGCACGAACCGCTCGCCGCCCCAATTGGTCATCATGGCGCGCCCGACATGTTTTCTGACGTCGCCGCCGAAGATGGCGCACAGCCGGTCGACGACGAAGTCGACGCCTGCCGCCTCGCCCGCCGCCGACATCTCCCAGGCGAAATCGCCGCCAACGAAGCCGACCATCAGGTCGAGGTCGAAGGGAAAGCAAAGGAAGTAGATGTCGTGCCTGGCCAGCCGCTCGATCAGCAGGTCGTCGAACGGCGCCAGCCCGAGCCTTGTGCCCCTGATCTCAACCGGCAGCTTGGTCAGCATGCCCATCGGCAGGTCGAAGAAGGCAGCGAAATGCCTGTCTGGCAGCGCCGGCGCGAATTCGATCTCCTCGAAGGCGAGCACCGCCGGCGAGGCGGTGACGATGACCGCTTTGGCGCGGATGATGCCGCGATCGGTGACGCAGGCGACGCCGGGCACGTCCCAGAGGATTTTCCGCACCGGCGTCGACAGCTCGACCGGCACGTCGGCGCCGAAACGGGCGACCAGCGCGCCGAACCCCTCCTTGGTGAAGTAGTTCGGATCGAGATCGGCGGCAGCCTGAAAGTCGCGGATCGATATCTCGTCCTCGTCGGCGCCAAAGTCCATCGGCCCGGCAAAGGTGGCGGCGGCGCGCGGCGCATGGCCTTTGGCGAGCAGGGCCGAAAGACGGTCGTCGTCACCAACCTTGACCTCATGCGCCGCCAGCAGCTCGAACAGCCTGATATCGGCCGCCTTCATCGCGGCCTCTTCGTCCTCGCTCGCCTTTCGGTTGCGATAGTAGAGATGATCGACATTCATGTCGTGATGATGGAGCGTCCAGCGAGCGGCTTGCGCCTCGGGAAAGTAGGGATTGCGGTCGGCCGCGTGCAGCCAGGCGCAGCCGATGTCGAAAGGAACACCGAAATGCTGGTCGCTGGTCCAGGCGCGGCCGCCGATACGGTTCATCGCTTCGACCAGCTTGAAGGAAAGGCCGGCCGTACGCAGGGTCCTGGCGGCGGAAAGTCCCGCCGAACCGGCGCCGATGACCACGACGTCAACGTCTTCCATGAATATTCTAGCCCCCCGCCACAATAATTACTTGATCGTAAGCAAGTTGTCCGGCATTCGCCAGCGCTGCGGCGAGGATGCGTAAACGAGTTCTTAGCGCATCGGCTCGAAAATCGGTGCCGATTTTCGGAAAGCACGATGCGCAGATTGTAAAGTGTTGGAGCGTCTGCGTCCAAGTGGGCGCAAATCGCTCCAACGGTGACAAGCGGGCGTTTCGCTGGCAAATTCGTATTTGGGACAAGATCCAGGCAACCAGGAGAGCAACATGGCATTTTTTGCCAAGGCAAAGATTTTAGCGGCGGCGGCATCGATGATGCTTGCGGCGGCAACAGCGGCACAGGCCGCCCAATGCGGCAAAACGGGCGCGGGCTTCGAAGCGTGGAAGGCGGAGTTCGCGCAGGAAGCAAGGGCCAGCGGTGTAGGCTCGAAGGGTCTGGCCGCTCTGGCTAGTGCGACCTACGCAAAAAGGACGATCGCCGCCGACCGCGCTATCCACAAGGCTTTCGGTGGCTCGGTGGATGCTTTCATGAAGCGCCGTGGCGCGTCCACGATCATTTCCAAGGGCCGTTCACTGAAGAAGTCGAACGCGGCGCTGTTCGACAAGATCGAACGGACCTACGGCGTGACGCCGGGTGTGTTGCTCGCCATCTGGGGGATGGAGACCGGCTTCGGTTCCTTCTTGGGCAAGCAGAATACGGTCTCTGCCATTGTAACGCTCGCCTATGATTGCCGCCGCCCGGAGTTCTTCTACCCGCATGCTGTTGCAGCCCTGAAACTGGTTGATCGCGGCGCGTTGAGCGCCTCGTCGGTCGGCGCCATGCATGGCGAGATTGGCCATACACAGTTCCTGCCCGGAAATGTCTTGAAATACGGGGTCGGCAGCGGAAATCTGCGCGACAAGGCCACTGCGTTGGCTTCCACCGCCAACTTCCTCAAGGCTCATGGTTGGCAGGCGGGTGCCAGCGCACAGGCGAATCTCGGTGCAATTGCCGGCTGGAATGACGCGAGCAACTATCAACAGGCCATCGCCCGCATCGCCACGGCGATCGACGGCGAGTGATACAAGTCTCTATTCGACGGAAAGCCCGGCGATGCGCCGGGCTTTTTTGTCGATGGTCTGAGTACGACTGCCGCCGCTCGGCCCCGCCTTGGGAACGAAGGCATGAAGCAGAGAAGCTAATTCGGCGAGCCGAGCGCCTTGTCCATCGCTTCCCTCACGTCCGGGGGCCACGTGTTCACAGCCGGCCACGCATCCGGCTCGGTCTTGTCGCCGCGGCGCGCGAAATAGAGCTTGTGGTTGGCCGAATCGATCGCCATGAAGCCGTCGTCGCCGCCGCAATCATGCGGGATGCAGCCGCTGGCGTGGAAGACGCCCGAGGTGGTTTTCTCGGTGCCGCCGCCGACCAGCAGGCTGGTCGCCATGTCGGGCATCTCCTTGCCGAGCAGCGACGCGGCTTGCCTGTAGACGGCCTCGTTATGGAAGGCATCGACGATGCTGTCGTATTTCTCCGGGTCGACATCTTTCCAGCCTGTACCCGGCTCCGGCATGTAGGCGAGGTTGCCCGAGGTCGACAACCCGCCGGTCGGCGACCATTGCAGCGCCGGCTTCGATTCGCCCGGCAAGAGATTGGGCACGAAATAGATGGCGCCGTCGGATAGCGCGGCCGGCGGTGCGCCGCATTCGTCCTGCTCGACGGTGGTCGTCTGGATCGTGCCGCCTTCCGGCTTCCACACGATCACCTTGGCCGGACCGCATTGATTGCCGCCGTCGCCGACATCGACCAGCGCCACCGTAACGCCGCCGACCTCGACAATCCTGTCGAAGAAGACATCGTAATTGCGCGCCAGCTGCTTGCCGTCATAAGCCAGCACCTTCTCGCCATAGTCTTCCTGCTGGGTGATGGTCAGCTGCCCATTCTCGAACGGGACCGGTGCTTGGCCGTCATCCTCGGCCAGGGCCGCATTGCTCGACGCGCCCAGGTCGGCGGCCCCGCCGGACGCATCGTCAGCCGGCACGAGCACCGTGTCGGTCTGTGCATGCGCGCCAGCCACCGGCATCAGAATCCACGCCAGCGCCCAGGCGCCGGCAAGCAGCGAACGTGTCATGCCTGTCCCTCCGTTCAGCCGCCACGAACCCGGCCTGTCGCGGCCGGGGTCATCCTACCGTTCAGGCCCAGGGCCGCAGCTCGGCGTTCTTCTTCTCGAACGAGGCGATGGCGTCGGCCTTCTCCATGGTCAGGCCGATATCGTCGAGCCCGTTCAAGAGGCAGTGCCGCTTGAAGTCGTCGAGGTCGAACTTGACCACGCCGCCGTCCGGTCCGCGGATTTCCTTGGCTTCGAGGTCGATCGACAGCGTTGCGTTGGAGCCGCGCGAGGCGTCGTCCATCAGCTTGTCCAGATCCTCCGGGCTGACGGTGATCGGCAGGATGCCGTTCTTGAAGCAGTTGTTGTAGAAAATGTCGGCGAACGAGGTCGAAATGACGCAGCGTATGCCGAAGTCGAGCAGCGCCCACGGCGCATGCTCGCGCGACGAGCCGCAGCCGAAATTGTCGCCGGCGACCAAGATCTGCGCCTTGCGGTAGGCCGGCTTGTTGAGCACGAAGTCGGGGTTTTCCGAGCCGTCGTCCGTGTAGCGCATTTCGGCAAACAGTCCGCTGCCGAGCCCGGTGCGCTTGATCGTCTTGAGATAATCCTTGGGAATGATCATGTCGGTGTCAACATTGACGATCGGCATCGGCGCGGCAACGCCGGTGAGCTTGGTGAATTTTTCCATAGGTCTTGCCCGTCTTCTTTTCGCTGCGGGGATGTATTGGCGCCCGGTTTATACAAAGCTGCAGGCAAATAAAAGGCGGCTGTTTTCGCAAGCTTTGGTCCTAGAGCACGGACGGCTTCAAAGTTGCCGCCCTATGGTGCACCTTGGCCGGCATGACAACACGTCCCAAAGTACTCTACGCCACCGAACCGAACCTCGACGCAGCCGAGTTCCGCCGCGTGCTGGTGGAATCCGGCCTCGGCGTCACTCGGCCCATCGATGACGACGTCCGTCTGAAGGCGATGCTTGCCAATGCAGATCTGGTGTTGACGGCGCGCCTCGATGCGCCTGGCAAGCCGCTGATTGGCCTCGCCCGAGGCATCACCGACTTCTCGTGGGTGTGCTATATTTCCGAGCTCGCCGTCTGCAAATCGGCGCAAGGGCTCGGCATCGGCAAGGGCCTGCTCGACGAAGCGCGGCGGCAGCTCGGGCCATCCGTCGCCATGTCACTGATCTCCGTGCCCGACGCCGTCGGCTTCTACGAACGGATCGGCATGACGCGGATGGCGGACGCGTTCTGGTTTGGCCGCGAGCGCTGACGGCTGGCCTTGCGGTGCGGAACCCTTTGATGCCCGCCAGCGTCAGATCACATTCAACTCCCTGAAAGCCCGCCCCTCAGCGACACGGCTGTACCCAAACGCCGAGCAGTCCACCGTGCGGTAGCCGCCATGCACGATCAGCTCGGCCAGCGCCTTGCCGACCGCCGGCGCCTGCTGCAGGCCGTGGCCGGAAAAACCATTGGCGAAGAGAAAATTCTGCACCTGCGGATGCGGGCCGATCACCGCGTTTTGGTCGAGCGTGTTGTAATCGTAATGGCCGGCCCAGGCGCGCGTCGCCTTGATCGCCTCGAAGGCCGGAATGCGGGTCGCCAGCACTGGCCAGATTACCTCTTCGAACAGCGGCCAGTCGGGCTCGAAATCGCTGGGATCGGCGGGGCCGTCGCCGTCTTCCGGTTCGGCGCCGCCGGTGATGTAGATCGAGCCTTCTGGCCGGACATAGATGCCTGAGGGATCGACCAGCAGCGGCATGTCGTCATATTTCTCGCGCGCCTCGAAGATGAAGACATTGCGCTTGCGCGGTTCCACCGGCAGCACCAGTCCGGCCATTGCCGAGACTTTTCCGGCATTCGGCCCGGCGGCGTTGACGACGATGCCGGCGTCGAGCCTTTCGCCATTGTCGAGGCTGACGCCGGTGACACGGTCGCCCTGCCGTTCGATGCCGGTCACGTCGGCGGTGATGAAATCGATCTTTTTGTCGCGCAGCGCCTTGCGGAACAGCATCAGCATGGCATGCGCGTCGAACCAGCCCTCGCCGCTGCGGCCATAGGCGCCGGCGGTGATGCCCTCGGCCGACAGCCATGCAAACCGGCGGACGAGCGCCTCCGCATCCTCAAGCACGATGTCGGCGCCCTCGGCCAACTGCGTCTGGTGGTTGGCCTCAAGGATCGGCAACCCGTTCTCGCCGGCAAGGATGAGGTAGCCGCCTTCGCGAAAACCTATATCGGCGTCGGCCCCGAACTCTTCCGTCAGCCGCCGGAACAGTTTCAGCGTGAACTGCGACAGCCGGATGTTTTGCGGAATCGAAAACTGCTGGCGGATCGAAGCGCAGGACAGCGTCGTCGCCGCATGGGCAAACTGCGGGTCGCGCTCGACCAGCGCGATCGAGCCCGAAAACCCTTCCGCGCGCAAATAATAGGCGATCGAGGAGCCGACGATGGCTCCGCCGATGATGATGACGTCGTAGCGCACTTTTTCGCTTCTCCAGTTCTGAAGCATGATCCCGAAGCCGGTTTTCTGAAACGATCATGCTGCAATTCATACAGCCGGCAAGATGATCTCGAAGCGCGTGCCGCGCTCGGAGTCAACCAGGCGGATCGTGCCATCATGCGCTTTCAGCAGGGCCAGAACGATGCCGAGGCCCATGCCGGTGCCGCCGCAATCGCGGCGTGTGGTGAAGAATGGCTCGAAAATACGCGCGCGGTTGCTCGGCGAAATGCCGGCGCCGTCGTCGCTCACCTGGATCGTCGCCTTGCCGCCTGCGCTCGCCGCCGTGATCGAAACCATCGTCGCGCCATGCCTTGCCGAATTGTCGATGAGATTGGCGAGCACGATCGCTGCGTTCTCGGCCGAGATGCGCAGGCCGGTCTCGCCGCCCGCCTCGACCCGAAGCGCCAGCCTGTCCCCGGTCGGCAACAGCGCCAGGGCCGCAGTGAGCGACGTGCTTTCGCCGCTGGGCGCAAGATTTTCGGCGCGCGCCAGGTCGAGCAGACGACGCACCAGCAGATTGAGCCGCCCGGCGTCGGTGACGATATTGTCTGAAAACCGCCGCCGCTCGGCCTCGTCCATTGCGCTACCTGAATCGCGCAGCAGTTCGGCCGCCCCCTGGATCGCCGTCAGCGGCGATTTGAGCTCGTGCGAGACATGGGTGGCGAAGGTCTGGATACTGTCGGAGCGCGCATGCAGCTTTTCGGCCATCTCGAGGAAAGCGTCGGACAGCGCTGCCATCTCGCGCGTGCCATGATGGTCGAGTGGCCTGATCGCTGCTCGATCACCGGCGGCGATGCGCTTTGTCCGCTCCATCAGCGCGTAGATCGGCCGGCTGACGGTGCGAAGGAAGATCAGGCCGATGAGCAGCGTGCCGCCGAGGATGGCGATCGCCGCCAGCACCACCTTGCCGCGCTCGCCATAAAGATGCTTGACGATGTTGTTCGGCGTCCGCGACAGATAGACGACGCCGGCGACCTTGCCGGCGACGGCGACCGGCATTGCGACGAAGACGCGGACTCTCGTGCCGCGGCTGACCGAATAGAGCGAAGGTGGCGGCTCGTCTGATATCCTCTGCCTGAGCGCGCTGGCATAGCGGCCGGCAAGTGCTGCGCGAACCTCGCCGACGGCGCCGAGCGACAGGCCGATCTCCTCGCGTCCGGCGATGACGACGCCTTTGGGATCGAGCAGCCGAAAGCCGGCAAGCGTGGTTTTCTGCGTCTCGGCAAGAATACCCGACAGCCGCGCGCCGATCGCCGTGAAGGCGGGATCGACGGTGGCGACCGTCGCCGCGGGCCGTGTCGCCAGAACCCTGTCGGAGGCGAGATCGAGACGCGGCTCGATCGGCCGGTAGGGAGAGTCCGGATTGTCGCTGTCGGCAGGCACGGCCGCGCCGAGCTTTTCAGCCGCGATGCCGGCGTCGCGGACCTCTTGCGCATGGATGGCGGCAAGGGCGGCACCTTGCGCAATCAGCTCGGCCTCGGTCTGGCGGATCAGCTGGTTCTCGTAGAGCCTGAAGAAGAACAGGCCGACCAGCGGCAGCGCCATCACCATGATCAGGATGGCGACAACGATGGTGGCGAGGCGCGGCCGCCATTTATGCGCGGTCACGCGCCGCACCGGCCGAGCCGGAAGCCGACGCCATGCACGGTCTCGATCGCATCCGTGCAGCCGGCCGCCGCCAGCTTGGCGCGGATGTTGCGGATATGGCTGTCGACGGTGCGGTCGGCGACATGGATGTTGCCGGCATAGGCATTGGCCATCACCATGTCGCGCCCAAGCACATGCGCCGGGCGCGCCAGAAACCCTTTCAGGATGGCGAATTCGATCGAGGTCAACACCAGCGGCCTGCCGTCGAAGCTGGCGGCGTGGCTGGCCGGCAGCAAAGCCAGACGGCCGTGCAAAAATTGCCTGTCGTCGGCCGGTTCGGCTTTTGCCGGGCGGGCACGCCGCAGGATGACGTTGACGCGGGCGACCAGCTCGCGCGGGCTGAACGGCTTGGTGACATAGTCGTCGCCACCCATTTCGAGCCCGAGGATGCGATCGATTTCTTCATCACGCGCCGACAGGAACAGCACCGGTACATCGGATGTGTGCCGCAGCCGCCGGCAGACCTCCAGCCCGTCCATCTCCGGCATGCCGATGTCGAGCACGACAAGGTCGGGCGCGCGGCGCTCGATCGCCTGCAATGCGGCGGCGCCGTCGGCTACCGCAACCGTTTTCATGCCGGCCTTTTCAAGCGCGAAACAGATGATCTCGCGGATGTGCGGATCATCGTCGGCGATCAGGATGTGATGCGGCATCGATCAGCGGCCCGGCACGAAGGGTTCGGAGCCCTGAGGAACCACGAACGGGATAGACGTGTCGAGAGTGCGAAGGAGCCGCCAGTCGCGAAAGCTCCAGGCGCGCCAGTTTCCTGGGCCGCGCGGTAGCGGGCCTCGTCCTGTCCCAGCAAACGGGCGAGTTCGCGGTAGGGGGAAAAGCTGGCCGCATTCGTCCTGGCCTGCTGCTCGAGGAAGCGATCGAGTGCCGGCCGGGCGCTGGGACCGAGCGAACGCAGGTACCAGAAATCGAGCTCGGTTCCATGGCCGGTCATTTCGAATGAGTGCTCGACATTGTAGTTGGCGATCAGGGCGGCAAAATTGATGAACGAGCAGGCATAAAGCGTCGCCGATAGCGTCAGAAGATTGGCGGAAAGCAGCCATTCATTGGATTTTCCGAGCGCGATGCGGGCGATGATCAGGGTAAGGCCCGCCGCCACCAGCCCCATCCAGACGAAGGCGGCGACGCGCCAGTAGGTCAGCGCATAAATGCCGACATAGAGTTCAAGCCGCAGGATCGACGAGATGACCAGCACGATGTTCTGCGCCACCCAGACATAGACCAGCCGGCGGATGAACGGATCGCTGGAAGTGGCACTTCCCGGCCTGAGCGCCGCCAGCACGAAACCGGCGGCGAGCAGCGCCGTGACGATCAGCGGATAGGCGCCGCGATGCGCATAGGCGGCGTAGGTCAGCCCGTCGGGCAGGGCGATGCCGCCCCACAGATAGGTGGCGTCGAGCGCCGTCTGCATCGCGAACAGGATGTTGAAGACCACCAGCGCGCGAAGGATGGCGGCCTTGCCGAAGATGATGTCCTCGATCGCCCTGGCGGGTTTTGTCGTTGTCGTCACCCCGCTGACAGGGACAGGTGTCCCCCGATGCGCAATGCGGCGCAAGAAGCGCGGCAGGCGCGGCCGCAAAAAAGCCCAGACGCCGGCAAGCACGAGCAGCCAGAAGGCCAGCCGCGGCAGCTGGATGAGGTCGAGCAGTGCGTGGAGATCGATCAGCGACAGCCAGTTCTCGATAACCGGATTGGCGGCGCCGAACAGCGCCAGAAAAACTGCGCCCAGGGTCAGCGGCATGATCCAGACGGCGATCGCCGCAAAGCCGATGCGCCGCCGGCCAAGCCGCTGCGCCGCCTTGCGCCAGCGGACGAAATCGTGGACGAACCGAAACGGCGCTGCGAGCAGGAACAGCGCGACCTGGCCGGCAATGCGGCCAAATCCGCGCCGCAGCCGCCCGACCAGCGAAAGCGTAAAGACGGCCAGCGCCGCAAGCCCGATCGCGACGGACAGCGCGCTGACATTTTCAAGGAACGGCAGTAGCCCGACAAGCAGGCCAACGGGTTTGAACCAGGCCCGGCCGGCGCCGAGCGCCGACGGCTGGAGCGCCGCGGCCGCGGCGGCCAGCGTCATGCCGAACAGGAAGAGCGTGATGCCGACCGGCTGCCCATAGAAGAAGAAATCGGCCAGCGCGGCAAGCAGGACGGCAACGCCGAAGCGCGCGCAAGTGCCCGGCGCGGCGGTAAGCAGCGATGTCATGATCGGGTTTTCTCAGCGGCTTTGATCCGGCCGGGGGGCGGAGATTTGCGGATGAAGGGAAAGAGAGTCGCCGAACGCGGCGGATCGATGAGCCAGCAACCGTCATCGCGGAGGGGCAGGAACCAACGGGGCTTTTCGCGCTCTTGCATGCGCCCTTTTCGCCGGCCGAAATGCAGGCAGCGAGGCGGGTCCGAGGAGATTTTCCGCAATGTTGTGCAGTTTTTGTGCAGGGTCAGGAATCACTTCAGCTTTGAATCCGCCCCGTCACCCCTTTCCGGGCTCTTGCGCTGCCCCTCACCTGCCTGCCGGCATCCTCTCCCCGTATAGTGACGGGGAGAGGGTGCTCTCATCGCCGGTTTCGCCAATCACCAGCGTTGCAAGAATGGCGTCGAGGCTGCGCCACCCACTTCTCCCCGTCCCTATACGGGGAGAAGTGCCCGGCAGGGCGATGAGGGGCGGCGCCAACTTCGATGATTGGCTTGCATCCAATGCAAGCTATGACTGCCCGAAGCGATTGCCCTGTGTGCTTGCTTCGATCGCCTCCAGGCGGCATAGATCAGGCATGACTGAAACCTGCCGCCCGCGCCGCTCGGTGCTTTACGTCCCGGCCTCGAACGACAAGGCGCTGGCCAAGATCTCGTCGCTGGCCTGCGATGCCGTGATCATCGATCTCGAAGATGCCGTCGCCCCGGCCGACAAGGTTTTTGCGCGCGAAAAACTGGCTGATATTTTCGCTCACCGCGCAAACCTGCGCTGCGAAATGATCGTGCGCATCAACTCGCTCTCCAGCGAATGGGGCGCCAAGGACTTGCTGGCGGCGGCAAGCTGCGAGCCCGACGCCATCCTGCTGCCCAAGGTCGACACGCCGCGCGACGTCCTGGAAGCCGGCGACGTCCTCGACGACAATTTTTCACCCGACGCGGTGAAGCTGTGGGCGATGATCGAGACGCCCAAGGCGCTGCTCAACATCGGCCCGATTGCCGAGCTTGGCCGCGATCCGGCCTCGCGGCTGGTCTGTTTCGTTGCCGGAACGAACGACCTGGTCAAGGACACCGGCATTCTCGCTACGCCCGACCGGCGCTATCTCACGCCATGGCTGATGCAGATGGTGCTCGCAGCACGCGCCGGTGGCCTCGACCTGCTTGACGGTGTCTTCAACGATTTTCGTGATCTGGACGCTTTTGCGCGCGAATGCACGGAAGCAGCCGCCATGGGGTTCGACGGCAAATCGCTGATTCACCCGGCCCAGATCGATGCCGCAAACCGCGCCTTTGCACCATCTGCCGAAGGCGTGGCCGAGGCGCGTGCGGTCAAGGAGGCCTTCGCGCTTGCCGAAAATGCCGGCAGGCAAGTCATTGCGCTGAACGGAAAAATGCTCGAGCGGCTGCATCTGGCGCAGGCCGAGAAACTGCTGGCGAAGGCGGCCGCCAGCGCCAGCGGGACATGATCGCAACCCACCACAGGAATGAAAAATGAAACTCTACCGCTTTCTGTCCGGCCCGGACGATTCCAGCTTCTGCCACAAGGTGACGGCGGCGCTGAACAAGGGCTGGCACCTGTTCGGCTCGCCAACCTATTCCTACGACAAGCAGACCAAGGTCATGCGCTGCGGCCAGGCCGTGGTGAAGGATGTCGAGGGCCAGGAATACGGCCCTGGCACCAAGCTCAGCGATTGGTGACATCGCATCGAGCATAAACATCTTCCAGATGTCGGCGGGCCAGCACCCCCCTCTGTCCTGCCGGACATCTCCCCCTCAAGGGGGGAGATCGGATGTCGCATCGGCTTTCGCCAATCTTCAGAGTTGCAGCGTGTGCGGTGCGGGCCAAAGCTGCCAGTCTCCCCCCTTGAGGGGGAGATGTCCGGCAGGACAGAGGGGGGCCGCGAAGGAATGAGACGTCGATCCCTTTACTCGGCTGCCTCTTCGATCCGCTCCATATCATCGTCCGACAGGCCGAAATGGTGGCCGATCTCGTGGATCAGCACATGGGTGACGATGTCGCCCAGCGTCTCCTCGTTCTCGGCCCAGTAGTCGAGGATGGCGCGGCGGTAGAGCGTGACGCGGTTCGGCCCCTCGCCGGTCTGCGGATTCCAGCGCTCGGCGATGCCGCGCCCCTCGAACAGGCCGAGCAGGTCGAAAGGCGTTTCCAGCGACAAATCGTCCATGATCTCGTCGGTCGGGAATTCGGCGATCTGGATGACGATCTCGCCGGTCAGCTTGCGAAACTCCTCCGGCAGATGGGCGTAAGCTTCTAGCGCCAGGAACTCCATTTCCTCCATCGACGGCGAAAGCTCGTCGTGCCAGGTACGGGTTTTGTAGATGCGGGCCATGCGTTGTCCTTCTGATCCCGGCATATAGGCTTTCGCGCCGGACTCGGCAAATGGCCGGGTAGCCGTCCACGTACGGCAGGAATTAATTCCCCATGACTGCGCCCATGACTCCGCTTGACTCTTCGGCCGCCCTCTGGAATCTATTAGAACATAACAGGAACAATTGTGAGTGGAAGCTGACCGTCATGGCGACAAGCGCCGTGGCGCGGGAGACTGTTTTTGCCCTGCGCCGCCAGATCGCGAAGATCGAGGGAACGCTGCCCGAGCGCCTGCAGGCGCCGGCCGGCGCTCCCGTTGATGCGCCCCGGAATCCAACAGCTGATGTCACGCCCCAAGATCCAACAGCGGACATCCCGCCCAAAAATCTGACAATTGTCCGCCGCGGCCTCGCCGTGGCGCCGCCCGATGCGTTTCTGCGCACCGGCGCCGAAGGTCTCGATACTGCGCTCGGCGGCGGCCTGCCGAAGGCGGCGCTGAGCGAGATCCATGGCGCCGCGACCCGCGATGCCGGAGCCGTCGCCGGCTTCGCCCTGTCGCTCGTCGGCCTGATCCTCAAAAAGGGGCCGCGACTGCCGGTCCTGTGGATCGGCACCGCGGAAATCTTCCGCGAGGCCGGCTTCCCCTATGCCACAGGGCTTCATCGCCTTTTCGGCATCGAGCCGGAGCAATTGCTGTTTTCCGAGGCGCCAAGGCTCCTCGACGCGCTGTGGACCGCCGAGGAGGCCGTCCGGATGACGGCGCTCGCCGCCGTCATCCTCGAAATCCGCGGCAGTCCGCAGCGGCTGGACCTCACCGCGACGCGGCGGCTGCACGCCCGGGCGCAGAGCGCCGGCCGGCCGGTGTTCCTGCTGCGCCAGGCCGGCGAACCCGAGCCGACGGCGGCGCCCGTCCGCCTCGTCCTGTCGGCGGCGCCGTCGGCACCGCGCCAGACGATCGCCGGGCCGCTCGCCGGCTCGATCGGCCGCCCCGCCTTCACCGTCAGCATCGGCAAGAGCCGCACCGCCTTGCCAGGACAATTCACACTGGAGTGGAACCCCGATGAATGCAGTTTCGAGGAAAGAAGGACCAGGGAAGGACGGCAAGAACCGGCAGCGAATCCTGTCCCTGTGGTTTCCGCATCTCGCCGCGGAAAGGATCCTGCGCCAGCGTCTGGGACGGTCCTGGCGTTCGCGGCCGTCGGATCACCTGCCGCTGGTGATCAGCCATCGCCAGGCGAACGCGCAGCGCATCGCCGCCCTCGACGAGCGGGCTGAGGCGCTTCACCTGAAGCGCGGCATGGGCATAGCCGACGCGCGCGCCATGCATCCGTCGATCGACGTCGTGGAAGCCGATCCCGAGGCCGACCGCCGCCTGCTCGAAAGCCTCGCCGACTGGTGCGACCGCTACACCCCGCTGGTGGCGATCGACGCAGCCGACGGCCTGTTCCTCGACGTCACCGGCTGCACCCATCTTTTCGGCGGCGAACGGGCGATGCTGGACGACATCCTGTCGCGCTTTTTCCATCAGGGTTTCGATGTCCGCGCCGGCCTTGCCGCCACACCAGGTGCAGCCTGGGCGGCAGCGCGGTTTTCTGGTGACCGCATCGTCCCCGGTGGCGAGGAGGAAGCGCTTCTCGCACCCTTGCCGCTGGCGGCGCTGCGCATCGAGCCTGAGATCCGCGCCAGCCTGGAAAGCGTCGGCCTGCGCACGGCGGGCGCCGTCATGGCAGCACCGCGCGCGCCGCTCGCCCGCCGCTTCGGCAGATCGCTGCTTTTGCGTCTCGACCAGGCGCTCGGCCGCCTCGACGAGGCGGTGTCGCCGCGCCTGCCGGTGGCGCCGCTTTCGGTCGAACGCCATCTCGCAGAACCGATCATGCTGACCGACGAAATAGAGCGGCTGGTGAAAATGCTGGCGACGACATTGAAAGCGGACCTCGAGCGCCGCGGCGAGGGCGCAAGAAGGCTGGCGCTGCTGCTTTTCCGCGTCGACGGTGCCGTCAGCCGCATCGCCGTCGGCACCTCGCGGCCGTTGCGCGAGCCGCTGCTGATCCAGAAATTGTTCCACGAAAGGCTTGCCGCGCTCGAACAGGACATCGATGCCGGCTATGGCTTCGATCTCGTGCGCCTCTCGGTGCTGTCGGCCGCGGCCTTCGACATGCAGCAGGCGGATCTGACCGGCGAGACGCGCGATGACGGCGCCGACATCGCCCTTTTCGCCGACCGCATCCGCGCCCGGCTCGGCGACAGCGCGGTTTTGAAACCGGTTGCCGTCGAGAGTCATCTGCCCGAGCGCGCCGTCGCCACGCATCCCTATGCGGAGGCGCCGCAAAGGCTCTCTGCGCCGAAGCAGCCGGACAAGATACAAGACACCAGGCCTGTCTTGCGGCCAGAACGGCCGATCCGGCTGTTCCGTTCGCCCGAGCCGATCGAGGTGCCGGCCACCGAAATGCCAGAAGGACCGCCGATGAACTTCCGCTGGCGGCGCGCGCTCTACCGGGTGGCGCGCGCCGAAGGGCCGGAACGCATCGCCCCGGAATGGTGGCGGGAGGCAGCGGGGCAGGAAGCGACCCGGGATTATTTCCGCATCGAGGATAGCGACGGCCGCCGTTACTGGCTTTATCGCCAGGGTCTCTACGGCGCCTCGCAGGCGGCGCCGCGCTGGTTCATGCATGGGGTCTTCGCATGAACGCGCTAGCGGCCGTCCCCTACGCCGAATTCGGCATCCAGTCGAATTTCTCGTTCCTGCGCGGCGCCTCGAAACCGGAGGAGCTGGTGGTTGCGGCAAAGTTCCTCGGCTTTTCGTCGATCGGGCTTGCCGACCACAACACGGTGGCCGGCGTCGTGCGCGCCTGGCAGCAGGCCAAGGTGGAAGGTCTTTCCTATCATCCCGGCTGCCGCCTGGTTTTTTGCGATGGCACGCCCGACGTTCTCGCCTATCCGCAGGACCGCAAGGGCTGGGGCCATCTGTGCCGCATGCTGACGCAGGCCAATATGCGCGACGACAGCGAAAAGGGCGCACCGCTGCTCTATCGCGACGACCTTTTCGAATGGGGCGATCTCATGTCGCTGGCGATCCTGCCGGATCTGTCGATGCCGGCCGAGGATGATCTCAGGCTGATCAGCCGCCTAAAAGATCGCTTCGGCAAGACCCTGCGGCTTGCCGTTTCGCCGGATTATCACGGCAACGACCGCTACCGTGTCGAGCAGGCGGCTGCCATGGCCGAGGCATCAGGCATTCCGCTGATGGCGACCAACGACGTTCTTTACCATACGTCCGAACGGCGCCGGTTGCAGGACGTGCTGACGGCGATCCGCCTCAACCTGCCTGTTGCCGAAGCCGGGCTGGAACTGGCGGCCAATGCCGAGCGCCATTTGAAGCCGCCAATGGAGATGGCGCGGCTGTTCCGGCGGCATCCGCAGGCACTGGCGCAAACGCAGCACTTTGCCGGCGAATTGAGCTTCTCGCTCAGTGACCTCCAATACAACTATCCCGACGAACCGACGGAATCGGGCCTTGGGCCCCAGGCCGAACTGGAAAGGCTGGCTCTGGAGGGAGCCGCGATACGCTACCCCTCGGGCGTTCCCGCCGATGTGACCAGGCGCATCCGCGAAGAACTCGCTTTGATCGAGCGCCTGAATTACGCGCGCTATTTCCTGACAGTCTACGACATCGTCAAATTTGCCCGCAGCCAGGGCATACTCTGCCAGGGACGTGGCTCCGCGGCCAACTCGGTGGTCTGCTATTGCATCGGCATCACCGAAGTGGGGCCCGAGCGGATCGATTCGCTTTTCGAGCGTTTCATTTCCGAGGAAAGAAACGAGCCGCCCGACATCGATGTCGATTTCGAGCATGAAAAGCGCGAGGAGGTCATCCAGTATATCTACTCGAAATACAGCGCCAAGCGCACCGCGCTTGCCGCGGCCGTCGTCAGCTACCGGGGCCGCTCGGCGATGCGCGAAGTGGCCAAGGCGATGGGCCTGTCGGACGATGTCAGGAGCGCGCTGTCCAGCTCGATCTGGGGCTGGTCGACCTCGGAGCTCGGCGAAAAGGAGACCAGCGCCGGCGGCCTCGATCAGACCGATCCGTCGACAAGGCAGGTGATCGAATGCGCCAACGAGATCATGGGCTTTCCCCGTCATCTGTCGCAGCATGTCGGCGGCTTCGTCATCACCAGGGACCGGCTCGACGAGATCGTGCCCATCATCAAGACGGCGATGGACGAGCGCAAGATGGTCGAGTGGGACAAGGACGATCTCGACGCGGTGAAAATCCTCAAAGTCGACGTGCTGGCGCTCGGCATGCTGACCTGCCTGCAGCGCGCCTTCACTCTGCTTGAAGATCATTATCCCGACGCGCGGGATGACTTTGGCCGGCCCTATGTGCTGGCCACCCTCCCTGCCGAGGACAAACATGTCTACGACATGATCTGCCGTGCCGACACGATCGGCGTCTTCCAGATCGAATCGCGCGCCCAGATGTCGATGCTGCCGCGGCTCAGGCCGAAAACATTCTATGACCTCGTCATCGAGGTGGCGATCGTGCGGCCCGGCCCGATCCAGGGCGACATGGTCCACCCCTATCTGCGCCGCCGGCAGGGCAAGGAAAAGCCCGAATATCCCAAGCCGGAACTGGAAGAGATACTCGGCAGGACGCTGGGCGTGCCGCTGTTCCAGGAACAGGCGATGAAGATCGCCATTGTCGCCGGCGGCTTCAGGCCGGGCGAGGCCGATGAACTGCGCCGCGCCATGGCCACTTTCAAGCGCACCGGCACGATCGGCAATTATCGCAAGCGGATGGTCGAGGGCATGATTTTGCGGGGTTACGAAAAGGACTTCGCCGAGCGCTGCTTCAAGCAGATCGAGGGTTTTGGCGAATATGGCTTTCCCGAAAGCCATGCCGCCTCCTTCGCCCTGCTGGTCTATGCCTCCTGCTGGTTCAAGACCTTCTATCCCGACGTGTTCTGCGCCGCGATCCTGAATTCCCAGCCGATGGGGTTTTATCAGCCGGCTCAGCTTGTCCGCGACGCGCGCGACCATGGCGTTGAAATCCGCGAGGTCGACGTCAATTTTTCCGGTTGGGACTGCGCGCTGGAGGAAGTGCCTTTCGATCCAACCCGCCTCCTCGACCGCCATGCCCAGATGCGCGGCGTCATCCGGACCAGCCATGCCGTCCGGCTGGGTTTTCGCCAGGTCAAGGGCCTGTCGAAGGAGCGCATGGAGGTGTTTGTCGCCAGACGCGGCGACGGCTACGCATCCGTTCGCGATGTCTGGCTGCGCTCGGGCCTCTATGTCGATGAGATCGAGAAGCTGGCGCAAGCCGACGCTTTCCGTTCGCTCGGCCTCGACCGCCGCGACGCCCTGTGGGCGGTCCGCGCGCTCGACGGCAGGAGTGCCACGGAGACCCTGCAGCTGTTCGACCGGCCGGCGATTCGCTTGCGCGATCTCGAGCCCGAGACCAGGCTGCCGACAATGCCGCTCGGCGAGCACGTCGTCCACGACTACCGTTCGCTCGGCCTGTCGCTGAAGGCGCATCCGTTGGCCTTTCTGCGCCAGCGGCTCGACCGTTCCGGCGTCACCCCCAATGCGCGCCTCGGCCAGGTTCGGGACGGCAAGCGCGTTTCGGTCGCCGGCCTTGTCCTGGTGCGGCAGCGGCCGGGCAACGCCAAAGCGATTTTCCTGACGCTGGAAGACGAGCAGGCGGTCGCCAACGTCATTTTTTGGGAAAGGACCTTCAACCGCTACCGGTCCATTGTCATGGGCGCGCGGCTGGTCCGCGTCACCGGCAAACTGCAGTCGGAATCGGACGTCATCCATATCGTCGCCGACAAGGTCGAGGACCTGACACCCTGGCTGTCCGTGCTTTTGCAGGAGAAGCCCGATGTCCCTGTCGTGCAAAACGACCGGCAGGACATCGCGGGGAAGGCAGAAAGGGTCATGCCCAAGGGGCGCAATTTTCAATAGGGGATGTGTCGGCGGGACAGCGAAGGATCACCACGCTTCAGGACGGCCCACCCAACCGCGATGGCGGCAATCCGTCGTCGAAGGGGAGCGAGCGCGCCTCAGAAGGCAGCATGATCGGGATGCCGTCACGCACCGGATAGGCAAGCCGTGCGACCCTCGAGATGAGCTCGCTGCGCTCCGGATCCCAGCTAAGCGGACCCTTGGTCAGCGGGCAGGCCAGCAATTCCAGCAGCTTGGGGTCGACATTGGCCTTCTTTCCCTCACGCCCATCCACCATTTTTGCCAGTCCTCTCGTTCGTCCTCAGTCTTCGTGCGTTGACGCTGCCCCTCACCTGCCTGCCGGCATCCCTCTCCCCGTATAGTGACGGGGAGAGGGACGCTCTCATCGATGGTTTCGCCAATCACCCGCGTTGCAGAACGTCCGCCAAGGCTGCCGACAGCCCCTTCTCCCCGTCCCTATACGGGGAGAAGTGCCCGGCAGGGCGATGAGGGGCGGCGCCGACTTCCGCAATTGGCTTAGTCCCTGCGTTCCTTTTACTTTGCCTACTGCAAACTCGAGCCGAAATCCTCGTTTTCGCGTGCCAGCGCCATTTCGGTGATGGCGATCAGCGTTTCGGCGCGTGTCTTCAGGTCCGCCGCTTCGAGCAGCGCCTGTTTCTCGGCCGGCCCGTAGGGCGCCATCATCGACAGCGCATTGACCAGCATGGCGTTTTCGGCGCGGCTGACGCTTTCCCAGTCGGCTTCAAGATCGTTGGCCTGCAAATAGGCGCGAAATGCCTTGAGCAGCGCCGGCCGGTCGATCTCGGCCTCGGCTTGATCTTCGTCGAGATCGGTGAGAAAGGGTGCAAACCGGCACTGGCGGAAGGGCGTCTTGACCACAAGCTCCTGCACGATGCGGAACCGGCACACACCTTGCAGCGAAATCAGGTAGCGGCCGTCGCCGCTCTCGGAAAGCGCGATGATACGGCCGGCGCAGCCGACATTGCAAAGCGCCGGCTCGCCGTCGGGACGCCGCGCGCCGTCGAGGCTGGGCTGTATGACGCCGATCAGCCGCGATCCGGCGATCGCCTCATCGACCATCTCCAGATAGCGCGGCTCGAAAATGTTGAGCGGCATGCGGCCGCCCGGCAGCAGCAAGGCGCCTTCAAGCGGGAAGATCGGCACCGTCGGCGGCAAATCCGTATCGAGCCGGTAATGCGCGTTTCCCGCCTGCACTTCAAACCTCCGCTCGCTCCCTCAAGAAGCGCATCAAGCCCGCCCATCCCTTCGCAACCTGACCCAAAATCGTCACCAGGCGAAGAACGGATCGGTCAGGCCTCCTAATCTGGCGCAGCCATTGTCGACCGCAAGGCCATCAGGCAAAAACAGCTTGAGGCGGGCTCAGGAAAACAGCAGCGACGACAATTTGCGCCGTGCCGCCAGCGTTGCCTCGTCGGTCATGCCCCAGGCCTCGAAGAACTGCAGCAACTGCGTCTTGGCGCCGTCGTCGTTCCACGAGCGATCGGCTTTGACGATCGCCAGCAGATTGTCGGCTGCGGCCATGCGCTCGCCGTTGGCGTTCTGGATCATGGCAAGCTCGAAACGTGCCTGATGATCCCCGGGGTTCTCAGCCAGGCGGCGCTCGAGCTCGGCCGGATTGCCAAGTGCTTGTGCCTGCGCGGCGAGCGCCATCTTGGCGCGCACCGCGGCGAGCGGCGGCGCATCCTTTTTTGCTTCCGGCGCCCGCGCCAGCACGGCTTCGGCACCCTCGGCATCGCCGGCCTCGAACAGCAGATCGCCCAGCCCGGCAATCGCTTCGATCGTCTCCGGCGCCTGTTCCAGGATCGCGTCGAAAATGTCCGCCGCGGTATGCACATCGCCGGCGGCGCGCGCCTCCGCGGCCGCGGCAAGCGCCTCGGCCACCTGCGGCGCACCATTGCCCTTGCCGCCGACCTTCTGGATGAAGGCGGCGATCTGGCTCTCGGGAATGGCCCCCATGAAGCCGTCGACCGGCTGGCCGTCCTTGAATGCGATGACTGCCGGTATCGACTGGATGCCGAGCTGTCCGGCGATCGAAGGATGGTCGTCGATGTTCATCTTGACCAGCTTGACCTTGCCGCCGGCGGCGGTGACCGCCTTTTCCAGCAGCGGCGTCAGTTGCTTGCAGGGCCCGCACCATGGCGCCCAGAAATCGACCAGCACCGGCTGACGTCGCGATTCCTGGATGACGTCGGCGGCAAATGTGGCGGTCGTCGTCTCCTTGATGACGTCGGCAGCGACAGGCGGGTCGCCAAGCGCGACTTTCGCGGGGGTGGCGTCAGTGCCGCCATACTGCACAGTGGTGGCATACTGTCCGGCATTGCTGCCAAACGGGCCGCCAAATTGATTGTTGTCGCTCATCTCGTGCCCTTTCGGTCGCCGCCCGGCCGCCAGCCCGGCGCAACATCCTTAATTCTCACTCAGAAGTCGGTTTATCGTCATCCATGTGGCGATCATGCCGTGACTTTCAAGATAACAGCATCATGCCCGGTTGCCTCGACGAATTTGACCAGGTCGGCGGCGGCGATCGATGTCGTTGCCTCGTTGGTCAGCGGATGGGCGTTGATGACGGCATGGCGCATCAACTCGTGGTCGAGAACGACCTTGACCCGTAACTGCGTATCGTTGATCAAGCCGAACACGGTGACCGCCCCCGGAACGACGCCGAGAAGCTCCATCAGCATCTCCGGCTTGCCGAAGGACACGCGCCCGGCGGCGCCGATGATTTGGTGGATCTGCTTGAGATCGACCACCGCCTCCTCATCGACGCTGACCAGGAAGAAATTGTCCTTCCTGTCCTTGAGGAACAGGTTCTTGGTGTGCCCGCCGGCGATTTCCCCGCGCAGCGCCTGCGAATCGGCGACCGTGAACAGCGGCGGATGGCGCAGGGTCGAGACCTCGATCCCGAGATCGGCGAGAAAGGCGAAAAGCTCGGCTTCGGTTTTCGGCATGTCGTTTCTTGTCGGACCTTCTGTTGTTGCGGTTTGGCTTGTTGTCGCGGTTTGGATCATGCCGTTTACGGCCAATGACGCGGCCGAGACAAGACCGTTGCGCAGCAAGGCTGCCGATTGCGTTCCTGTCCGCGCTGGGGAAGGCTCGTTTACGTCGCCGGGTGCGGCCAAAAAACCTGCGATTTCCCTGTTGCAATCGCCGCGCCCTTCAGCCATATAGGCTCGGCTTGCGGCCCAAAAGCCGCGCGAGCGGGTGTAGCTCAGGGGTAGAGCACAACCTTGCCAAGGTTGGGGTCGAGCGTTCGAATCGCTTCACCCGCTCCAGTTTCCTCTAAGGGAATCAAGCATCGAAAAGCCGCGGTCCGCCGCGGCTTTTTCGTTTTGGGGCGGTTGAAATCGCAGCTACTTCAAGCCTGGGAAAAGGCCGTGGTCACCGCGCAGTCCCGGGGGTGGCGTCAGGGTGACTCTTGGACGCGGCAATCGCGACGAGATGGACGCCAGTCCGCCCAACAGATGTCATGGGATTTTTTCAGGCAAGGGCCAGCGCCTGGGTGATATCGGCAACAAGGTCGTCGGGGTGCTCGACGCCGATCGACAGCCTTATTGTCGACTCAAGAACGCCGATCCGTTCCCGAACGTCCTTGGGCACGCCCGAATGGGTCATGGCGGCAGGATGGCTAGCCAGCGATTCCGTGCCGCCAAGGCTGACGGCAAGTTTCAATATCTGAAGGGCATTGAGAAACGCGAACGCCGCGGCCTGACCACCGCGAATATCGAACGAAAATGTCGATCCGGCGCCCGTGCATTGCGTCCTGAATACGCCTGCGGCCGGAGTGTCGTCGCCGAGGAACGGCAGATATGCCACCCTTGCGACCTTCGGGTGGTCGGCCAGGAATTCGGCGACGATGCGGGCATTGGCGTTGGCTTTCTGCATGCGAATGCTAAGCGTTTCCAGCGAGCGGCCGAGCATCCAGCACGAGTGCGGATCGAGCTGCGTGCCGATCGCCCCCCTGAGCGCCTTGATCGATTTTGTGACGGCCTTGCTGCCAAGTGCCGCGCCAGCGATCAGATCGGAATGACCACCGACATATTTGGTCAGGGAATAGACGGAAACGTCGACGCCGTGGTCAAGCGGATTCTGAAACACCGGTCCGAGCAAAGTATTGTCGCACACAACGACCGGCCGCTCGCCCTGTTTGGCGGCGATCTCGTCGGCGATGCGGCCGACGGCCATGAAATCGACCAACGAGTTGGTCGGGTTGGAAGGCGTCTCGATGAAGATGACCGATACGCGACGATTCCTGCAACCTTCATCGGCCGCCGCGCGAATGGCTGATTCATCGACACCATCGGCGAAACCCACAGCGCCGACGCCAAAATTGGCCAGGGTCTTGGCCAGCAAAGTTTCAGTACCGCCATAAAGCGGTTGCGAATGCACGATGGCGTCACCCGGACGGGCAAAGGCAAGCAGGGTGGTGGCGATGGCCGACATGCCTGACGAGAACAGGATGCAGGCCTCGGCCCCTTCGTAGATTGCCAGGCGATCCTCGACGATTTCGCTGTTGGGATGATTGAAACGGGAATAGACCAGCCCGGCTCCGGTTCCGCTCGGCGGTTCCTTGCGGCCGGATACGAAATCGAAGAAATCGCGCCCCTCTTCGGCAGATCGGAACACGAAGGTCGAGGTGAGGAACACCGGCGGCTTGACCGCACCTTCCGACAGCTGAGGGTCGAAGCCGTAGCTCAGCATCAACGTTTCCGGATGCAGCCGATGATTTCCGATATGCGTCTTGGACGGACGTGGGGCGGTCATGACGATCCTCCGATCAGGTTGTTCAGACCAAAATTAGAGGAAGAAACAACCCCAGTCTCTTGCTAATCCACACGGTTCCATTGGTCATCAGACGGATCCGGCATGCGATGGTACGCTCGCGCCCGAGGATGCTGTCTTTTTTGGACTCGAAAACGGTCCGGTCGGTCCGATCTCTTTCCAATTCTAAGCGCGAACAGCAGTCAAAGACCGATAGTGGCGCAGATAGTAGGAGAATAGGAAACATACCGGACCGACCGGACCAGAAATGGGCGAGCCGAGTGCCTGGGCGCCAAGCCGGAAGACGTAGTGCACGGTCCGCTAGGCTAGGCGCGTGGTTGCTGCACCATGCGACGTTGCAAGAGATCAGGACGGATGAAGGCCGGCCTTCAGCGCGGGTTCTGGCGGCGCGCGGAGGCCGGCCCGGGCCCGCGCATATAGTAGAGCTCTGGCCGATAGCGCGGGACAACGAATTCGCGAAAGGCTGATGCCAACCGAGTGATCAAAACCCAACGTTCCATGACCCAATCTCTCCCTGGGCGCACTCTTAGCCGATTCCTATAACCGCAAGACTCCGCCGCGGGAGACTGTTCGTTTCCGATTCTTGTCTGCGCTACGACGGCTTTTCCGCCGACCGCGGACGTACCGCTGGCGGCCGCATCTTTCAGGAATGCTCTACGCGACCACATCCACAGTCTCGCGACCATCGAGGCGCTCCCTATGACCTTGTGACGCCCAGCGGACATGGTGGCAAAGTCCGTGACGCTGACGCCGACGCCGATACGGTCTCGGGTGATGGACCGCTTGAACAAAAGACCGAATCGGATTGGGTCGCAGTCAGAAATTCCCATGAGGTGACTGACGACCAGAGGGCTACCCCCACGGCGGCGGCCAAGAACACTGCGGGAAGGCCGAACAGAAGCTTACGCGACATCATTGTCCCAACCTCACACGCCGGTATCGATGTGGAACAGGGTCTTCGCGCCCGGCATGTCTGAAGCTGTGGAAGCAAGAACCGTGCCACGCAATCGCAAGGCCGGGCTTCCGGAACCAGCGGAGGGGAAATCAGCGAGCGACGCACGAACTACTGGAGTGCCCCCAGCCTTCGACGTATAATTGCCCTAAATTTCGGGGAGGAAGTGCCATGAATGCAGTGCCTAAATGGCGGCTTGCAGGCGACTGGTTCGACATCTGCAGCTGCGACATCCCTTGCCCTTGTGAGTTCGCCCAGCGGCCGACCGGCAATCACTGCCAGGGCGTGCTCGCCTGGCATGTGCGCGAGGGTCAGTATGGCGACGTGAAGCTCGACGGACTGACGCTGGTGGCGCTCGGCGAGTTCGAAGGCAATCTGTGGGCCGGCGAGGCAAAGGCCGTGATGGGCATGTACCTCGACGAGAAGGCGAACGAGCGGCAGCGCGAAGCCCTGCAGGCGATCTTCGGCGGCCAGGCCGGCGGCTGGCCGGCGGGCTTTGCCGCCAATATCGGCGAGATGCGTGGCATGGAGTTCGTGCCGATTACTTTCGAGGTGGCGGGCGACCTCGCCACCTGGCGGGTCGAGATTCCTGGCCTCGTCGTCGGGCGCGCGGAAGCGCTTTCCGGTCCCACAACACCACCCGGCAAGCGGGTGCAGACGATCAACCCGCCGGGCTCGGAGGTCGGCCCGGGCCAGGTTGCCACCTGGGGGCGTTCTGTCGAGGTGAGCACCAAAGGCTTCGGGCTCGACTGGACGGGCACGGCCCGCTCGAGCAAGCACATTCCGTTCGACTGGACCGGCCCGAATTAGGCGTGCCGATGCCTGACGCGTTCCCCAGGAAATCGTGGCGGCTCTGGAATTTGCGTGGCATGCCGCTCGGCCTTCTCGCATCGCTCGTCGTGCTGACAGCAGCGGCGTGGGCGCTCACCCTCTACCAGACCTTCAGCATGGATATGCCCATGGGCATTGCGGTGCGCGGCGGGATGGAGGGTATGGAAGGCATGGCCGGCATGGCGATGGCCGGAATTGCCGCCGACGGCTGGTCACTCGCCGGCGCCGCCGCATTTCTCGCTGTATGGACTGTGATGATGGCGGCTATGATGCTGCCGGCCGCGGCGCCCATGATCTTTATGTTCGCGGCGGCGCAGGCTAGGCACGAACAGCACGTGGCCGTCCCGACATGGATGTTCGTCGCGGGCTATATGCTCGTCTGGGCGGCGGCGGGCCTTCTCGTGTATGTCCTGGTCCAGTTCGGCAGCGAGTTCGCGACGAGCCTCGATCCGCCTCAGCGTTCGAAATGGGCGCCGCTCGCGCTCGGTGTCACGCTTGGCGTCGCCGGACTCTACCAATTCACGACCCTCAAGCACATTTGCCTCAGCCATTGCCGTTCGCCGCTCGCTTTCGTTGCGCAGCGCTGGCGCGACGGGCGGGTTGGCGCGCTCGAGATGGGGCTGCGCCACGGGCTCTATTGCTTCGGCTGCTGCTGGGCGCTGTTTGCTGTGCTGGTCGCGGCGGGCGTCATGAGCGTCGCCTGGATGCTGCTTTTGACGCTGGTCGTCTTCGTCGAGAAGCTGATGCAGCGTGGCCGCCGCTTCGAAGGTGCTTTGGGCATTGCGCTAATAGCCCTCGGAATCGTTGTGTCGTTCGGGGCGATCGAGATGCCTTGGATGGGCGGCTAGCGGCTTTCGCTTCCATTCTCGCCAAACCGCGCCCACAGTGGGCTGGGTGACGGGTTCGTCAGAAGGAAGGCGAGCGCTTGTAACCTCTTTGTATCGCAGCAGCGCCGTTATTTCCGGCTTCCGCCAAACCATAGCCACTGGAGATGGTGAAGCGATTCGAACGCTCGACCCCAACCTTGGTCTCTAAGGGAATCAAGCATCGAAAAGCCGCGGTTCGCCGCGGCTTTTTCGTTTTTTGGGCTGGACGGCATCACCCAGCAGACGGAGCGAGCTTATCGCTTGCCGGCTGCGTTGTGGCCTGCAGGCGCTTTGTTCGCCGCTCGGCATACCCCCAATAGAGTTAGGACTTTTGCTTTTCAATTTTGGACCAAGGTCCCTTGCGGACGAGTGTATTTAAACCAAACTGCCTAAGTAGTGGACCATCATATTAGAGAGTCCTCATATCATAGTCCGGAATCATCCTGGCGGGAGGGCGGCTCGAAGGAGGAATTATGAAAACTCGAACCAGTCTGTTCGCAGCCGTCGCTGCTCTCGCCCTTGTCGCGTCTCCAGTCCTCGCCGGACCCGGCGGCAATGGCGGCGGAAAGGGTAACGGCGCAAGCAACGGCAACGGCGGCAACTCGGCCGCGGCCGGATCGCAGGGACACGGAGCCGCAACGTCTGCGGCGGCCAGGGATAAGTCCACTCGGGGAATTGCTCATGCAATGGCTGTCGTTTCGACGACGCCGGCCTCGCCGCAGGCCACCCTGTCCTTGCAGGCAGCCTTGGACAAGTTCCTGGCAAGAACGGCCGCGGATGATCCGGTAGAGTCTTCCGACGACACCTCCGAAATTCCCGACGCTGCCGAATAGAATTGCAAATCCGTCCGCTGCGCGGTGGCGCACGTACCATCGAGATTCTTGCCCAGCTGGCGGGCTCCTTCATCTGTTCGGCCGATGCCCCGGATCAAGGAAAAGCCGACATTTGAGCCAGATCCTAAGGGATCCCTGGACGGTCCTGCCCCTACAGACTGATCCAGAGAGCACCACCGGCTTCGGCCGGTGGTGCGTTTTTGCGTGGGCGCTCAACTGGCGTTGGTGGCCATGTGCATCTCCTGCCAGAAAAGTTGGCTGACCGTAGTGCAAATTACAATACAAGCGATGTTCCTGATCGAGCGCGCGCCGGCATCGACCGCCATGCCCTGTGCATCGACTATCTGGCGCCCGCGCCTTTGCGAAAATCCGACGGCGACATGCCGGCCAGCTTGCGGAATGACTTGTTGAAGGCGCTGAGAGAGCCGAAGCCGGAGTCCATGGCGACGCGCAGCACGTTGGCGTCCTGGTGCATCAGCAGCGCCTGGGCGTAGCTGAGCCGCAACAAATTGACATACTCGTTGAGCGTCATGCCGGTCGACTTCTTGAAAACGCTCATGGCGTATTTGGGATGGATGTCGGCCGCCGCCGCGATGTCGACGCAGTCGATGTCGTAGAGGAAATTCTCGGCGATGAAGTCGCACATGCGCCCGACATTGCGCAGCGATTGCTGGTCGAAGGGGCTGCCTGCTTCCTGCTCGATCGGCGTTTCGGGTACCAGCCGGTAGGGTTCGAAGCGCACCCGCTCCAGCCGCAGCAAGAGTTCGTTGACGGCGTGCTCGGCCTTGCCCGCATCGCCCGAGCGGACGTAGCGGTTCCAGCGCTCGAAATTGTCGCTGTCGGACCGGTCGGTGGCATTGGTCACCAATGTCGCGCCGGTCATCAGCCGGTTGCGGACGTCGGCGGGCAGGTGCAGCCGGAAGAAGTGCACCAGCGGCAGATGCGCGCCGGCATAGACGGCATCGTCCGACGCATCGTCCATCTGGTGCGGCAGGCCGCCCCAGAACAGGCACATGTCGCCGGCCGAAAGCGCGATCTCGTGCTCGTCCATGCGGTAGTGCACGGCGCCGCGGACGATGAAATTCACCTCGACCTGGGCATGCCAATGCGGCTTCAGCATCACCAGGGGCTGGGTGTGAAACATCTGCAGCAGCAGCGGCAGACCCTCCACGCTGCTGGCGCCGGGCTGGTAAAACGGCCTTTCCGGCATCTTACTTTCCGCCCATTCTTTATTCCCTTTGTCGCGGACAAGCCTTCGCCAGCGCCTAGTCTAGCCATGCTCGCGAAGAGAGAGCAAATGAAATGGGAGGATTTCAATGCGCATCACACTGACCTGCGCCGCGTTCGCGCTTGCCCTGGGCTCAGCCCCGGCCTTTGCGCAATCCGGCGAAATCACGATCTGGAGCTGGAACGTCGCCGCTTCGTCGCTGAAGGCCACCATAGAAGGTTTTAACAAGCAGTTCCCTGACATCAAGGTCACGGTCCAGGATCTCGGCAACCAGCCGACCTATGACAAGTCGATTGCCGGCTGCGCCGCCGGCGGAGAGGGGCTGCCGGACATCGTGACGATCGAGAACGGTGAGGCCGAGAACTACTGGAGCCAGTTCCCGGACTGCTTCGTCGACCTCCATACGCTCGGCTATACCGCCGAAGACCAGGCAAAATTCCCCGATTTCAAGCGCACCGAGCTCGAAGTGGAAGACAAGGCCTATGCGATGCCGTGGGATTCCGGCCCGGTAGCGATGTACTATCGCCGCGACTTCTATGAGAAGGCCGGCGTCGACCCGACCTCGATCAAGACCTGGGACGATTTCATTGCCGCCGGCAAGAAGATCCAGGAGGCCAATCCCGGCGTGACCATGACCAACGCCGATTTCAACGGCGACTCCGAATTCTTCCGCATGATCGCCAACGAACAGGGCTGCGCCTATTTCGCCGCCGACGGGCAGTCGATCACCGTCAACCAGCCGGGCTGCGTGGCGTCGATGACCAAGATCAAGGAGATGAAGGACGCCGGCATCATCACCTCGGCCGATTGGGGCACCAAGATCACCAACAACACCGCCGACAAGGTCGCCAGCCAGATGTATGGCGGCTGGTACGAGGGCACCATACGCACCGAGTCGCCCGACGGCAGCGGCAAATGGGGCGTCTACCTGATGCCGAGCCTCACCGCCGACGGCCCGCGCGCCGCCAATCTCGGCGGTTCCTCGCTCGCCATCACCTCGGTGTCGAACAACAAGGAAGCCGCCTACGCCTACCTGAAATATTCGCTCGCGACCAATGAGGGCCAGATAGCGATGCTGAAGGGTTTTGGCCTGGTGCCGTCGCTGATCTCGGCGCTCGACGACCCCTATGTCTCCGAAGGCCAGCCCTATTGGGGCGGCCAGGCGGTGTGGAAGGACATTCTTGGCACCTTGCCGAAAGTCGTCCCCAGCCGCGGCACGCCGTTCCAGAGCGACGCGGAAATCATCGTCCGCGCAGTGCAGACCAAATATCTCGGCGGCGGCTACCCCGACGCCAAGGCGGCGCTCGACGATGCCGCAAGCCAGATCGCCTCGGCGACCGGCCTGCCGGTCGAAGAGTGATCTGAACGCGACCCCCTTCTCCCCTCGCGAAGCGAGGTCGGATGAGGGGTGTTCCAGGGAACACCAACGTCTCATTCCGTCCAGCACCCCTCATCCGTCTTGGCGCTGCGCGCCAATCCACCTTCTCCCACAAGGGGAGAAGGCAAGGCAGGCCGGTAAACCTAGAAACGGGAAGCGAAGGAGGCAACGATGCGCTATCAGAACGCCACGGCGTACCGCTTCCTGGCGCCCTATCTGCTGATCTTCTCGATCTTCTGGCTGTGGCCGATCATCAACTCCTTCCTGATCTCCTTCCAGGCGACGCGCACCGTGCCGTGGCGGTTCGCGCCGACCTTCAACTGGGGCCGGCTGATCGGCGACCCGGCATTCTTCAACGCCTTGAAGAACACTTTGCTCATCCTCGTCATCCAGGTGCCGGTGATGATCACTTTGGCGATCGTCATGGCGGTGCTGCTCAATTCGCCGCTGCTCAAGGCCCGTGGCCTGTTCCGCTTCGCCTTTTTCGCCCCGGTCGTGGTCGGCGAAGTCGCCTATTCGGCGGTGTTCCGGCTGATGTTCAATCTCGACTACGGCATCATCAACAAGCTGCTGAACAGCGTCGGCCTGCCGCGTATCGACTGGTTTTCCAACGTCACCCCGGCGATGGCGGTGATCATGATCGCGGTGACCTGGCGCTGGGCCGGCTACAACGCCATCATCCTGCTCGCCGGCTTGCAGTCCATCCCCCAGGATGTCTATGAGGCGGCGACGCTGGACCGCGTCAGCAAGCTCAAGCAGTTCTTCTACATCACCCTGCCGCTGCTCAAGCCGATCATCGTGTTCTGCGCCGTGCTGTCGATCATCGGCACCATGCAGCTGTTCACCGAACCGTTCCTGATCACCGAGCGCGGCGGGCCGGGCGGCGGCACCGAAACGCTCGGGCTGCTGCTTTACCGCCAGGGTTTCAGGTCGCTCAATTTCGGCTACGCCTCGGCCATCGCCTACACCATGGCCGGGCTGGCGATCGCCATCTCGCTGGTGCAACTGTGGCTGACGAGGGAGCCGAAATGAGCTCACGTTCCGCTTCGAGCCGTTCCTCCTCCAGCCGCTCCTCCTCCAGATTGGGACGCAGCATCGCGCTGCATCTCTTCCTGACGCCGCTGGCGCTGATCTGGCTGTTTCCGCTGTGGATGATGGTGATCTTCTCGACCATGCCCGACAGGGGCATTTTCAGCCCCAGCATCGAGCTTTTGCCGCATGGCAGCTTCCTCGACAACGTCAACAACCTGCAGCGCGACACCAATTTCATCGGCGCCATCGGCATCTCCGTCTCGGTGGCGGTGACCTATACATTCCTGTCGGTGCTGCTCACCTCGATGGCCGGCTGGGCGCTGGCGCGCTACCAGTTCTTCGGCAAGGGCGTCGTCGTCGCGATCATCCTCGGCACCATCACGCTGCCCTATGCTGTCGTGCTGATCCCGCAATTCATCATGGTGGCGCGCGACTTCAAGCTCGCCAACACCTGGGTGGCGCTGATCGTGCCGCCGCTGTTCAATTCGCTCGGCGTGCTGTTCATGCGGCAGAGCTTCTCGATGATGCCGGGCGATCTGTTCGACGCCGCACGCGTCGAGGGGGTCAAGGAATGGCGGATCTTCCTGTTCGTAGCGCTGCCGCTGGCGCGGCCGATGCTGGCGGCGCTCGCCATCATCCTGTTCCTTGCCTCCTGGAACAATTATCTTTGGCCGCTGCTGATCAATTCCAAGCCCGGCGCGATGACGGCGCCGGTGGCGCTCGGCACGCTGATCGGCCTCACCAAAGTGTCGTGGGGCGGCATCATGGCGGGCGCCGTGATGCTCACCGTGCCGATGCTCGTCGTGTTCGTGCTCTTGCAGCGCCATTTCGTCGCCGGCATTGCCGCCGGCGCCATCAAATAGGATCAGCATGGCAGCGGTCACACTCAAAAATGTCGTCAAGCGCTTCGGCGTCTTCGAGATCGTTCACGGCGCGAACATCGACGTCGAGGACGGCGAATTCGTCGTCTTCGTCGGCCCCTCCGGCTGCGGCAAGTCCACGCTGCTCAGGATGATCGCGGGGCTCGAGGACATCAGCGGCGGCGAGATCGCCATCGGCGGCAAGCTAGTGAACGATGTCGAGCCGGCGGACCGCGGCATCGCCATGGTGTTCCAGTCCTACGCGCTCTATCCGCATATGAGCGTCGAGCAGAATCTGAGCTTCGGGCTGAGAATGAACGGCAACCCGAAAGCTGACACCGAGCGGCGGGTGAAGCGGGCCGCCGAGATCCTGCGCATCGCCGAGCTGATGAAGCGGCGCCCGCGGCAATTGTCGGGCGGCCAGCGCCAGCGCGTCGCCATCGGCCGCGCCATCGTGCGCGAGCCGCAAGTGTTCCTGTTCGACGAGCCGCTGAGCAATCTCGACGCCGAGCTCAGGGTGCAGATGCGGGTCGAGATCTCGCGCCTGCACAAGGAGCTCGGCGTCACCATGATCTATGTGACACACGACCAGACCGAAGCGATGACGCTGGCCGACAGGATTGTCGTGCTCAACGCCGGCAATATCGAGCAGATCGGCGCGCCGCTCGATCTCTATGACGACCCCGCCAACCGCTTCGTCGCCGGTTTCGTCGGCTCGCCGAAGATGAATTTTCTGGCGGCACAAGTGGTCGGCAACGACGGCAATGCAACGCTCCTCGAACTCGCCAACCATGGCGGCGCTCGGCTGCAGAAACCGCTGTCGGGCGCCCCGCCTGCGGTCGGCGCCGAGGTCGTGCTCGGTGTGCGGCCGGAGCATTTCTTCGAGGCCGGCGAAGGCGATTGCGACATCGCCGTCAAGGCCGATGTCGCCGAGCACCTCGGATCGGTGAGCTACGTCTATGCCAATGCCGGACCAGAGGAACTGATCATCGAGCGCGAGGCATCGCGGCAGCGGGCGACTGGCGACCACATGGTGGTGTCGATCAAGGCCGGCCGGTCGCTCCTCTTCGACAAGTCAGGTGCTCGCATTCGCTAGTGCCGAAAAGCATGCCCTCGGGCGTGAACCGCGCAGCGGTTTGGGACAACGCCATGCACACCAAGACACGCAATTTTTCTTTCACCAACTCGCGACGCCGAGGCGACCCCAAGGAGATCCAGGAATGACGTCCGAACCACAAAAAATCCGCTGGGGCATTCTCGGGCCCGGCACCATCGCCAAGGCCTTTGCCGGCGGCGTCGCCCATTCGCGCACCGGCACATTGGTCGCCATTGGTGCGCGCAATCCCGGCAAATCGGGCCTTAATGAAAACTTCCCCGGTGCCCGCATCCTCGACGGCTACGAGGCTCTGCTCACCGATCCGGACGTCGACGCAGTCTACATTTCGACGCCGCATCCCAGCCACGCCGAATGGGCGATCAGGGCGGCCGAGGCCGGAAAACATGTGCTTTGCGAAAAGCCGATGGGGCTCACCGCTTTCGAGGCCGACGCGATGATCCATGCAGCGCGCAGGGCCGGCACCTTTCTCGGCGAGGCCTTCATGTACCGGCTGCATCCGCAGACGGCAAAGCTGGTCGACCTCGTCAGGTCCGGCGCGATCGGCGAGGTGCGCATGGTGAAATCGAGCTTCGGCTTCGCCATGCCTGGCTTCATGCCGGAGCACCGGCTTTATGCCAACGATCTCGCCGGCGGCGGCATTCTCGACGTCGGCGGCTACCCCGTTTCGATGGCGCGGCTGATTGCCGGGGCCGCATCGGGAAAGCCTTTCGCCGAGCCGGACAAGGTCGCGGGTGCGGCGCATCTCGGCCAGTCCGGCGTCGACGAATGGGCTTCGGCGCTGCTGCATTTTCCCAACGGCATCGTCGCCGAAGTCTCCTGCGGGATCTCGCTCGCCCAGGACAATGTCCTGCGCATCCTTGGTACCAAAGGCCGCATTGAGGTCGCGGATTTCTGGTATGCGAGCGGCAGGGAAGGCGGCACCGGCAAGATCCGCATCATCCGTTCAGGCGGTGAGGAGGTGGTCGAGGTCAGGGAAGACCGCTGGCTCTACGCTTTCGAGGTCGACGCCGCCGGCGAGGCGATCCTGGCCGGAAAGCAGGAGTTTGCCTGGCCGGGCATGGGCTGGGCCGACAGTCTCGGCAATCTGCGTGTGCTCGACAAATGGCGCGCCGCCATCGGGCTCGAATACGAGATCGAAAAACCCGAAAAACGCGTCGACACCATTTCTGGCCGGCGGCTGCGCTCCGGCGGCACCATCATTGCGAAGCGCGAAATTCCGGGCCTGCCGCGGCCGGCCTCGTGCCTGGCGCTCGGCTTCGAGGATTTTCGCACCTTCTCCTCCGGCATGATCCTGCTCGATGCCTATTTCGAAGCCGGCGGCAACGTCTTCGACACCGCCTTCATCTACGGCAGCGGCTACACCGAAACGCTGCTCGGCCAATGGCTGAAAAACCGCGGCGTGCGTGAGCAAGCGGTAGTCATCGGCAAGGGCGCGCACACCCCGCTCTGCTATCCCGATGTGATCGGCAAGCAGCTCACCCAGTCGCTCGACCGGCTGCAGACCGATCATGTCGACGTCTATTTCATGCACCGCGACGATCCCGACGTGCCGGTCGAGGAATTCGTCGATGCGATGGACCGGGAGGTCAGGGCTGGCCGCATCCGCGGTCCGTTCGGCGGCTCGAACTGGACGAGGGAACGCATGGACGAGGCGATTGCCTATGCCGAGCGGACCGGCAAGCAGAAGCCTGGCGCGCTTTCGAACAATTTTTCGCTGGCCGAGATGCTGGTGCCGATCTGGCCGGGTTGCGTCACCTCGTCCAGCGACGAATGGAAGGCCTGGCTGACCGCCCGGCAGATGCCCAATTTCGCCTGGTCGAGCCAGGGAAGGGGTTTCTTCACCGGCCGCGCCGGGCGCGACCAGCGTGACAATGAAGAGCTGGTCCGGGTCTGGTACTCGGAGAAAAATTTCGGCCGTCGCGACCGGGCGATCGAGCTCGCCAACAGGCTGGGCAAGAGCCCGATCCATGTCGCGCTCGCCTACGTCCTGGCCCAGCCGTTCCCGTCCGTCCCGCTGATCGGACCACGCACGCTCGACGAACTGGAGGACAGCCTGCAGGCGCTCGACATTGCGCTTTCGCCCGACGACATTGCGTGGCTGGATGGCGGATCGGATCAGCATCGACGCACGGGCTGAGGGGGGCATCGCTGCCCTTTCCTTCTCCCCTTGTGGGAGAAGGTGGATCGGCGCGCAGCGCCGAGACGGATGAGGGGTGCTGGACGGAGTGCGTCAGTGCCAAGCTGGAGCACCCCTCATCCGTCGCCTTCGGCGACACCTTCTCCCACAAGGGGAGAAGGGGAAGCGCGTCCTGTAACTCTCCGACTTGCGATCGAACGGCGACCACGGCTCTAATCATCGGGATCGTTTGCACCGCGACTACGGTGTAGTTTAAATTAGCTTTTCTATTTCTTGAAAAGCTTGTTTCTTTCCTACATACTTCGCAAACTGCCGGCGCAAACATGGTAGAGGTCGAGTTCCACGAACGGCAGGGATGAGTCATGACCGAAGCAGACGGCCAAGGACGGCCGACCTCGGGCGACGAAGCCGATGGACGCGATCATGTCAGGCGCATCCCCGACATCATTTCGCTGGTGAAGGACTCTTACGGTGAATTGCGCCCGGCGGAGCGGCGCGTCGCCGATGTCGTGCTCGACGACGTCAAATTCGCGGTCGAGGCCTCCAATGCCGTGCTCGCCCAGCGCGCCCAGGTCAGCGAACCCACGGTGACCCGGTTCTGCCGCGCCATCGGTTGCGAGGGGGTGCGCGATTTCAAGCTGAAGCTGGCGCAGAGCCTGGTCGTCGGCGCGCTCTATCTGAGCAAGCTGCCGCCAGTGAGCGGCGACAATGGCATGCCGTTCTGGAATGCCGTATTCGGCGAGGCACGCCGGGCGCTGCAGGAAGCCGAACGGCAGCTTGATCCGGCGCAGCTGGTGAAGGCCGCCGAGCTCATCGCCAAGGCGCGCCAGGTCACGGTGTTCGGCCTCGGCGGCAGCTCGTCGGCGCTGGCGCAGGAAACCCAGTACCGGCTGTTCCGCTACGGCATCACCGTCGTCGCCCAATGCGACCCCTATCTGATGCGGATGACCGCCTCGACCCTGAAGCCCGGCGACCTGGTGATCGCCATTTCGGCGACCGGACGCACCCGCGAAGTGATCGAGGCCGTCGAGCTGGCCAAGCATTACCGCGCCAATGCGATCGGCGTGACCGCGCCCGACACCGAGCTTGCCCGCGCCTGCGACGTCAGGCTGACGGTGGCGGTGCCCGAATATCCCGACACGCTGAAGCCGACCGCCTCGCGCTTCGCCTTTCTGGCCGCGATCGACCTGATGGCGGTGGCGGCCGCCTACAAGCTCGACGGCTCGGCCCGCGAAACCGTCCGCCGCATCAAATACAACGCCCAGATCCACAGGACGGGCAAGGAGATGGAGCCGCTGGGAGATTGAGGCCTGGTTAAGGGGCGTTTGCGCTGCCCCTCACCCTTGCCCTCTCCCCGTGAAAAACGGGGAGAGGGGGTCGCCAGCGCTGGAGCTTGTCCCTTCTCCCCGTTGTTCACGGGGAGAAGGTGCCGGCAGGCGGATGAGGGGCAGCGCCGAGTCCGACAATTGACGACCCAATCCGGATTCGCCGACTCGAAGGAGAAAAAAATGCTCGACATGGCACCCTCAAAACAGGCGGCCAGTTGGCTTTCCTCTCTCTCCCGCGCCCTCGAGGCGGGCGACGCCGCGGCCGCGACCGATCTGTTCGTCGAGGATTGCTACTGGCGTGACCTGCTGACCTTCACCTGGAACATCAAGACGATGGAAGGCCGCGCGGCGATCCGCGACATGCTGGATGCCACTCTGGCGGCGACCAAGCCGACCGCCTGGCAGCTCACTGGCGAGGCAAGCTCGCACGAAGGCATGATAGAGGCCTGGTTCAGCTTCGAGATGTCGTCGGCCTGGGGCCAAGGCATCATGCGCCTGCAGGACGGCAGATGCCGGACGCTGTTCACGGCGATGAGCGACCTCACGGGTTTTGAGGAGCGCAAGGGACCGGCGCGGCCGCTGGGTGTCCGCCACAAGGCCGACCCGGACCGCGAGACCTGGGCCGAGGCGAGGGCGCGCGAGGGGCGTGATCTTGGTGCCATTGAGCAGCCCTATTGCCTGGTCATCGGCGGCGGCCAGGGCGGCATCATGCTGGGCGCGCGGCTGCGGCAACTCGGCGTGCCGGCCATCGTCATCGAGAAGAATGCGCAGGCCGGCGATTCCTGGCGCAACCGCTATCGCTCGCTCGTGCTGCACGATCCGGTCTGGTACGACCATCTGCCCTACATCCCGTTTCCGGAAAACTGGCCGGTGTTCACGCCCAAGGACAAGATGGGCGACTGGCTGGAAATGTACACGCGCGTCATGGAGCTCAATTACTGGACCTCCACAGAATGCATCAGCGCGTCCTACGACGAAGCCAAAAAAATCTGGACGGTCGAGGTCGACCGCGCCGGCGAGCGCATCACGCTGATGCCAAAGCACATCGTCTTCGCAACCGGCGCCTATGGCCCGCCGCGGCAGATCGACCTGCCGGGCGCCGCTGCGTTCCAGGGCGAGATCCTGCATTCCAGCCAGTATTTTAGCGGCGAGAAATTCCGCGGCAGGCGCGTCGCGGTCATTGGCGCGGCAAGCTCGGGGCACGATGTCGCCGTCGACCTCTGGGAGAGCGGCGCTGCGGTGACCATGATCCAGCGCTCGCCGACGACGGTGGTGAAGTCAGACACGCTGATGGAGGTCGGCTTCGAGATCTTTTCGGAAAAGGCGCTGGCCCGCGGCATCACCACCGAGAAGGCCGACATGATCGTCGCCTCGACGCCGTTCGCGCTGCTGCCGCAAACCCAGCGGGCGCTGTACGACATCATCAAGGCGCGCGACGCGGCCTTCTACGACCGCTTGCGCGGCGCCGGATTCGCCATCGATTTCGGCGACGACGAGACGGGGCTGCTGATGAAGGCCTACCGCACCGGCTCGGGTTACTATATCGACGTCGGCGCGTCCGATCTGATCATCGACGGCGCGATCGGCATCCGCAGCGGTGTCGAGATCAAGTCGCTGACGCCGACCGGAATCCTGTTCGACGACGGCAGCGAATTGGCGGCCGATGCGATTATCTCCTGCACCGGCTATCAGTCGATGAACGAAACCGTGGCGGCGATCGTCTCGCGCGACGTCGCCGACGAGGTCGGGCCGTGCTGGGGGATTGGCTCGGGCGTGAAAGGCGACCCGGGACCATGGCAAGGCGAATTGCGCAACATGTGGAAGCCGACGGCGCAGGAAGCGCTATGGTTCCACGGCGGCAATCTGGCGCTCTCGCGTTTTTACTCGAAATATGTGGCGCTGCAGATCAAGGCGCGGATGGAAGGCGTGGCGACACCGGTTTATGGGTAGCAGCGCTCTTCTCCTTCTCCCCTTGTGGGAGAAGGTGGATTGGCGCGCAGCGCCAAGACGAATGAGGGGTGTTGGACGGAGTGAGGCGTTGGTGTTCTCTGGAGCACCCCTCATCCGACCGAGCTTCGCTCGGCCACCTTCTCCCACAAGGGGAGAAGGAAGAGCCGCCCAGCCTTCACCCACGCCCGAAATGCCGGCTCACCACATCGACATGTGTCTCATGCGCATGCGCTTCGAAGCACTCGGTGTCACCAAAATCGTTAGCCGCCTCGTTCGGCCACCAGGTGCCGCCGACCACGATGCCGTCCGAGACCAGTCTCTGCTCGGCGGTCAGCGAGGCACCGACCGCGTCGACAAAGGTAAAACGGCCCGGACGCAGCCGCAGCACCGCGATGTCGCCGACGGCACCGACCTTAAGCGTGCCAAGCTCGGGCCTTGCGATCGCCTCGGCCGGCCGTTGTGTCGCCGCGCGCAGCACCTCGACCAGCGGCATGCCGAGCGCCATCAATTTCGACATGCAGACCAGAATGTCGAAGGCGGGGCCGTCGACGCAGTAGAGATGCACGTCGCTGCTGATCACGTCAGGCGCCAGCCCTTCGCTGAGCATCGCCCTGGCAACCGAGAAATCGAACGAGCCCATGCCGTGGCCGATGTCGAAGATGACGCCGCGCTCGCGCGCCAGCCGCATGTCGGGCCGGACCGCGCCCGAGGCGAAGACCGGCGCGTTGGGAAACGGCCGGAAGCAGTGGGTGAGGATGTCGCCCTTGCGCAGCCGCGGCAGCACTTCCGAACGGCCTGGCGGCGGCTCGTCGATATGCGCCATCAGCGGCAGGCCGGCCTGGTCGGCAGCCTCGAGCGCCAGATCGACCGGCGCGATGCCGCTGCTGCCGCCGGCATGGCGACCCGAGCGTACTTTTACGCCGACGACCACGTCTGCGTGCTCGCGCACCGCCGCCACCGTCTCGCGCGGTTCGCAGAGCCGCAGATCACTGCACTCGCCAACCGAAACGGTCTGCGAGAAGCCGAAAATGCCGGCAAAGGAAATGTTGACATAGGCCAGGATGCGGAGCTTCGAGCGCTCGATGACGTGGCGGCGAAAGCCGAGGAGGTTGCCGGCGCCAGCGCTTCCGGCGTCGATGAAGGTTGTGGTGCCGCTTTTTGCAGCGAGGCGGTCGGCATCGACGCCAAGCGAGGTGCCGCCCCAATAGACGTGGCTGTGCAGGTCGATGAGGCCGGGCGCGACGATGGACCCCGTCGCATCGATGACGCGCGCGGCGCGCTCGAAGGGAATGTCGGGATCGATCGCGGTGATGCGGCCGTTGGCGATGGCCAGATCGCGTTGCGCATCGAGGCCGGATGCCGGATCGATGAGGCGGCCGCCCTTCAGCAGGAGATCAAATTGCATCGGCGTCCGGCTCCTGTCTGTTCTCGTTCAACCGGCCTGTCCGCGCAATTCTCATACAGGCCATGTCAGAAAGCAACATTTTTTCGGACTTCATGTTGCTTTATTACAGGAGCGTCGCAAGCGTAAGCGTAGCGCCAAAAATTGCCGATCTCCCCCCTTGAGGGGGAGATGCCCGGCAGGGCAGAGGGGGGTGCTGTCCCGCCAGCGTTTCTGGGCCGCGCCAACGCGGGCAGCACTCACCGGTCGATCCGCGTCGACAGGATGATCGACGACGATGTCCGCTCGACCCCGTCCATCGCGCCGATCTCATCGAGAAGCGTGTCGAGGTTCTTGATCGACGGCGCGTCGACGACGACGATCATGTCGAAATTGCCGCTCACCGAATGCAGCGTCCGCACCGGCGGCAGCGCCTGCAGGCTGCGCACCACCTTGTCGGCAAGCTTGGGCGTGACGGTGAGCAGGACATGCGCCCGCACCAGTCCCTGTTCGTAGTCGGGTGAAAGTCGGACGCCATAGCCGGTGATGATGCCGCGCTGTTCCAGCCGCTCGATCCGGCTCTGCACCGTCGTCCGCGACACGCCGAGCCGCCGCGCCAGTTCGGCCGTCGAGGCGCGCGCATTCGCGCGCAGCAGGGAGAGCAGGGCCTGTTCCGCGTTGCTAAGCACTTTCGACGAACCTCATCGGCATACTGTCCAATTTGGCACTTCGTTTTGAACAGTTCAACACTTTCCTTTCGACAGGCAAGCTGCGAATTCTGTCCGCTCTGTGAAAGGCAAGGCGAGGGGACTGTCATGAAGGACATCATAATTGTCGGCGCCGGCAAGATCGGCTCGACCATCGCCGAGATGCTGGCTTCCACCGGCGACTATCACATAACCCTCGTCGACCGCTTGGCCGCACAGCTCGGCGCGGCCGAACTGCCTGAAACGGTCGAGACGCTGGAACTCGACATCGAAGCCGCCGGCACGCTCGAAGCGGCCCTGGCCGGCAAGTTCGCGGTGCTCAGCGCCGCGCCCTTCCACCTGACCACGCGCATCGCCGAGGCGGCGGCCAGCGCCGGTGTGCATTATCTCGACCTGACCGAGGACGTCGTCGCGACCCGGCGCGTCAGGCAATTGGCGCGTACCGCCGACAGCGCCTTCATCCCGCAATGCGGGCTGGCGCCGGGCTTCATCTCGATCGTCGCCAATGATCTCGCCAGCCGCTTCGACACGCTGGAGAGCGTGCGCATGCGGGTCGGCGCACTGCCGCAATACCCGTCGAATGCGCTGAACTACAATCTGACCTGGAGCACGGACGGCGTCATCAACGAATATTGCGAGCCTTGCGAGGCGATCGTCGAAGGCGAACTGATCGAGGTACCGCCGCTGGAGGAGCGCGAGGAATTCTCGCTCGACGGCGTCACCTACGAGGCGTTCAACACCTCGGGCGGGCTCGGCACGCTGGCCGAAACCCTGAAGGGCAAGGTGCGCACGCTGAACTATCGTACCATCCGCTACCCCGGCCACGCCGCGATCATGAAGGCGTTGCTCAACGATCTCGGCCTGCGCCACCGCCGCGACCTGCTGAAAGACATTTTTGAGAGCGCCCTGCCGGCGACGCTGCAGGACGTGGTCATCGTCTTCGTCACCGTCAGGGGGCGCCCGCCCGCCCCCCCGCGGCAGGGCAACAAAACCCACAAAAAAAAAAACAACCCCCGCCGCCGCCACGAGCGCCCCCCCCACCAACAAACAACCCCCACCCCCCACACCGCCGGGGGGGGCA
>NZ_JBVVQV010000006.1:0-194851 GCF_055811235.1 Mesorhizobium sp. WSM4810 | reverse complement strand
CCCCTGCTTAAATAATTTTTTCCGCGCCCCCTGCGGGCGCCGCCGCTGGGGGTGTACATCCTGTTGGCCCCGGTCCGCGGCCCAATGCGGGGCCCCCTGCTGCAGGAAACCTACGCCAACAAGATCTACGCCAAGCGCGTCGGCGACAAGGTGCGCAGCGCCATCCAGATCACCACCGCCTCCGCCATCTGCGCTGTGCTCGACATGCTGGCCGACGGCAGCTTGCCGGCGCAGGGTTTTATCAAGCAGGAAGACATCGCGCTCGACGCGTTCCTCGCCAACCGCTTCGGCCGCGCCTATGCGCAGCACGAGATGGTTAGCCGGCTTGCGGGTTAGGTGCTCGCTGACCAGAGATCGGTGGGACAGCGCCCCCCTCTGCCCTACCGGGCATCTCCCCCACTTGGGGGGAGATTGGCCGGCATCTCCGCTTTCGCCAATCTCCAACGCTTAAAGTAGGGCGGGACGGCGAGGCTGCCGATCTCCCCCCAAGTGGGGGAGATGTCCGGCAGGACAGAGGGGGGCGCGAAGGAACTCGACCGAACGAGGTTCGAATCCGCCGTGAGGCCAGCCAGCTCTCAAACATGCAACACCCGCCCAAGCGCCTTCAGCGCCGCCTCCTGAAAACCCTCGCCCTGTGTCGGATGGGCATGGATGGTGCCGGCGATATCCTCCAGCCGCGCGCCCATTTCCAGCGCCAGGCCGAACGCCGTCGACAGTTCCGACACGCCCTGGCCGACCGCCTGGATGCCGAGCACCAGATGGTTGTCGGCGCGGGCGACAACCCGGACGAAGCCATCCTCACTCAGCTTGGTCATCGCCCGGCCATTGGCGGCGAACGGAAACAGGCCGACCTTGATCTCGCCGCCGAGCCTCTTGGCCTCCTCCGGCGACAGGCCGGCGGTGACCAGCTCCGGATCGGTGAAGCAGATGGCGGGAATTGAGCGCTTGTCCCAGCTGCGCTTGTGGCCGGCGACGATCTCGGCGACCATTTCGCCTTGCGCCATCGCCCGGTGCGCCAGCATCGGCTCACCGGTGACGTCGCCAATGGCAAAGATGCCGCGCATCGAGGTGCGGCACTGGTCGTCGATGCGGATGAATTTGCCCGCCATGTCGAGGTCGATCTGCTCCAGCCCCCAGTCTTCGACCACCGGCTTGCGCCCGACGGTGACCAGGATCCTGTCGGCGGCGATTTTGGCATTCTTGCCGGTCGTCGTTTCGACCAGCAAGGCATCGCCCTTGCCCGACAGGCCCTTGGCCTTGGCGTTCACGAGCACCTCGATGCCGAGCTCGGTGAGCCGCTTCACCACCGGCCGGGTCAGCTCGGCATCATATTGCGCCAGCACGCGCGGCAAGGACTCGACCACGCTCACCTTGGCGCCCAGCTTGGCGAAGGCGATGCCGAGCTCGAGCCCGATATAGCCGCCACCGACGACGGCAAGCCTTTCCGGCACTTCGCTCAGTTCCAGCGCTTCGGTGGACGAGATTACCGGCCCACCGAACGGCAGTGACGGCAGCTCGACCGCCGCCGAGCCGGTCGCGATCACCACCATCTCGGCGCGGACGACCTGCATGCCAGTCTCGGTCTGGACCTCGACGGTCTTGCCGTCACGGAATTTCGCCCAGCCATGCACGGTCTTGACCCCGGCCTTCTTGAGCAGGCCGGCAACGCCGCTGTTAAGCCGGCTAACAATACCGTCCTTCCAGGCGATGGTCGCTTCGAGATCAATCGACGGCGTGGCGATTGAAATGCCGAGCGGGCTCTTGCCGCTCGCCATGTGCGAGATTTTCTCGAACTCCTCGGCCGCATGGATCAGCGCCTTGGACGGAATGCAGCCGACATTGAGGCAGGTGCCGCCCGGCTTGCCGAACTCGACGATAACCGTGTCGATGCCGAGCTGGCCGGCGCGGATGGCGCAGACATAGCCGCCCGGACCGGCGCCGATGACGAGCAGCTTGCAGGATATTTCCTTCATCATGGCACCCTGGTTGGTCGAGCCGGCGGGACAGCACCCCCCTCTGGCCTGCCGGCCATCTCCCCCTCAAGGGGGGAGATTGGCAGCTTTGGCGCTCCGCTTGGTCCTGCAACGCTGGAGATTAGCGAAAGTCGGGATGACAGCCGATCTCCCCCCTTGAGGGGGAGATGTCCGGCAGGACAGAGGGGGGCGCGAAGGATCGCTACTGCTCTCATTCTGCGCCCCTGCGATCTCCTGTTCATCATCTCAACCCACAAAAATCAGCGCCGGGGTCTCCAGCAGCGTCTTGATCCGTTGAATAAACACCGCCGCGTCCCAGCCGTCGATGACGCGGTGGTCGAAGCTGGAGGACAGGTTCATCATCTTGCGCGGCATGAACTGGGTGCCGTCCCACACCGGCCGCACCATCATCTTGTTGACGCCGAGGATCGCCACTTCCGGATGATTGATCACCGGCGTCGTCGCCACCCCGCCCATGGCGCCGAGCGAGGTGATGGTGATCGTCGATCCCGACAGTTCGTCGCGCGCCGCCGTGCCTGACCTGGCCGCCTCGGCGAGCCTGAAAACCTCGGCGGCGCAGTCCCAGATGTCGCGTGCCTCGGCGTGCTTGACCACCGGCACCACCAGCCCCGAAGGCGTCTGCGCGGCAATGCCGATATGGACGCCGCCATGCTGGTGGACGATGCCGGCCTCGTCGTCGAACAGCGCGTTGATTTTGGGCTGGTCGGCGATCGCCTTGACCATCGCCCGCATCAGGAACGGCAGCAGCGTCAGCTTCGGCCGCTCCACGCCGCCGCGCTTCTCCTTGTTGAGCGCCGCGCGCAAATCCTCCAATGCCGTGACGTCGATCTCCTCGACATAGGTGATGTGCGGGATGCGCGACTTGGCCAGCGCCATCTTCTCGGCGATCTTGCGCCTGAGCCCGATGATCTTGATGTCCTCGACCGCCTCGTTGCGGGCGAGGCCGGAGACCTTCGCAAGCTGCGGTCCGCGCGCCAGGAAGGCGTCGATGTCCTCGTGGAGAATGCGGCCGGCCGGGCCGCTTCCCCTGACCTGTCGGAGATCGACGCCGGCCTCCTTTGCCCTGAGGCGGACGGCCGGCGAGGCCAGCGGCCTTTCACCTTCGGGACGCGGCGCGGCGACGGGCGCAGGACCCCCACCCCTAACCCCTCCCCACAAGGGGGAGGGGGATTCCGTCGCCGATGCAACCTCACGCTCAGTGATTTTTCCGGGCGGGGACGGGTGCGGTGCCGCTTTGGCACTGGCTTCGGCGGCCGAAGCGCGTCCCCCTCCCCCTTGTGGGGAGGGGCCAGGGGTGGGGGTACTGCGGTCGGTAATCTTGGCGCCCGCCTCGCCGCCCGGCTCCGCAGCTGCCTTCACATTGCCCTCGCCGGCCACCTTCAAGCGTACAATGGGCGAGCCGATCGCCACCGTGTCGCCGATCTCCGCACCCAGCCAGACGATCTCGCCGTCGACTGGCGAAGGAATCTCGACCGTCGCCTTGTCGGTCATGACGGCGGCAAGCACCGCGTCCTCGCGCACGAGATCGCCGACCTTGACCTGCCACTCGACCAGCTCGGCCTCGGCGACGCCTTCGCCGACATCGGGCAGCTTGATCACATACTCGCCCATCGTCAGGTCCCCCTTACCGAGGCGTTTGCGCTGCCCCTCACCCTTGCCCATTCCAGGGCGAGCCGCTTGTCTCGCCCGTCCTTCGGACCCCCGTGAAAAACGGGGAGAGGGGGATCGCCGGCGTGGCGGCCAGTCCCTTCTCCCCGTTCTGCACGGGGAGAAGGTGCCGGCAGGCGGATGAGGGGCGGCGCCACCATTGGCAATTGGTCTGAGACTCTGCCTGCCATCGTCAGGCCTCCATCGTTTCGACGAGCGCGCGGCCGAGCCTGGCCGGACCGGGAAAATAGTCCCATTCCTGCGCATGCGGATAGGGCGTGTCCCAGCCGGCGACCCGCACCACGGGCGCTTCCAGATGGTAGAAGCAGTTTTCCTGCACCAGCGCCGACAGTTCGGCGCCGAAGCCGGATGTCAGCGTCGCCTCGTGCACGATCACGCAGCGGCCTGTCCTGTTGACCGAATCGACGATCGTCTCGAGATCGAGCGGCAGCAGCGTCCTCAGATCGATGATCTCGGCGTCGATGCCGGTCTCCTCGGCCGCCGCCTGCGCGACATAGACCATCGTGCCGTAGGCCAGCACGGTGACCGCGGCGCCCGGCCGACGGATCACCGCCCTGCCGAGCGGGACCGTGTAATGCCCGTCGGCGACCTCGCCGAGTTCGTGCTTCGACCATGGCGTCACCGGGCGCTCGTGATGGCCATCGAACGGACCGTTGTAGAGCCGCTTCGGCTCCAGGAAGATCACCGGATCGGGATCCTCTATCGCCGCGATCAGAAGACCCTTGGCGTCATGCGGATTGGACGGCACGACGACCTTCAGGCCGGAGACATGGGTGAACAGCGCCTCCGGGCTCTGGCTGTGGGTCTGGCCACCAAAAATGCCGCCGCCGGTCGGCATCCGCACCACGATCGGGCAGGTGAAATCGCCGTTCGAGCGATAACGCAGCCGCGCCGCCTCCGAGACGATCTGGTCATAGGCCGGATAAACATAGTCGGCAAACTGCACCTCGACGCAAGGTTTCAGGCCGTAGGCGGCCATGCCGATGGCCGAGCCGACGATGCCGGCTTCGCTGATCGGCGTGTCGAAGCAGCGGCTCTTGCCGTATTTCGCCTGCAGGCCTTGGGTGCAGCGAAAGACGCCGCCGAAAAAGCCGACATCCTCGCCGAACACGATGACACGTTCGTCGCGCCCCATCGAGACGTCCATGGCGTCGCGGATCGCCTCGATCATGGTCCGTCTTGGCATGGTCAGACCCCCGCCTGCTGGCGCTGGCGTCTGAGATGCGGCGGCATCTCACCATAGACGCCTTCGAACATGTCGCGCGTCGAAGGCTTGCCGCCGGCATGCAGCGTGCCGTGGCGCTCGGCCTCCCTTTGCGCCGCGATCACCGTTTCGAGGATTTCCGCCTCGGCCTGGGTGTGGCGCTCGTCCGACCAGACGCCGCGCTGGATGAGATGGTTCTTCAGCCTGACGATCGGGTCGCCGAGCGGCCAGGCGTCGGATTCGGCCTTCGGCCGGTAGGCCGACGGATCGTCGGAGCTTGAATGCGCGCCGACGCGATAGGTGACATATTCGACCAGCGTCGGCCCAAGATTTTTCCGCGCCCGCTCCGCCGCCCATTTGGCCACCGCGTGGACGGCGAGATAATCGTTGCCGTCGACCCGAAGCGACGGAATGCCAAAGCCGAGGCCGCGGGCGGCAAATGTGCCGGAGCCGCCGCGGGCGATGCCCTGGAAGGTCGAGATCGCCCACTGGTTGTTGACGACGTTGAGCACGACCGGCGCCTTGTAGGTCGAGGCGAACACCAGCGCCGAATGGAAGTCGGACTCGGCCGTCGAGCCGTCGCCGATCCAGGCGGCGGCGATCTTCGAATCATTGCTGATCGCCGAAGCCATCGCCCAGCCGACCGCCTGGATATATTGCGTCGCCAGATTGCCGGAGATCGAGAAGAAGCCGTGCTCCTTCGACGAATACATGATCGGCAGCTGCCGTCCCTTCAGCGGATCGGCCTCGTTCGAATAGATCTGATTCATCATCGTGACCATCGGATAGCCGTCGGCGATGAGCAGGCCGGCCTGCCGATAGGTCGGAAAATTCATGTCGCCCGGCGCCAGCGCCTTGCGGAAGGCGCAGCTCACCGCCTCTTCGCCGAGATGCTGCATGTAGAACGAGGTCTTGCCCTGGCGCTGCGCCATCTGCATGCGCGCGTCGAAGCTGCGCAGCGTCATCATATGGCGCAGGCCTTCCAGCAACTCGTCGTCGGAAAGCAGGCCGGCCCACGGCCCGACGGCTTCGCCGGCGCGGTTGAGCACGCGGATGATCGAAAACGCCAGATCGCGGATATCACGCGGATCGACATCGATCTCGGGACGCGGCACCGAGCCGGCCTTGGGGATGGTCACATCAGAAAAATCCGGCGTCCCGCCCGGTCGCACCTCGGGCTCCGGCACATGGAAGCGCAACATTCCCGCATCGGCCATGACCTTCGTCCTCCCATGTTGCCCGGCCAAGATACTTGCACACCGGCAGACCAGTGCCAATTCGTCGGGCAAGGCTTCCGGCCAACCACCGCGCCGCCAGCAGCACCTGTCAGGATGAAGATATGTCAGCGAAATTTCTTGTCGATCTTCCGGCTCTGCGCGCAATTTGGCGCATGATTGCGCCGGGTTTCCCGCCAGATTGGACAATGATTAGGGATTGGCGCTGTGCGCTGCGGCCGGAGCTGCCAATCCCCCGTTGTGGGGGAGATGCCCGGCAGGGCAGAGGGGGACCTGAAGGAACGCCACCTTGTTCATTTGCGATTAACCGGGACCATGCCTGGGGGCGTGATTTGCGATCGATTGAGAGGTCGGCGGGACAGCGCCCCCCTCTGTCCTGCCGGACATCTCCCCCACAAGAGGGGAGATCACGCTCCTCATCGTTTGTCCGCAGCGATTGCCCACCTATCGTTTCACCCTCGCCCGCATCATGCTAACCCAGAACCCATGGCACAGAAGAAAGGTTACGAGGTCGATTCGTGGTTGGCGCGGCCGGACCCGCGTGTCTCGATCGTCCTGCTCTACGGGCCCGACCGCGGGCTGGTCGCCGAGCGCGCCCGCGCCTTTGCCGGCAAGACCGGCCTGCCGCTCGACGATCCGTTCTCCGTGGTCAGGCTGGACGGTTCGGAAGTCGATCGCGACGAGGGCCGCCTGCTCGACGAGGCCCGCACCGTGCCGATGTTTTCGGACCGGCGCCTGCTCTGGGTGCGCAATGCGTCCGGCCAGAAGGCGCTTGCCGACGACGTCAAGGCGCTGACCGCGGAGCCGCCGCGTGACGCCATCATCCTGATCGAGGCCGGCGACCTGAAGAAGGGCGTCGGGCTGCGCGCCATTGTCGAGGCGGCGGACATTGCCATGGCGCTGCCGTGCTACGCCGACGAGGCGCGGGACATCGATACGGTCATCGACGACGAATTGCGCAAGGCCGGCATGTCGATGACGCTGGAAGCCCGCCAGGCGCTGCGCCGCAACCTCGGTGGTGACCGGCTGGCCTCGCGCGGCGAGATCGAAAAGCTGGTGCTCTATGCCCACGGCCAGAGCGAAATCGGCCTCGATGACGTCAAGGCGACGTCGGGCGACGTCTCTGGCCTGTCCTTCGATGACGCCGTCGATGCCTTGCTCGACGGCAAGGTCGGCGACTTCGACATCGCCTTCACCCGTCACTGCCAGTCCGGCGGCCAGGCATTTCTGGTGCTGTCGTCGGCGATGCGGCAGCTGCAGGCGATCCAGGCAATGCGCGGCCTGATGGACGCCGGCGGCCGCAACGCCGCTTCGGTCGTCGCCGCGGCGCGCCCGCCGGTTTTTTTCGCGCGGCGCAAGCTGGTCGAAAAAGCCCTCGAACGCTGGAGCAGCGAGGCGCTCGCCCGCGCGCTCAACCGCCTGCAGACGGCGGTGCTGCAGACCCGGCGCCGGCCGGACCTCGCGGTCGCGCTGGCCCGGCAGGCGCTGCTCGGCATCGCCGTGGAGAGCGCAAGACTGGCGCGCACCTGATCTCCCCCCTTGAGGGGGAGATGTCGCCGAAGGCGACAGAGGGGGTCGCAGCGCGTGGAGCGCCGACATCTTCTTCGCTTCAGCAAGGTGCCGGCGCTTGATGTGAGGCGACCCCTTCTGGCCTGCCGGCCATCTCCCCCTCAGGGAGGGAGATCAGCAGCCTCGACGATTTCGCCAATCACCGGCGCTAGAAAAGGGAAGGGCTGGCAATCGCCGCCCCTCATTGCCCTGCCGGCCTCTTATCGGCAACGTTGGTGATTGGCGAAGCCGTCGATGACAGCCCCCTCTCCCCGTCACTATACGGGGAGAGGATGCCGGCAGGCAGGTGAGGAGCGGCGCAAACGCTGGAGCAGCTAGCCTATAAGGTCGCCGATCCTCGTCTAAAACAAGCGGGACCCGAGGCTCTTTGCCGGCTAATTACCCCTCCTGCTTCAGCCGCCGGCAAAGCTCGTCGAGTTGCTCCAGCGTCCGATAGGCGACGCTGATCACGCCGCCGCGCTCGTTGTGCTCGATCGTGACGAACATGCCGAGCGTGTCGGTCATGAACTTTTCCAGCGCCCGCGTATCAGCATCCTTTTGCACCGGTGCTGCAGGCTGTCGCTTCACCGTCGGCGCACCCGCCGGCATCTGCGCCAGCGCTTCGGCCTGGCGCACCGAAAGCCCGTCCTCGACGATGCGCTTGGCCAGGCCCGCCGGATCCTGCGCCGTCACCAATGTACGGGCATGGCCAGCCGACAGCGCGCCGTCGACCAGCATGTCACGGATCACGTCCGGCAGCTTCAACAGCCGCAGCGTGTTGGCGACATGGCTGCGACTCTTGCCGATCACCTGGCCGAGATCGGCCTGGGTGTAGCCGTGATCGTCGATCAGCTGCTGGTAGCCCATCGCCTCCTCGACCGGATTGAGGTCGGTGCGCTGGACGTTCTCGATGATCGCCAGTTCGAGCGCGGTGCGATCGTTGACATCGCGCACGATGATCGGGATCTCGCTCAGCCCGGCGCGCTGCGCGGCGCGCCAGCGCCGCTCGCCGGCGATGATCTCGTAGCGGCCAGCCTGCGTCGGCGATGGCCGCGCCACCACCGGCTGCACCACGCCATGTTCGCGGATCGACTGGGCAAGATCGGTCAGGTCGGCGTCGCCGAAATGCCGGCGTGGATTCTTTGGGTTCGGGCTCAGGAACTCGATCGGCACCTTGCCGTCGGCATTCATGCCCGGCTTTTCCACTGCTGCCGGACGATCGATTTCGCCGATCAGCGCCGCCAGTCCCCGGCCCAGTCTTTTTCTCGAAAGGTCTTCGCTCATCGTCTGTCCAGATCGTTTCGGTATCAATTCGGCTTCTAAGCGGCGCGCAGTTTGCGCTCGCGGCGGATCACCTCGGAGGCAAGCTGCAGATAGGCTTGGCTGCCGGAGCATTTGAGGTCGTAGAGGATCGCCGGCTTGCCGTAGGACGGCGCCTCGGAGACGCGCACATTGCGCGGGATGACGGTTTCATAGACCTTGTCGCCCATATGCGCCCGCACGTCCTGCACCACCTGGTTGGCGAGGTTGTTGCGCCCGTCGAACATGGTCAGCACGATGCCCTGGATGGTCAGCTCGGGATTGATCGAGCGGCGGACCTGCTCGACCGTCTCCAAAAGCTGGCTCAGGCCCTCGAGCGCAAAGAACTCGCATTGCAGCGGCACCAGCACCGAATCGGCTGCCGCCATCGAGTTCAGCGTCAGCAGATTGAGCGACGGCGGGCAATCGATCAGCACATAGCCAAAATTCGCCGAGCGCTCGGCCGAGGCGCTCAAGGCGTTGCGCAGCCGCAGCACCCGGTCCGGCGCCGAGGCGATCTCCATTTCGATGCCGAGCAGGTCGAGCGTCGACGGCACGATCGACAGTCCCGGCACCGCCGTCGGGATCGCCGCCGCCTCCAGATCGAGCTCGCCGGTCAGCACGTCGTAGGAGGAAACGGTGCGGTCGCGCCGGTCGATGCCGAGACCGGTGCTGGCGTTGCCTTGCGGGTCGAGATCGACGATCAGCACCCGCTCGCCGATCGCCGCCAGCGCCGTGGCCAGATTGATGGCGGTCGTCGTCTTGCCGACGCCGCCCTTCTGGTTGGCTACGGTGATGATTCGGGGGCCATTCTTCATCATGGGTCTATGCCAGAAATTCATGCCGAGGTCGCCGATCTAAGTCAGTTGGCGCAAATCAGACAGTTCGAGGATGACGCCATGAGCGTCGGTCGCGCTGGCATGTTCTACCAGATCGAACGACCATCGTTGAGCGCTTTCTGCCAATTCGGTTCGGTAATCCCGGCCTTTGTGGAACAGGCCGCAGGTGCCCGTCGTCAGCCACGGCGCCGCCAGTTCGAGCAACACCGGAAGCGACGCCAGCGCTCTGGCGGTAACGATTTGAGGTGTTGAAACAAACGGATACGCGTCGTCGATGCGCCGTGCGACGACCCTGGCCGGCAGGTTGAACTGGCCGACGACCGCTTGCAGGAACGATGCCTTTTTCCGATTGCTTTCAACCAGGTCGATGCTGGCGCCGTCGCGCTCGGCAAGCAGGAACGCCAGCACCAGGCCGGGAAAACCGCCACCGGAGCCGAGATCGAGCCAGCGCTTCGCGTCTGGTTTGATTCGCGCCAGCTGCGCGCTGTCGAGGATGTGGCGGCGCCAGACGTCGCCTTGCGTCGACTGCGCCGCCAGGTTTATCCGGCGGTTCCATTTCTGAAAGACCGTCTCGAACTCTACCAGGCGTTCGAATGTTTCACGTGAAACCGGACCGGCAGCCGATTGCAGGCCCGCCCATGAGGCAGCGCTCACGCAACATTCCTTCGCGTGGCAGCCTCGGCGTTGCGGACATGCGCGACAATGATTGCCAGTGCCGCCGGCGTCATGCCTTCCATACGCTGTGCGTCGGCGATCGAGCGCGGCTGGCGCGACAGCATCTTTTGCTTCAGCTCGTTGGACAGGCCCGGAACGGAAGCAAAGTCGAGCGACGCCGGGATCAATCGGCTCTCCTCTTGCCTGATCTGCGTGACGTCGGCTTGCTGGCGGTCGAGATAGACTGAATATTTCGCTTCCGTTTCAAGGCGCTCTGCCGTTTTGCTGTCAATGCCCGCAAACTGCGGGGCGATCCGGGCCAGCCAAGCGACGTCGACGCCGGGATAGGCCAGCAATTCATAGGCCGAGCGGCGCACCCCGTCCCGGTTGATCTCCAGCCCATGACGCGCCGCTTCATTCGGGGTCATGGTGAAGCCAAGCGCAAGGTCCCTCGCATTTTCAAGGTTCTGCACGATATCGCTAAACCGTTGCATCCGCTCCTGCGAGGCTATCCCGAGCTTCATCGCCAGCGGCGTCAGCCGCTCATCGGCATTGTCGGCGCGCAGCGACAGCCGGAACTCGGCCCGCGAAGTGAACATCCGATACGGTTCGGCGATGCCACGGCTGGTCAGGTCGTCGACCATCACCCCGATATAGGCCTCGGTGCGGCTGAGCACGATCTGGTCGCTTGCCGACGTTTTGCGCGCGGCGTTGAGGCCGGCCAACAACCCCTGCGCCCCCGCCTCCTCGTAACCGGTGGTGCCGTTGATCTGCCCGGCCAGAAAAAGACCGGCGATCCGCTTGGTTTCCAGCGTCGGCTTGAGCTCGCGCGGATCGACATGATCGTACTCGATGGCATAGCCGGGCTGCAGCATCGTTGCACGTTCCAGACCCGGGATGGTCTTCAAAATGTCGAGTTGCACGTCCTCGGGCAGCGAGGTCGAAATGCCATTCGGGTAGACGGTATCGTCGTCCAGCCCTTCCGGCTCGAGAAAAATCTGGTGGCCTTCGCGGTCGCCGAACTTGACGATCTTGTCCTCGATCGACGGGCAGTAACGCGGCCCCACCCCTTCGATCGAGCCGGAATACATCGCCGAACGGCCCAGATTGGCGCGGATCAGCTCATGTGTAGCCGCCGTCGTGCGCGTGATGCCGCAATGGATCTGTGGATTGTCGATGCGGTCGGTCATCAGCGAGAACGGCACCGGGTCGTCATCCGCCGCCTGGCTCTCCAGCGACGCCCAATCGATCGTTCGTCCGTCCAACCGCGGCGGCGTGCCGGTCTTCAGCCGTCCGAGCTTGAAGCCGGCGCGGCTCATCGTCGCCGACAGGCCGAGGCTGGCCTGCTCGTTCATGCGGCCGGCAACGATCTTCTTCTCGCCGATATGGATCAGCCCGCGCAGGAAAGTGCCGGTGGTCAGCACCACGGCGCCGCAGCCAAACCGGCGGCCATCCGCCAGCAGCACCGCCGCCAGGCGCTCATTGGCGATTTCGAAATCCAGGACCTCGCCCTCGACCACGTCGAGGCCGGCCTGTTCGCGTATCGCCGCTTGCATGGCGAGCCGATAGAGTTTTCTGTCGGCTTGCGTCCGCGGCCCGCGAACTGCCGGGCCCTTGCGGCGGTTGAGCAGACGGAACTGGATGCCGGCCGCATCGGCGACGCGCCCCATCAGCCCGTCCATGGCATCGATCTCGCGAACCAGATGGCCCTTGCCGAGCCCGCCGATCGCCGGATTGCACGACATGACGCCGATCGTCTCGAAGCGCAGCGTCACCAGGGCAGTCTTCGCGCCAGCGCGCGCGGCAGCACTGGCCGCCTCGCAACCAGCATGGCCGCCGCCCACCACAACCACATCATAGTGATCGGTCATTTTTAGTGTTCCAGATTCAGGTTGACCGACACATGTGCCGGGAGGCGCGCGCTGTCAAGAACAGCAGGCGCCTTCTTCTTTCTCTCCCCTTGTGGGAGAAGGTGGATTGGCGCGCAGCGCCGAGACGGAAGAGGGGTGCTGGACGGAGTGCCGTCGGTGCCAAGCTGGAGCACCCCTCATCCGACCTCGCTTCGCGAGGCCACTTTCTCCCACAAGGGGAGAAGGAGAGCCGTACGTCGGCCCGGAGCGTAGAATGAGGCGATTGCCCTGGTGGATCGTTTCACGTGAAACAGTGCCGACCGTGTTCTTGGCCGACGTTTCACGTGAATCATCCAAAGCCGGCCAGCCTGCAATGTTTCACGTGAGTCATTTTCCGATGCAGAACTGCGCAAAGATGACGTCCAGCATGTCCTCGACATCGACCGCTCCAACAATGCGGCCAAGCCGATCCGCCGCCAGCCGCAATTCCTCTGCCCGCAATTCCTGCCCGCGCCCATCCTCTGCCGCTGCCGCCAGCAAGAAGCACTTCGTCTCGTTGAGCAGTTCGACGTGCCGCAGCCGCGACGGCAGGATATCGCCGGCCTGGCCGACCTGCGCTGCGGCGCGACGGCCGATCTCGGCCAGCAATTCCGCCAGCCCGGTGCCGTCCTTGGTCGAGATAACCGTGTCGTAGCGCGCCACAAGCGATTCATCCCGCAGCAAATCGGCCTTCGTCCCGATCCTCAAGGCCGGGACATCAGGTGGTATTGCGCCGATCGCCACCGGCTCCGCCATATCCTCGAGCACCAGCAACAGATCGGCAGTGCCGGCCTTGCTCCTCGCCCTTTCGATACCGATCGCCTCAATCCTGCCGGGCGTTTCACGCAAGCCGGCGGTATCCGTCACTCTTACCCGCATCCCCTCCAGATCCAGCACCACTTCGAGCAGATCGCGGGTGGTGCCGGGCTCTTCGGTGACGATTGCCGCCTCGCGCCGGGCCAGAGCGTTGAACAGGCTCGATTTGCCGGCATTCGGCGCACCAAGAATGACGACCTCAAAGCCGTCACGGATGATTTCGGCGGCCCGGAAGCCTTGGACATGACGCTCGATCTCGCCGATCATCGCGCGGACGTCGGACCAGACCGTCTCTGCAACGGAACCGGGCACATCGTCTTCGTCGGCAAAATCAATTTCTGCCTCGATCATCGCCCGCGCATGAATCAGCCGACGGCGCCAGGCGAGGTAGAGCTCGCTCTGCACGCCTTCGGCATTCTGCACGGCAAAACGCCGCTGCGCCTCAGTCTCGGCATTGACGAGATCGGCCAGCGCCTCGGTCTCGACCAAATCGACCTTGCCATTGAGAAAGGCGCGGCGGGTGAACTCGCCCGGCTCGGCATGTCTGACGCCGTCGAAGCCGGCGATCACCTCCAGCATCTTCGCCACCACGGCCCGCCCGCCATGGACGTGGAATTCGGCGACATCTTCGCCGGTAAAACTGTTTGGGCCGGCAAAGAAAACGACCAGCCCGCTGTCGAGCACCGATCCGTCCGGCGCCCTGAACTGGCAATAGGCGGCAACACGGTTCTTGACCTTGGGGCCAGCAATCGTTTCTACGACGAATCGACTTTGCGGGCCGGAAATGCGGATCACGGCAACCCCGGCGGGCAGGCGGCCGCTCGACAGGGCAACAATGGAATTACCTGAAATCATTTGCCGACCCAGCACAACCGCCCTAGCTTCGCTTGTTCACCAACAGATTGCCGAGTTATCAACAGTGACGTTGCCCGCGAAAAACCTGCTTGCCGAAGAGGCCAGCCCCTATCTGCAGCAGCACAGCGACAACCCCGTGCATTGGCGGGCGTGGTCGCCGGCATCGCTCGCCGAAGCAAGGGCGCTTGAGCGGCCGATCCTGCTCTCGGTCGGCTACGCCGCCTGCCACTGGTGCCATGTCATGGCGCACGAGAGTTTTGAGAACGCCGACGTCGCCGCCGTCATGAACCGTCTGTTCGTCAATATCAAGGTCGATCGCGAAGAGCGGCCGGACATCGACCAGATCTATATGGCGGCATTGTCGGCGATGGGCGAGCAGGGCGGATGGCCGCTGACAATGTTTTTGACACCGGACGGAAAACCTTTCTGGGGCGGCACCTATTTTCCGCGCGAAGCCCGTTACGGCCGCCCAGGCTTCGTACAGGTGCTGGAGGCGGTCGACAAGGCGTGGCGGGAGAAGAAAGAAAGCGTTAACCAAAGCGCTGCCGGCCTGACCACGCATGTCGAGGCGCGGCTGGCCGGCAGCCATGCCAAGGCGGTGCTCGACCGTGACACGCTCGCGACGCTCGCCAACGGCATCGACGGCATGATCGACAGGGATCTGGGCGGCCTGCGCGGCGCGCCCAAATTCCCCAATGCGCCGTTCATGCAGACGCTGTGGCTGTCCTGGCTGCGCGACGGCGCCACAGCCCATCGCGACGCTGTCCTGCTCAGCCTCGAAAAGATGCTGGCAGGCGGCATCTATGACCATGTCGGCGGCGGCCTCAGCCGCTATTCGACCGATGCCGAATGGCTGGTGCCGCATTTCGAAAAGATGCTCTACGACAACGCACAGCTCATCCGGCTGTGCAACTGGGCTTATGCGGCAACCGGCAATGAATTGTGCCGGATACGAATCGAAGACACGGTCGACTGGCTGTTGCGCGAGATGCGCGTCGAAGGCAGCGCATTCGCTGCCAGCTTGGACGCCGACAGCGAGGGCGAGGAGGGGTTGTTCTACACCTGGAGCAAGGATGAGATCGAAACCGCTCTCGGCGACGAATCAGCCTTGTTTTTCCGATACTTCACGCTTTCCGGCCCGCATGGCTGGGAGGGCAAGCCGATCATCCACCAGACTGCGGCCCAGCAAAAACAAAGCGTTGCCGATCGCGACCGGCTCGTTCCGCTCAGAGAAAAACTGCTGGCGGCCAGGGAGCAGCGCGTCAGGCCCGGGCGCGACGGAAAAATCCTGACCGACTGGAACGGCCTGGTGATCGCCGCTCTCGCCGAAGCCGGGCGCGCCCTGAAACGGATCGACTGGATCGAGGCAGCGGAACAGGCCTTTGCTGCCATTGCCAGCGCCGGTCGAGACGGTCGCCTGCCGCATTCGATGCTTGGCGCCAAGAAGCTGTTTCCGGCGCTGGCGAGCGATTACGGCGCCATGACCAACGCCGCGATCTCGCTTTTCGAGGCCACCGGCACATCGACTTATGCCGAACTGGCTGGCCAATTCATCGCGCAGCTCGACCAATGGCATAGCGATGAGAACAACACCGGCTACTACCTGACCGCGTCGGACAGCAGCGATGTGCCGATCCGTATCAGGGGCGATGCCGACGAGGCCATTCCTTCAGCCACCGGCCAGGTCATCGAGGCCATGGTTCGATTGTCGTCGCTTTCCGGCGATCTCGAATTGCAGGAAAAAACCTGGAGGATCGCCGAACACGCAGCCGGCCGGGCGGCGCATCAGGCCTATGGCCAGGCGGGAATCGTCAACGCCTGTGCCTTGGTGCTCGAGCCGTTGAAGCTGGTGTTGGTGGATAGTTATGAGAATCCAACGCTTGTTCCGGTAGCGAATCGAAATCCCGACCCGCGCCGGATCGACACGATCGTGCCGGTCGGCTCGGCGACAAACCTACCGATCCTGCCAGGCGGCGTTCTGCCGCCAACGAGCAAGCCCGGCGCCTGGCTGTGCACGGGGCAGCTCTGCCTGCCGGTAATAACGGACGCCGAGGAACTCGAGCGTCGGTTGCGGCGCGGATAGGAGAGGGATGCTGCGCCGATCCACCTTCTCCCGCAGGGGAGAAGGCAAGAGGCGCCAGCCCCTTACGTATTCATCGAATCGAAGAAATCCGCGTTGGTCTTGGTCTGCTTGAGCTTGTCGATGAGGAACTCGATGGCGTCGGTGGTGCCCATCGGCGCCAGGATGCGGCGCAGCACGAAGATTTTTTGCAGGTCCTGGCGGGCGACCAAAAGATCTTCCTTGCGGGTGCCGGACTTGAGGATGTCCATGGCCGGATAGATGCGCTTGTCCGCCACCTTGCGGTCGAGCACGATTTCCGAATTGCCGGTGCCCTTGAACTCTTCGAAGATGACCTCGTCCATGCGGCTGCCGGTGTCGATCAGCGCGGTGGCGATGATGGTCAGCGAGCCGCCTTCCTCGATGTTGCGGGCGGCGCCGAAGAAGCGCTTCGGCCGCTGCAGCGCATTGGCGTCGACGCCGCCGGTCAGCACCTTGCCGGACGACGGCACCACGGTGTTGTAGGCGCGGCCGAGGCGGGTGATCGAATCCAGCAGGATGACGACGTCGCGCCCGTGCTCGACCAGGCGCTTGGCCTTCTCGATCACCATTTCGGCGACCTGGACGTGGCGCACCGCCGGCTCGTCGAAGGTCGAGGAGACGACCTCGCCCTTCACCGAGCGCTGCATGTCGGTGACTTCTTCCGGCCGCTCGTCGATCAACAGCACGATCAGGTAGCATTCGGGATGATTGGTGGTGATCGAATGGGCGATGTTCTGCAACAGCACCGTCTTGCCGGTGCGCGGCTGCGCCACGATCAGGGCGCGCTGGCCCTTGCCGAGCGGCGCCACCAGGTCGATGACGCGGGCCGAGATGTCCTTCGAGGTCGGAACGTCCATTTCCATCTTCAGCCGCGAGGTCGGGTAAAGCGGCGTCAGATTGTCGAAATGGATCTTGTGGCGGATCTTTTCCGGGTCGTCGAAATTGATCGTGTTGACCTTGAGCAGCGCGAAATAGCGCTCGCCCTCCTTCGGGCTGCGGATCGGGCCCTCGACCGTGTCGCCGGTCTTCAGCGAGAACCGGCGGATCTGCGACGGCGAGATATAGATATCGTCCGGGCCTGGCAGGTAATTGGCATTGGCCGAGCGCAGGAAGCCAAACCCGTCCTGCAGCACTTCGACGACCCCGTCACCGATGATCTCGATATCTTGGGTCGCCAGCCGCTTCAGGATCGCGAACATCAGTTCCTGCTTGCGCATGACACTGGCGTTCTCGACCTCGAGCGATTCGGCATAAGCGATCAGCTCTGGCGGTTTCTTGTTCTTGAACTCTGTGAGTTTCATTTCTTGCATCATTAGACGGACTCTGAGTGAGTAAGTATGGGGAAAATATCGGCGGGATGCGACAAATGCCGGGCGCGGCCGAAGCGATGAATGGGGCGGCGCATGACGGGAAGGAAGACCCGTCTTTTATCGTTGGTCGACTGAAAGAGCAAGTCGCTTGGAAGCGATCAATTGCGAATCTCGGCACCGCCCCTCAACCCCCTGCCGGGACCTTCTCCCGTATAGTGACGGGGAGAAGGGGCTTGGCCGCAATCTTGGCGCACATACTGCAACCCTGGATATTGGCGAAGCCATCAATCACAGCGCCCCTCTCCCCGTCACTATACGGGGAGAGGATGCCGGCAGGCAGGTGAGGGGCAGCGCAACGCCCGAAACAGACACAAATCGTCAAAACGGCTTCACGATGACCAGCACGACGATGACGATCATCAGCAATGTGGGAATCTCATTGACGATCCGCCAGTGCTTCGCGGGCTTTTCGTTGCGGTCCTCGGCGAATTTGCGTACCGCGCCGGCCAGATAGCCATGAACGGCCGAGAGGCCGAGCACCGCGGCGATCTTGGCATGCAGCCAGCCACCCTGAAAACCAAAACCTTTCCAGGCAAGCCAGAGGCCAAACACCCAGGTGATGATCATGGCTGGATTGATGATGCCGCGCAGCAGCCGGCGCTCCATCACCTTGAAGGTCTCCGACTGGACGGAGCCCTTTTCCGCGTCGGCATGATAAACCAGCAGCCGCGGCAGATAGAGCATGCCCGCCATCCAGGAGATGACGGCGATGACATGGATCGCCTTTGCCCAGGGATAGAAATCATCCGGCCCGAACAGGAACAGAAGCGCCGCCAGGACGAGGAAGATGACGATGGCGATCGGTGCTCGACGCATCGCTGCACCACCGCTGCTGCCCGCACCACTGTTGGCGTTGTTCATGTCGGTCATCGATGCGCCCGCACCATCTTCACCATCGCCTCGACATGCGCGATCGGCGTTTCCGGCGTGATGCCATGGCCGAGATTGAAGATCAGCGGTCGATCGCCCAGTGCTTTCAGGATTGCGTCGACACCGTCTGAAAGCGCCTTGCCGCCCGCCACCAGCCGCAGCGGATCGAGATTGCCCTGCACGGCGCCGTCGCGCTGCAGTTCCCTCGCCGTCGTCAACGGCACGGTCCAGTCGAGCCCCAGCCCGGTCACGCCGGTTTTTTGGCGATAGCTGCGGTAGTGGGCGCCGGCGCCCTTGGGAAAGCCGATGATCGGAATGTCGGGATGGACGGCCCGAACCTGCCTGACGATCTCCACCACCGGCCTGACGCAAAACGCCTCGAAAGAAACTTCGTCGAGCACGCCGGACCACGAGTCAAAAATCTGCACCACATCGGCGCCGGCTTCGATCTGGCGGATCAGATAGGCAGCAGAGTGATCGGCGAGCACGTTCAGCAATTGCAGGAAAGCCGCCGGCTCGCGATAGGCAAACAGCCTGGCCGGGGCCTGATCTGAGGTGCCGTGGCCGGCGATCATATAGGTCGCCACGGTCCACGGCGCGCCGCAGAAGCCGATCAGCGTCGTTTGATCAGGCAGTTTTGCCCGCAGCCGCCTGACCGTCTCGTAGACCGATTCGAGATTCACGTGAAACGTTTCGCCGTCGAGAGCCGCAATCTCCGTCGCCGAGATCGGCGTCAACAACGGTCCGCGTCCCTCTTCGAAGCGCACGTCGCGGCCCAGCGCATGCGGCACGACCAGGATATCGGAAAATAGGATCGATGCATCGAAGCCGAAACGCTCGATCGGCTGCAGCGTCACTTCCACGGCAAGATCGGGATTATAGCAAAGATCGAGGAACGATCCGGCCCGCCTGCGTGTCTCGCGATATTCCGGCAGATAGCGGCCGGCCTGCCGCATCATCCAGAGCGGCGGCGGAGATACCGCCTTGCCTCTCAACACGTCCAGCATGATGCGGTTTTCAGGCATTCAGCGCTCGCCTCTCCAGGCTTCTCTATAATTAAATATTCTATTTCTAGGAATCTTATGATTCTAAGAGTCTGTTGGTATCGGTGGTTGTCTCCTGTCCCGCCTTGCCCCGGAAAAGGCCAGCCAGCATATTGTCGCGCGCTTCTTCTGCCGGATAGGAGGAGTTTGGGGACAGTTGGAAATTCCCGACTGGGAACAATGCGTTACCGCCCGCCTGGAGAAAATGGCCCTGTGGATGAGGCCGAGTCGAAAAAGCCCGTCCCCGGACTTGTCCCCAGCCGCCCGACGAAGCGAATAGCGCATCGAATTGTGGACAAACCGGCATCTGATACAGTCGCCCCGAACCGGCCGATCTTTCCGACCGACCTTATCCACATCGGCCCACAGCTTGGAACGTAACCCTGTGAACAAACCCCAGAGCTTCTTTCACCTTCACCTGATTTCCGATGCCACCGGTGAAACGCTGCTGGCGGCCGGGCGCGCGGCTTCGGCGCAATACAAGGACGCGCGCGCCATCGAGCATATCTACCCGCTGATCCGCACCGAAAAGCAGGTGACGAAAGTGTTCGAGGACATCGAGGAGGAGCCGGGCATCATCCTTTACACGGTCGTCGACCAGAAGCTCGCCCGCGGCATCGACGAGCGCTGCGCCGCCATGGGCCTGCCTTGCGTCTCCGTGCTGGAACCGGTGCTGACCGTGTTCCAGTCCTATCTCGGCACGCCGGCCGGCCGCCGCGTCGGCGCCCAGCATGTGCTGGACGCCGAATATTTCCGCCGCATCGACGCGCTCAACTTCACCATGGAGCATGATGACGGCCAGCTGCCTGCCAATATGGATGATGCCGACATTGTGCTGGTCGGCATTTCGCGCACCTCGAAGACGCCGACCAGCATCTATCTCGCCAATCGCGGCATCAAGACCGCCAACATCCCGATCGTGATCGGCGTGCCGGTGCCGGAAAGCCTGGTCAACGCCACGAAGCCGCTGATCGTCGGGCTGATCGCCACCGCCGAGCGCATCTCGCAGGTGCGCCAGAACCGCATCCTCGGCAACACCAGTGCCTACGAGCCGACCGACTATGTCGACCGCGCGGCTATCAGCGAGGAACTCGCCTACGCCCGCCAGATCTGCACGCGGCATGGCTGGCCGATGATCGACGTCAGCCGCCGCTCGATCGAGGAGACGGCGGCGGCGATCGTTGCCCTGCGGGGAAAGACAAGATAACTGAGAAGTCAGGAAATGGTGAGGTTTTGTCTAGCCGTTCAGCGCTGCAAGGCTCGAAGGTCACGGCATGGATCCTAGGGTCTGCGCCGCGTCGCTTCGCTCCTTGCTTCGCCCTAGGATGACGAAGTGAGGAGCGTTTCAGCCAATCTCGAAGGTTTGCGATTTGGCATCAGCCGCCACCCGGTATGCGCGACGCAACTGCCAATCTCGGACATCTGCGATTGGCCTTACACCACTATGCCTTCGTCATCCTAGGGCGGAGCAGGAGCGAAGTGACGTAGCGGAGACCCTAGGATCCATGCCGTTACTGAGAAGCGCAGCGATCCAGCGACTGTCTGCGCGTCCGTCTCCGGATCGGAATCTCAACCAACCTTAGGCGCGTACATCATGACCGAAAAAATCATCCTTGCCTCGGGCAGCCCGTTCCGCAAGGCGTTGCTTGTCCATGCCGGCGTGCCGGTCGAGGCGGTTCCGGCGGAAGTCGACGAGCGCGCCCTCGAAGCACCCTTGCAGGGCAGCGGTATCTCGCCCGAAGACGTTGCCCTGGTGCTGGCCGAGGCCAAGGCCACCGAGGTCAGCGAACGAAAGCCCGGCGCCCTGGTGCTCGGCTGCGACCAGACGCTGTCGCTCGGCGACGAAGTGTTTCATAAGCCGGCCGACATGGAAGCCGCGCGCCGCCATCTCCTGGCGCTGTCGGGCAAGACCCATCAACTCAACAGCGCCGTGGTGCTGGCGCGCAACGGCGCAGTTCTGTGGCGGCATGTCGGCGTCGCCAGCCTGACCATGCGAAAGCTCGATCCGGCCTTCATCGGCCGCCATCTGGCGCGCGTCGGCGCCAAGGCGCTGTCCAGCGTCGGCGCCTACCAGATCGAAGGCGAGGGCATCCAGCTGTTCGAAAGAGTAGAGGGCGACTATTTCACCATTGTCGGCCTGCCGCTTCTGCCCGTCCTGGCCAAGCTGCGCGAGTTCGGAGCCATCGATGGCTGAGGCCGCGAAAAAGGCCTTCGTCACCGGTCACCCGGTCGCGCATTCGCGGTCGCCGAAGATCCACGCCTACTGGCTGGCGAAATACGCTATCGACGGCAGCTACCGGGCGATCGACGTTGCGCCGGAGGCTTTTGCCGAATTCGTCGAAAGGCTCGAGGCGAATGGCTATCGTGGCGGCAACGTCACCATCCCGCACAAGGAGGCTGCCTTCGCGCTGGCGGCGTGCCGCGACGCTGCGGCCGAACAGATCGGCGCCGTCAACACGCTGTGGCTCGAGGGCGGAAAACTGTGCGGCGGCAACACCGACGCCCATGGCTTTGCCGCCAATCTCGACGAGCATGCGCCGGGCTGGGCCACAAACGGCCCGGCGGTGGTGCTCGGCGCCGGCGGCGCCGCCCGTGCGGTCATCCATGCGCTCAAACAGCGCGGCATCAGTGACATCCGCATCGTCAACCGGACGCTCGCCCGAGCCGTGGAGCTGCGCCACCGCTTCGGCGCCGGGATCTCGGCCCATGGCACGGCGGCGACCGGCGAGCTGCTTGCCGATGCCGGCCTGCTGGTCAACACGTCAGCGCTCGGCATGCACGGCAATGAAGGCCTGTCCGCCGATCCGGTCAGGCTGCCGGACCATGCCATCGTCACCGACATTGTCTATGTGCCGCTGGAAACGCCGTTGCTGGCCGCCGCCAAAGCGCGCGGCCTGAAAACCGTCGACGGGCTCGGCATGCTGCTGCACCAGGCGGTGCCCGGTTTCGATCGCTGGTTCGGCATCAGGCCCGAGGTCACTGCCGAATTGCGGCAGATGATCGTCGCCGATCTCGGTGCCAGGGAGTAAAAAAGCATGATCGTGCTCGGCCTCACCGGATCGATCGGCATGGGCAAGTCGACGACGGCCAAGATGTTTGCCGAGGCCGGCGTGCCCGTCCACGATTCGGACGAGGCGGTGCATCGCCTCTACGCCGGCAAGGCGGCTCCGCTGGTCGAGGCGGCGTTTCCCGGAACGGCAAAATCCGGCTCGGTCGATCGTATCAGGCTGGCCGAGCGGGTGCTCGGCGATGCAGCCGCACTGAAACGGCTGGAAGCGATCATCCACCCGCTGGTCCGCGCCGACGCCGACGCCTTCCTGGCCAGACACCGGGCCGCCGGCGCGCCGCTTGTCGTTCTCGACATCCCGCTGCTGTTCGAAACCGGCGGCCGCGACCGCGTCGACAAGGTCGTGGTCGTCACCGCGTCGCCCGACATCCAGCGCGCCCGCGTGCTGGCGCGGCCGGGCATGAGCGAGGAGAAACTGGCGTCGATCCTGGCCAGGCAGGTTCCCGACGCCGAAAAGCGTGAAGCGGCCGATTTCATCATCGACACCGGACAGGGTTTTGATGCGGCGCGCGCGGCGGTCAATACGATCGTCGCGAAACTGGTCGGGGATAAGCCCGGCAAGCCTGCTTAACGCGCTTGCGCCCGGCCTAATATGTTGCCAATTTGTTCCCATCATGATTCGGCTGGACCAACGCCGGACCCAACGGACTGATTCGATGCGCGAGATCATCTTCGATACGGAAACCACCGGCCTCGATTTCCGCGACGACCGCGTCATCGAGCTTGGCTGCATCGAGCTGGTCAATCGCTTCCCGACCGGCCGCACGTTCCACCACTACATCAATCCGCAGGGACGACCGATCCATGCCGAGGCGCAGGCCGTTCATGGCATCAGCGCCGCCGACCTGATGGGCAAGCCGATCTTCAGCGATATCGCCGAGGAGTTCCTTGCCTTCATCGACGGCGCCAAGCTGGTCGCCCACAATGCCACTTTCGACATCGCTTTCCTCAATGTCGAATTCGGCCGGCTTGGCCATCCGGTCGTCGACCCCGGACTTGTCGTCGACACGCTGGCGCTGGCGCGCCGCAAGCATCCGATGGGGCCCAATTCGCTGGACGCGCTGTGCCGGCGCTACGGCATCGACAATGCCCGCCGCACCAAGCACGGCGCGTTGCTCGATTCGGAATTGCTGGCCGAGGTCTATATCGAGCTCATCGGCGGCAAGCAGGCGGCGCTCATCCTCGACAGTGCCACGGCGCCGGCCGGCGGCAGGAGAAACGTCGACGACATCGACATCAGCATCGGCGCGCGGCCGATAGCGCTGCCGTCTCGCCTGACCGAAGCAGAGCGCGCCGCGCACGCTAGCATGGTCGGCACATTAGGCGAAAAGGCGCTCTGGCTGCGCGTCGCCCGGGAAGCGAGTTCTGCGGCATAGCGATTTTGGCGGAGCGCCCCGTCGGCCCCCCTCTGTCCTGCCGGACATCTCCCCCTCAAGGGGGGAGATCGGACTTCACATCGGCCGTCGCCAATCGGCATGGTCGCAGGAATGAGTGAGACGCTGGGGCTGCCAATCTCCCCCCTTGAAGGGGAGATGCCGAGTTTTTGGCAAAGAGGGCAGGCCAGAGGGGGGCGCTGCCCGCCGACTTCTCAACAAAAAACCCGGCGCGAGGCCGGGTTTTTCAGACGTCAGCGAGCACTCGCCTCAGCTCACCTTGACCTTGCTGGCGGCCTGGTCCTCGGCCAGCTTTTGCTGGAACATCTGCGCAAAATCGATCGGATCGAGCATCAGCGGCGGGAAGCCGCCATTGCGCGTCGCCTCGGCGATGATCTGCCTGGCGAACGGGAACAGCAGCCGCGGGCATTCGATGAACAGCAGCGGCAGCATGTGCTCCTGCGGGAAGCCGCTGATGGCGAACACGCCGCCATAGACCAGCTCGACGTTGAACAGCACTTCCTTGTCGAAGGACGCCTTGGCGTTCAGCGTCAGATTGACGTCGAACTGCTTGTCCGAAAGCGGGTTGGCGTTGACATTGACGTTGATGGCGATGCCGGGAGCCTTGTCGCGGCCGCGCAGCGAGTTCGGCGCGCCGGGGCTTTCGAAGGAAAGGTCCTTCACATATTGGGCAAGTACGTTGAGCGAAGGCTGCGTCGCGTCGCCGTTGCCACTGGCCGCGCCGGTCGGCGCGTCGTCTTTGCTGGCCATAAGCCTTTGTCCTTTTGCCTCGGCAGCGTTGCTGACCGGATTGAAATCGGGCGTTCGCTACCATGGCCGGCATGACAAGACAAGGTTTGCGCGGCTCTCCCTTCTCCCACAAGGGGAGAAGGGAGAGCCGCGCCGGGCTACTCGTCCTCGAGGCGATCTACTCGTCTTTGAGGCGGCGCCAGGGGGAATTGGGATCGGGGCCGTGCTCGTCGCCGCGCGAATAGTCGCTGTCGTCGAGGTCGATGGTCTTGTCGCGTTGCCGGGCCCGGAATCCGCCGGTGCCGAAACTGGTGGCCATCACGATGCGGCCTTTCAGCCGGCGCCAGGCGAGGTCGCGGACCGGCGGCAGCAGCAGCAGAATGCCTAAAATGTCAGTGATGAAGCCGGGAATGATGAGCAGGATCGCCGCCAGCACGATCATGGCGCCATGCGCGAGCTGACGGCTTGGATCACGTCCGGCGTCCATTTCGGCACGGACCCGGGACATGACGCCGAACCCCTGGTATCGCAACAACAGCGCGCCGGCGATGCTCGAAGCCAGCACCAGGCCGACCGTCGCCAGGGCGCCGACCTGGCGGCCGACAACGACGAAACCGGCGATCTCCAGCAGCGGAAGCGCGAGGATGAACAGGGGAAGCAGCGAAATGCGCAAATCTTGACCGATCGTTTCGATGTTTTGCCGGCAGGCGGGCAATCGCCGCTGGCACTGAACCTTTTAGATAGGTATGGCTGCCTTTAATTTGAATGATTGCAGCTTGCGTTCTATATGCTTTGGATGTTGAACGCTATGCGACCGCAGCCATTGCCTGGCCGGGCGGTCCGGCCGGAGTAGGGATTGATTGGCGGAAGATATGGGATTCTTCGACTTCGGCACGATTTTCTTTCTGGTTGCGGCGGTTGTGATCTTTTTCCAGCTGCGCAATGTGCTCGGCCGCCGCACCGGCAGCGAGCGCCCGCCGTTCGATCCCTATACGGCGGGCCGCACCCGCGACGACGCCCAAAAACCCGAGAATGTGGTCTCGCTGCCGCGCAAGCGAGCGCCGGGAGAGCCGGCAATCGACGCCTATGCGGCGATCGACGCCTTCGCCAAGCCTGACACCGATCTCAACAAGGGCCTGCGCGCGATCAAGGACAATGATCCGGCATTCGACCCCAAGACCTTCGTCGACGGCGCCAAGATGGCCTATGAGATGATCGTCATGGCCTATGCCGATGGCGATCGCAAGACGCTGAAGAACCTGCTGTCGCGCGAGGTCTATGACGGCTTTGTCGCGGCGATCGGCGACCGCGAGGCGAAGTCGGAAAAGATCCAGTCCTCCTTCGTCGGCATCGACAAGGCCGACATCGTTTCCGCCGAGATGAAGGGCAGCGAGGCGCATATCACGCTGCGCATCGTCAGCGAACTGATTTCGGCAACGCGCGACAAGGCCGGCGCCGTCATCGACGGCGATCCCGAAACCGTCGCCGAGGTCAAGGACGTCTGGACCTTCGCCCGCGATACGCGCTCGCGCGACCCGAACTGGAAGCTCGTCGCCACCGAAGAAGAAGACTGAGCCCGGACCACGGCGGGGTCTCTCGTGTCGCTTTCTCAGGCGTTCCGCGAAAAGTCGTTTGACGATCTGCCCGGCTGGGACGAGGACGACCATCTGGCTGCGTTCGCCGCTTTCCGGCGTTCGGCTTTTCACATCCTGGCGAAACCCTATCGCTCCGGCGGGCTCGGTGTCGACTTCAATGCCTTCACCGAGGCCTATGCTGCAGCCCGCACCGTGTCGCCAACCGACCGGCGCGAAGCCCGCGCCTTCTTCGAGCGGCATTTCATCCCGGCGCACATAGCGGCGGAAAGCGGCGGCGCCGGCCTCGTCACCGGCTTCTATGAACCGGTGGTCGACGCTTCGCCGGTGCGAACCGAACGATTTACGGTGCCGCTGCTGTCGCGTCCGGCCGATCTCGTCGACATCGACGACGGCAACCGGTCCGTCGGCATGGATCCCTATCTCGCCTTCGGCCGCGCCACGCCGGACGGACCGGTCGAGTATTTCGACCGCGGCGAGATCGAGCGCGGCGCGCTCGCTGGCAAGGATTTGGCGGACAAGGGTTTGGAAATCGCCTGGCTCGCCGACAAGGTCGATGCCTTCTTCATCCACGTACAGGGTTCTGCGCGGCTCACCATGACCGACGGCCGGCTTTGCCGCGTCACCTATGCCGCCAAATCCGGCCAGCGCTTTACCGGACCGGGCAAGATCCTGAGTGAGCTAGGCGAAATCCCGCTGGAAGCGGTGACCATGCAGTCGGTCCGCGCCTGGTTCAAGGCGCATCCGCAACGCATCGACGAGATCCTGTGGCGCAACCGCTCCTATATTTTTTTCCGCGAGATTTCCGCCAGCGAGGCGGCGGCGGCCGACGACCCGGAACTCGGGCCGATCGCTGCCGCAAAGGTGCCGCTGACGCCGGGCCGCTCCGTCGCTGTCGACCGTCTGCTGCATACATTCGGCACGCCGTTCTACATCGATGGGCCGTCGCTGGCCGCTTTCGACAACAAGCCGTTCCGGCGGCTGATGATCGCGCAGGACACCGGCTCGGCGATCACCGGCCAGGCGCGTGGCGATTTGTTCACTGGTACGGGAGATGCGGCCGGCGAGATCGCCGGCGTTGTCCGCAACCCCGCCGATTTCTACGTGCTGATCCCGCGTCGGCTTGTGCCGGGAGCGGGGCGATGACCCGGCGGATCGACAGGCTGAGCGAGGACGACCGGGTGCTGTGGAACCTGGTAGCGCGCACTGCCAAGCCGCTGAAGGGCAAGTCCGCCGTCGACATCCCGGATATTGGCCCGGACATCGCTGATGACACCAAGCCAATGCTGCGTGACCAGGCGATGGCTCCTGCTGCGGCCACGAAAGCCAGGACGCAGAATGTTTCGCATGCGCTCGACGAGCCGACGCTGGAAAAACTGTCGAAGGGCCGGCTGCCGATCGAAGGCCGCGTCGATCTGCACGGCCTGAGCCAGGACGAAGCCTATTCGCTTTTGTTCTCCTTCCTGCACCGGGCGCATGCCGGCGGCATCCGCTATGTGCTGGTGATCACCGGCAAGGGCTCCTCGTCCGGCGGCGACGGCATCTTGCGGCGCGCCGTGCCGGCCTGGCTGTCGACGCCCGCATTCAGGCCGCTGGTCTCCAGCCACGACCACGCCGCCCGCAAGCATGGCGGCTCGGGCGCGCTCTATATCCGCCTGCGGCGCACGCGCTGATGCGGATGCGCGCATGAGGGTGCACCCGACGAGGATGGACTTGTGACCCCGTTCGGCGAAAAGCTTCGCGCCCTGCGGAGCGAACGCGGCGTCAGCCAAAAGGACATGGCCAGGGCGATCGGCGTCAGCGCCGCCTATCTGTCGGCGCTGGAGCACGGCCGCCGCGGCGCGCCGACCTGGACGCTGATCCAGAAGATCATCGGCTATTTCAATGTCATCTGGGACGATGCCGAAGAACTGGCGCGGCTGGCCGAGACCTCGCACCCGCGGGTAAAACTCGACACGTCGGGCCTCAGCCCCGCCGCCACCGAGCTTGCCAATGTCCTGGCCGAAAACATCGAAAAGCTAGACGAGGCGGAGCTTCGCCGCATCACCGCATCGATCCGCGCCGCGCTGGGGCGGACGTAGGGTTTGCCCGACTCGTGTGGAGGCGATCAATTGTCGATGTTGGCGCCGCCCCTCATTGCCCTGCCGGGCATTTCTCCCCGTAAACGGGCAGAAAGAGGCTGATCGCGAACGGTGGTGGCTTGCAAAAACCTTACTGAACCGCGCCGACCAGAACCGGCTGGCCATCACGGATCGACACCCAGCGACCGGTATTGTCGATCGCCTGCCGCTTGAGGAAGCGGTAGCCGGTCCGGTCCCATGAGCGGACCTTTCCGTCGAGATTGTCGAGGACGTAGTCGCCCTTGCTTGTGCGCACGGTCAGCACGGCATGGCCCTCGCCGTCCGGCTTGCGCACGACGGTCATCAGAAGATTGGCATAGGACACGCCCAAGCGGTTCAATTCGCGGCGCTTTTCCAGGACATAGTCCTCACAGTCGCCAACGCCCCTGACTGGGTAGGCCCAGACCTCGTCCTTGCCGTAAATATCGATGTCGCTTATCGGCTTGACGGCGTTGTTGACCTTGGCGTTGACGCTGAGAATCTTGCGCCAGAGCGCGCCTGTCATGGTGGCGGGGGCGAGATTGCCCGGGTGGATCAAGCATTCGGCCGGACTGGTCTTGCAGAAATCGTAATGGCCGATCGGCTGCGATGTCGGGCCGCCGGTTGTCATTGGCCCGGCCGCCGAAGCCGCCGTAGACCAGCCTGTCGCAAGTGCCAGCCCTAACAGGGCGCACACGCGCAGCCCTCTCGCCATTGGTGAGGAAATCATTGTCCCCCTCGTCCCTTGTTGTTAATGAAACGTTAAGGGCGATCTACAGTCCCTGTCAATTATACCAACGGCCAGTTTTGCGATATGGTTACCCGCGCCGCCGAAAGCGCGGCTATTGTGCAACAGGTCGACTTGAACGGCGGCTGCCATCCGGGACATCTTTACTTTTTGGCGGTGCGAACCAGCTTCGGCCTCACCGCAACGCGGGTCTGGCGGCCATAGCTGGTGATGAAGTCGACGATGCGCGGCACGATTTCGGAGCGGAAGCGCGAGCCGTTGAAGACGCCGTAATGGCCGACCGCCGGCTGCATGTAGTGGGCGTGCCTGTCCGCGGGGATGTTGATGCAGAGGTCGTGCGCGGCCTGGGTCTGGCCGAGGCCGGAAATGTCGTCGTTCTCGCCCTCGACCGTGAACAGCGCAACATTGCGGATATCGGCGGGATCGATGGCGACGCCGCGATGCATCATATCGCCCTTGGGCAGAGCATGGCGTACGAACACGGTGTCGACCGTCTGCAGGTAGAACTCCGCTGTCAGATCCATCACCGCCATATATTCGTCGTAGAAGTCGCGGTGCTTCTCGGCACTGTCGCCGTCATGCTTCACCAGGTGCATGAAGAAGTCCTTGTGGGCGATGATGTGGCGGTCGAGATTCATGCTCATGAAACCCGAAAGCTGCAGGAAGCCGGGATAGACCTCGCGGCCGAAGCCCGGCACCGGCCATGGCGCCTGCATGGTGACGTTGTCGCGGAACCAGTCGGTGCCCTTTTCCTCGGCCAGAAGGTTGACCGCAGTCGGATTGCGGCGGGTGTCGATCGGCCCGCCCATCAGCGTCATCGTCGAGGGAACGAACGGGTCGCCCCGCGTTTCCATCAGCGCCACCGCCGCCAGCACCGGGACCGACGGCTGGCACACCGCCATGACATGGGTGTCGGGGCCCAGCGCATGCAGCATGTCGACGATGTAGTCGATATAGTCGTCGAGGTCGAAGCTGCCCTCGCTGATCGGCACCATGCGGGCGTCGACCCAATCGGTGATGTGAACGTCGGCATGCGGCAGCATCGCCTCGACCGTGCCGCGCAGCAGCGTCGCGTAGTGGCCGGACATCGGCGCCACGATCAGCAGCTTCGGATCAGGCCGGCGGCCGGCGGGAACCGCCCGCTCGAAACGGAGCAGATTGCAGAACGGCCGCGACCACACCGTCTTTTCGGTGACAGCGACGCTTTTCCAGTCGACGACGGTCCTGGTCAGGCCGAACTGCGGCTTGCTGTAGCGGCGCGTCGTGCGCTCGAACAATTCGGCCGTCGCCGCGACCGAGCGGCCCCAGGACGTGTGCGCAAACGGATTGAGCGGATTGGTGTAGAACATCCGCACCGCATCGGCATAGACGCGGGCCGGCTGCACGGCGGCGTGGTTCAATTCGTAGAGCTGGTAGAACATTGAGAACTCCGCTGCTGCGACCGAAGGGACGACAGCAGTGCCGAGCCTTGAATCTCTCGCGCAAAGGTTAACAACAAACTGCTGCGATGCAATACGTCAATTGAATTGATTTATGCTTATACTTTTGTCTAAGGCGTTGAAAATCGGTTTTGAACGGCGGCAGCCGGCTTATTGTGCAGCTGCGAAAGGTGCCGGAGAGAGCAAGGGCAATTGCTTCAGGTTTGCGCTGCCCCTCATCCGCCTGGCCGCAAAGCGGCGCGGCCATTCACACGCGGTCGGTGCACACAGCAGCATGGCCTGAGCTGATGAAGCCGAGCCGCCCCGCGGCGCCCTTCGACAGGTCGATCACGCGACCCTTGATAAACGGGCCGCGGTCGTTGATGCGCACGACGACGCTGCGGCCGTTTTTGCGGTTGGTGACCTTCAGCCTGGTGCCAAACGGCAAGGTGCGGTGCGCGGCGGTCAGCGCCGACGGGTTCATCCGCTCGCCGGAAGCGGTCTTTGAGGTCAGCGCGTACCAGGAGGCGCGGCCGCATTGTGCGGCGGCAGGGGAGGTGGATGCGCCGACCATCAGGCCAGCCGCTATCGCCGCCGCGACAAGCGCGGTCCGGTTGGGTTTCTTCATCTGCGGCAAGGGACTCCGTTTGACAGACCCGGCCGTTACGGATGGAATGTGGCACCAAATGCGGCAGTCGTCTGGCGGTTCCATGACAATAGTACACGTTTGGAGTCGGCGCGAAACAGTCTGTCATGGAATGTCGGGATTGCGCCGATGTATGTCTGGCGGTCTTCGCACCAGCACCGGGGCGTTTCCGGCAAGACCCGGCTTTATTATGCAAGTAGATGTGACAGCGATCGGGTCGCTTCCTTTCGCCTTGCCATCGCGGTCATAGCGGACTTGGCGATCGACTTGGGAAAGGAATTCCGACGATGAGATTGATCAAAAATCTGCTGGCGCTGATTGTGCTCGCCATCGGTGTGCTGTGGTCGCTGCAGGGCATCGGCCTCGTCGGCGGCAGCTTCATGACCGGCCAGTCGCAATGGCTCTATATCGGCATCGTCACCGCGCTGGTTGGCCTGGGCGGGCTGGTGTGGGCGAACCGTTCGCTCCCCTGACACTCGAACGGCCCTGGCGGCGTTTCGGTCGACCGGCGAATGCGCGGCCCGCCGCAAACACGCATTTCCTGTTTTGCGCGCAGCTTCGGCAAATGAATGCTGCGAATGGCCGACGATTTGAAAACCGGTTCCTGTATCGCGGCTAAGTATAGTAGTCTTATCGACATTACAGGAATTGGAGAACGATGAGCGATGTCCATATCGCGGCGATCACCCGCATGAGTGCCGAGCGCCGGCTGTCGCCATTGGCGTGCCTCGCGGCTTCAGGAGGAAAGAACGTCCGGCAAGTCGTCGCAGCGGCTTGAAAATCAAGCAAAATCAATGGTGCCCGTCTTGTATATCATGTCACTAGAATTTATGTGTCTTGAAAGCCTGGACGCGGACGCGGTGGGGACGCACGCCAGGCGTTTCGCAACCGGTGGCCCTTCGCCATCGCATGACAGAGAAACGTTCGGTCTATGCTCACAAAAAAGGGCAAGTACGGCCTCAAGGCGCTCGTCCATCTGGCGCGGCTGCCGGTTGGTCAGCTCGCCTTCGTCGGCGATATCGCCGCCGGAAACAACATCCCGAAGAAATTTCTCGACGCCATCCTCGGCGAACTGCGCAATGCCGGTTTTGTCCAGAGCCGCAAGGGCAAGGAGGGCGGTTACCGCCTGGCGCGGCCGGCGGATGAAATCAAGATCGGCCACGTCGTGCGCGTGCTCGACGGGCCGCTTGCCCCAATTCCCTGCGCCAGCCGCACCCGGTATCAGCGCTGTGAAGACTGCAACGAGGCGACATGCCAAGTCCGACATCTGATGCTGGAGGTCCGGCAAGCGATCGCCGAGGTGCTGGATCAGCGCAGCCTCGCCGAGATGCGCGATATCGCCGGCGACGACGAGCTTTCGGCTGCGTTGAAAATCCAGGCCTGAGCCGGAACCGACGGCTCCTCAGGTACTTGGTGCGCGCATGACCGGCCGTGCCAATTCGACCCTCCCGAATTCGATTATTATCGTCGGCGGTGGCGCCAGCGGCGTCGTGCTTGCCGCGCATCTGTTGAAGTCGCCCAATCCCGATCTTCGTGTCACGCTGATCGAAAAGCGTCCGCATTTCGGCCAAGGCATCGCCTATTCCACGCTGCTGTCGGCGCATGTGCTGAATGTCAGCGCGGCCGGCATGAGCGCCTATGCCGACGACCCCGGCGATTTCTGGCGCTGGCTTCTTGAGCGCGGCCTGGCAACGCCAGAGCAGGCGCCGGTCTACGCACCGCGCAGCGTCTACGCCCGCTATCTGAAGGAACTGCTGGACGAGCTCGAGGCGCGCGAGACGGGGCGTCTTCGCCTGATCCGCGAGGAGAGCCTGTCGATCTCGCCGACCGGGTCCGGGGTCGAGGTGGCGCTGGCCAACGGCACCAGCGTCGTCGCCCACCTTGCCGTGCTGGCGACCGGACATGACGAGGAGCCAGGTGCCGGCAACGGCCATGCGATCAGGATGGGATCGGAGGCCGACACCGGGCTCGACGGGGAAGCCCGGGTCCTGGTGCTGGGCACGGGGTTGAGCATGGTCGATGCCTTCCTGTCGCTCGAGCAACGCGGCCATCGCGGCGAGATTATTGCGGTGTCGCGGCGCGGCCTGCTGCCTTCGCCGCACCGCAAGGGCAATCCGATCAAGCTCGACGTCGCCGACATTCCGCTCGGCACCCAGCTCTCCTATCTCGTCGGCTGGTTCCGCGACCTGATCCGGGAAAACCAGAAGGCCGGCATCGACTGGCGCGACGTCGTCGACGGTCTCAGGCCGTTCAACCAGAAGATCTGGCAGAACTGGCCGTCTTCGGCCAAGCGCCGCTTTGTCGAGCACACCAAGGCGTGGTGGGACGTCCACCGCCATCGCATGGCGCCGGAAGTCTATGCCCGTGTCACCGAGGCGGTGCAGTCGGGCCGCATCCGGCTTGTCGCCGGGCGCGTCGTCGGCATCACGGCGGGCGACGAATTCAGCGTGCAGGTCCAGTCGCGCCACACGCAAAACATCGAGACGTTCGACGTTGCCCGCATCTACGATTGCACCGGCATCGCCAGGGACATCTCGACAACGTCGAACAGCGTGGTGCGGTCGCTGGTCGACCGCGGGCTGGCCCGGCCGGATCCGCTGCGCCTTGGCCTCGACGTATCGGACAATTGCGAGGTCATCGCCAGCGATGGCACCGTCTCGGCCAAGATCCTGGCGGTCGGGCCGCTGACCCGCGGCACCTTCTTCGAGATCGACGCCATACCGGATATTCGCGTGCAGTGCGCAAGGCTGGGGAAGCGGTTGCTGGGGTGAGGCTGCTGAGATCGGCGCTCTACGGCGCCCCCTCTGTCCTGCCGGCCATCTCCCCCTCAAGGAGGGAGATTGGACTTCACATCGGCCTTCGCCTATCTCCAGCGTTGAAGAAGAGGTGAGACGTTGAAACTGCCGATCACCCCCCCTTGAGGGGCCCTTGAGGGGGAGATGGCCGGCAGGCCAGAGGGGGGTGCCGTCCCGCGACCTATCGTGATTGGTGTGACGGAGCGGCCCTACGGAATCCCATTCCCCGTCTGGCCAATGGATTGGCACGATCTATCTTCTTTCAGACTGCAAACGGCTGGAAAAGAAGATAGGCTGACAGCCTGCCCAAGGCGGTCGCTTGACCATGGAGCATCAGCATGAGCGTGCACAAGATCGCCCTCCCGGACAGGGCAATGTCCCGCCTGCGTCCGCCCTATGCATCGGTTCTCGACCTGATCGGGCAGACGCCGGTTGTCGAGCTGACCAAATTCGACATCGGCAAGTGCCGGCTGTTCATCAAGCTCGAAAGCCAGAATCCCGGCGGCTCGATCAAGGACCGCATTGCGCTGTCGATGATCGCCGACGCCGAAAAACAGGGCAAGCTGAAGCGCGGCGGCACCATTGTCGAGGCGACCGCCGGCAACACCGGCCTTGGCCTCGCCCAGGTCGGCATTCCAAAAGGCTATCGCATCATCCTGGTCGTGCCCGACAAGATGTCGCGCGAAAAGATCCAGCATCTGCGGGCGCTCGGCGCCGAAGTGCGCATGACCCGTTCCGATGTCGGCAAGGGCCACGCCGAATACTATCAGGACATGGCCGAAAAGATCGCCGCCGAGCTGCCCGGCGCCTTCTATGCCAACCAGTTCGCCAATCCGGCCAATCCGGACGCCCATGAAACCACGACCGGTCCGGAGATCTATTCGCAGCTCGACGGTGACGTCGATGCAGTGGTCGTCGGCGTCGGCTCGGGCGGCACGCTGACCGGGCTTGGCCGCTATTTCGCAAAAATCTCGCCGAAGACCGAGATGATTCTCGCCGATCCGGTCGGTTCGGTGCTGGCGCCCCTGATCAAGACCGGCAAGATGCAAGAGGCCGGCAGCTGGACGGTGGAGGGCATCGGCGAGGATTTCGTCCCGCCCAATGCCGATCTGTCGCTGGTCAAGAAGGCCTACTCGATCACCGACAAGCAAAGCATGCTGGCGGTGCGCGACCTGCTTTCCAAGGAGGGCATCCTCGCCGGCTCGTCGTCCGGCACGCTGCTTTCGACAGCGCTGCGCTATTGCCGCGAGCAGACCGTACCGAAGCGGGTCGTCACCTTCGTCTGCGACAGCGGCAACAAATATCTGTCGAAAGTGTTCGACGATTTCTGGCTGATCGAGCAGGGCCTCGCCGAGCACGAGCAGCATGGCGATCTGCGCGACCTGGTGATGCGCACGCACCGCACCGGCGACATCGTGGCTGTCGGCCCGGACGAAAGCCTGCTCAACGCCTATGGCCGCATGCGCCGTTCGGATGTCTCGCAACTGCCGGTGCTGGACGACGGCAAGCTCGTCGGCATCGTCGACGAAAGCGATATCCTCGCCCACGTCGAAGGCCCCTATGACAGCCGCTGGGACCGTTTCAAGGCCCCGGTGCGCACGGCGATGACCGCCAATCTGCACACGCTGCAGGCCAGCCAGACGCTGGACGCGCTGCTGCCGGTGTTCGACCGCAACGAGGTCGCCATCGTCTTCGACGGCGACGAATTCATCGGCCTGATTACCCGCATCGACCTGATCAACCATCTGAGGCGCCGCGCAAGATGACCATCAAAGCCACCGTTTCGGGCAGCAACCGCCTGGCCTTCTCGACGCGCACCATCCATGGCGGCCAGAGCCACGACCCGACGACCGGCGCGGTGATGGTGCCGATCTATGCGACCTCGACCTATGGCCAGCAGAGCCCGGGCGTGCACAAGGGTTTTGAATACGCGCGCAGCCAGAACCCGACCCGCTTTGCCTTCGAGCGCGCGGTGGCCGATCTCGAAAGCGGCGCAGCCGCCTTCGCTTTCGCCTCGGGGCTGGCAGCGATCGCCACGATTTTCGAACTGCTCGATTCCGGCGCCCATGTCGTCGCCACCGACGATATCTATGGCGGCACGTTCCGGCTGCTCGAGCGGGTGCGCAAGCGCTCGGCCAATCTCCAGGTCGACTTCGTCGACTTCACCGATCTGGCCGCGGTCGAAGCGGCGATCCGCCCGGAAACCAGGCTGCTCTGGGTCGAGACGCCGACCAATCCGCTGCTGCGCGTCGTCGATCTCCAAGCGGTCGCAGCCCTGGCCAGGCGCAAAGGCGTGCTTTCGGTCGCCGACAACACTTTTTGCAGCCCCTATCTGCAGCGGCCGCTGGAGCTCGGCATCGACATAGCGGTGCATTCGACGACGAAATACCTCAACGGCCATTCCGACATGGTCGGCGGCGTCGCCGTGGTCGGCGACAACAAGGATCTCGCCGACCGGCTGAAATTCCTGCAGAACGCCATCGGCGCCATTTCCGGACCGTTCGACAGTTTTCTGGCGCTGCGCGGCCTCAAGACGCTGGCGCTGAGGATGGAGCGCCATTCGTCGAACGGCCAGAAGATCGCGCACTGGCTGGAAAGCCGTCCCGACATCCGCCGCGTCATCTATCCCGGTCTCCCCAGCCACCCGCAGCACGCCATCGCCAGGCGGCAGATGCACGCCTTCGGCGGCATGATCACGGTCGAGCTCGACCGCGACCTCGCCGGCACCAAACGCTTCCTCGAACACACGCAACTGTTCACGCTGGCCGAAAGCCTCGGCGGCGTCGAAAGCCTGATCGAGCACCCGGCGCTGATGACACATGGCTCGATCCCGGCCGGGAAGCGGGCCGAGATCGGGATTTCCGATTCGCTGGTGCGGTTGTCGGCCGGGATCGAGGACGGCGACGATCTGATCGCGGATCTGGATCAGGCGCTGGCGAGTTGAAGGGGGGTCCGTGCCCTGTTGGATAGTGGCGTCAGTTTGAAATTTCCCGGCTGACTGGCGCATCCAACTGTGAATTGACAAAGGCGACGTACCCTCGCTTTGCTATCGGGGCAACCTGGAGGGAAAGTCATGGCTTACTCGTATCGTTGCAGGGATTATCCGGGAAACGAGGCCTGTCCAGCGATGTTCACGGCAGAGACCGAGGCGGAAGTGATGAAGCATGTCGAGCTTCACGGCGCGATCGCTCACGGGGAAGACCCGAAGCAATGGTCGCCGGAAGACCGTAAACAGGTCAAGAAGCTAATTTTAGCGACCTAAACTCGCTTCTTATACGGGCCGCGCAGTGCGACCGTCACTATCTCCAATGCTACGGCAAGCATTTAGGAGTTCGGCCGATAGGCGACCACGCCTAGGCGCGATGGAATTTTCAAACTGACCCAACCGCCCGTTGACCTGAGTGGCATCCGGCGGAATTGTGGCCTTCCCTGCAATTGCCCACAGGCACGGTTGAAGTCATGACTACTCGAGAGCGAGACCAGCCGACGGCAAACGACGCCCCGCTCACCTTCGCGGTGCTGGTCTTCCCCGGCTTTCCGATGATGGCGTTCAGTTCGGTCATCGAGCCGTTGCGCGCGGCCAACGTGCTGGCCAAGAAAGAATGCTACCGCTGGATCATCGTCGGCGCCGCTGAAGGCCCGGTCGCGGCCTCGAACGGGGTCGTCATCCAGCCCGGCTTTTTCGCCGGCGATGCGCCGAAGGTCGACCGCATCGTCGTCTGCTCGGGCGGCGATGCCGATCATCTCGTGGCCGAAGACGCGGTGAGCTGGATCCGCAGGAGCCTGCGCGGCGGCGCCCATATCGGCGCGGTGGCGGACGCCGCCTTCTTTTTGGCCCGCGCCGGCCTGCTCGACGGCCATGCCTGCACCTTGCACTGGACCAGCCAGGCGGCGTTCACCGAGGCGTTTCCGGACATCGAGCTCAGGCGCGATCTCTACGTGATCGACCGCAAGCGCTTCACCTCGGCCGGCGGCGTCGGCAGCCTCGACATGATGCTGGAAATCATCACATCAGACTATGGCGCCGAACTCGCGGCCGGCGTCGCCGAATGGTTCGTGCACAGCCCGCTGCGCTCCAGCGTCGACCGCAAGCTGATGCCGCTGCGGTTACGCACCGGCGTCCAGAACGAACTGGTGCTGTCGGCCATCGCCATCATGGAGGATGCGGTGGAGGAGCGGCTCGGCATGGCGGCGCTGGCGGAAAAGCTCGGCGTCTCCTCCGACAAGCTCGAACGCAACTTCCGCTCCGAGCTGGCCATCTCGCCCAACGGCTATTACCGCCGCCTGCGGCTGAAGCGCGCCGCCGACCTCCTGGCGCATTCGACGCTGATGGTGCGCGACGTGGCGCTGGCCTGCGGTTTTGCTTCGATGTCGAGCTTTGCGCGGGCGTTTCGGGAGGAGCATGGGCATGCGCCGAAGGTGGCGCGGAGGCATTAGGCGTCCGCGCGCTGACGCGGCGCAACGACGGCGGGACAGCGCCCCCCTCTGGCCTGCCGGCATCTCCCCCACTTGGGGGGAGATCGGCTGTCATCGCTGATTTCGCCGATCGCCAACGTTACAGGAATGAGCGGAACGCCGAAGCTGCCAATCTCCCCCCAAGTGGGGGAGATGTCCGGCAGGACAGAGGGGGCGCCGTAGAGCATCACGGAACGGCTTCAAGCGGTATCCGGCACAACATCTGCGGGATTCCGCACAGCCTCTTCGCGGTGCACCGCTATGTTCAGGGCTTCCAGGAGGCACCCATGAGCATTGTCGTGTTCGACCCCGACAGCACTGAGGACGTCGACTTCAAGAACCGCATGCGCCACCCGGCGGCGGCGGATCCGGCCGGCGGCATGTGGCTGTCCGACACCGAGCCGTCCTTCATCGATGCGGACGCGCTGCGCAAAGGCCGGCTGGCGAAGCTGCGTGCCTGGATGCGCGAGGCCGGCTATGGCGGCGTCGTGCTGTTCGACCCCTACAACCAGCGCTACGCCACCGGCTCGCGCAACATGTTCGGTTATTTTCTGCGCAACTCGACGCGCTACTTCTTCATCCCGACCGAAGGGCCGATCGTGCTGTTCGAATATCCGCAGAGCTATCATGTCTCGATGGTGCTCGACACCATCGACGAGGCGCGGCCGTCCAAGCTGGTGTGGTCTTCGGTGTCGGGCCGCGACGACGAGACCGCCGGCCCCTTCGCCGACGAGATCACTGAGCTGCTCAAGGTACATGGCGGCGGCTCGATGAAGCTCGGCCTCGACCGCTGCGGCCATCTGCAGGCGCTGTCGCTGGAAAAGCGCGGCTGCGAGGTCCGGGATTGCCAGGGCGAGATCCTCGCCGTGCGGGCGGTCAAGACGCCCGAAGAGGTAAAATGCCTGCAGGTATCGATGGCCGGCGCCGAGGCGGCCGTCTATGCGGTGCGCGAGGCGATCAAGCCCGGCGTGTCCGAGAACGACCTGTTCGCCATCATGTATCACGAGGTGATCCGCCAGGGCGGCGAGTTCATCGAAACCCGGCTCTTGACCTCGGGCCAGCGCACCAATCCGTGGTTCAACGAAGCCAGCGGCCGCAAGATCAGGCCGGGCGAACTTTTGGCGCTGGATACCGATACGATCGGCTGCTACGGCTATTATTCGGACTTCTCGCGCACCTTCCGCTGCGGGCCGGGCAAGCCTACGGATTATCAGAAATCGCTCTACCGCATGGCCCACGACCAGGTTCAGCACAACATCTCGATCGTCAGGCCGGGCATGGCGTTTCGCGAAATTGCCGAAAAGGCCTGGAAGATCCCGGACCGCTTCGTCGACCAGCGCTACACGTCTGTCATGCACGGCGTCGGCATGCATGGCGAGACGCCGTTCATCGCGCACGCCATGGACTACGAGACTTATGGCCGCGACGGTTTTGTCGTGCCCGGCATGGTGGTCAGCGTCGAGAGCTATATCGGCGAGAAAGGCGGACGCGAGGGCGTCAAGCTCGAGGACGAGATCCTGGTCACCGAAACCGGCACCGAGCTTCTGTCGCGCTTTCCCTATGAGGACGACTTTCTGGAGAAAGAAGTTTGATCCCAGCATCCACCACCAATCGAGGTGCGGTATCGCAAATCGTCGGGACTAACCGCAGCGCTCATGCTTTCGTTCAGGTGTCCGCATGAAGGGCCCGGTCTCGATCAGACGCGGCACGGTGGCCGCGGTGTTCGTCGACCTCCAGGAGGAGCACCGGCAGGACAAGCGCTATCTGGTCGAGGGTTTTGCCGACATCCTCGCCAACGTCCAGCGCCTGCAGGCGGCGGCACGGGCCAACGATGTGCTGCTCTACCATTCGGCCTATATCGTCGATCTCACCAGGGAGGCGCGGCGGTTCCATCCGGTCGATGCCAATGGCAGGTCGGCCTTCTCCGACAAGGACGATCCGCTGACGGCGATCTGTCCGGAAGTGGCGCCGGTTGCCGGCGAGATGATGCTGGTCAAAACCGAGGCCAGCGCCTTCGGTGCGGGCCCTGCCGCCGGCCGGCTCAAGGCCGAAGGCATCGAGTGGCTGGTCGTTGCCGGCGTATGGACCGAGGCCTGCATCGACGCCACCGTCAGGGATGCGGTGTCATCGGGCTTTCGCGTGCTGCTGGTCAAGGATGCCTGCGGCAGCGGCAGCACGGCGATGCACCAGACCGCCATCCTCAACCTTGCCAACCGGCTCTATGGCGGCGCCGTCACCACAACCGAGGGCGCCTGCCGATTGATGGCAGGCGAGACGGTCGATGCGTGGCAGGTCGTGGGCTCGGTTCCTTTGCGCTTCACCTATGAAAACGCCGCCCGGCTCTACGACGAACTCTGAACCAGGAAGGCTGGCGATCCTTGGCGCCCCCCTCTGTCCTGCCCTCCCTGCCAAAACTTGGCATCTCCCCCACGAGGGGGGAGATTGGCAGTTTCGGCGCTGCGCTCCTGCTGCGATGTTGGAAATTGGCGAAAGCCGGGACGACAGCCGATCTCCCCCCAAGTGGGGGAGATGCCCGGTAGGGCAGAGGGGCGCTGTCCCGCCGGCGTCTCGAAAGGTTCTGCGCCGCAGTAGCGCAAGCTTCTGCGGAACAGCGCGCAACGCCTGCGGAAACCCGAACACTTCCCCGCTGAATCCCGCACTATCATCGCCTATGGCCAAGGGCGCCCGGCGACCGCATCCGCCCCCGCGAAGCGGTCGGCCGGGCGCCGACAGGGAGGATTCGACGATGAAGTTGATGCTGACCGACAGAGCGCTGCATCCGCAGGCCGAGCCCGCCGCCGACGGTTTTAAGAAAGGCAGCATGAACCGGCGCGAATATCTCGCCACCATGGCAGCACTCGGCGTCAGCGTCGCCGGCGCGCTGGCGCTTGTCGGTCTCGCGCCTTCCCCGGCCAGGGCGCAGGAGCCGAAGCGCGGCGGCGTCTTGCGCGTCGCCATGAACGTCAAGGGCTGGAAGGACCCGCGCACCTTCGACGGCGTCGAAATGTCCAATGTCGCCCGCCACTGCAACGAATATCTGGTGCGCTGGAACCGCGATTTCACCTTCGAGCCGTGGCTGCTCGAGAGTTGGGAGACCAGCGACGACGCCCGCGTGCTGACGCTGCACGTCCGCAAGGGCATCACCTGGTCGAACGGCGACACTTTCAACGCCGACGATGTCGTCCACAATCTGACGCGCTGGTGCGACGCCGGCGTCGCCGGCAATTCGGTCGCCGAGCGGATGGGGGCGCTGGTCGACGCCGCCACCAAGAAGCCGATCGACGGCGGCATCGAGCGTGTCGACGACTTTACCGTCCGGCTCAATCTGCCGAAGCCCGACATTTCGCTGATTGCCGGCATGACCGACTATCCGGCGCTGATCATGCACCGCAGCTACGACGGCGACGGCGATCCGCTGAAGGCCTTGGCGAACACCACTGGACCTTGCGAACTGGTGGCATGGGACGCCGAGGTCGGCGCCGAGGTCCGCCGCAAGGACAAGCCGTGGTGGAAGGGCGATTTCTGGCTCGACGGCATCCAATGGGTCGACTACGGCTCCGATCCCAATGCGATGTTTTCGGCCTTCGAATCGGGCGAGATCGACACCAACCACGAAACCGCCGCCGATACCGTCTCGCAGACCGACGCCATGGGTCTGAGCAATTCCGAGCTTGCCACCGGCTCGACCATCGTCGCGCGCTTCAACGTCGGCAATCCGCCCTATGACGACATCAGGGTGCGGCGCGCCGCCCAGCTCTCCGTCGACAATGCCGCAATCCTGAAGATCGGCATGGACGACCGCGGCAAGCCGGCCGAGAACCATCATGTCGGCCCGATGCATGCCGAATACGCCGATATCGGCCCGGCCGTCCGCAATGTCGACGAAGCCAAGACGCTGCTTGCCGAGGCCGGCAAGTCCGATCACGAATACGAGCTCATCTCTGTCGATGTCGACTGGCAGAAGAACACCGGCGACGCGATCGCCGCGCAGATGCGCGACGCCGGGCTGAAGGTCAAACGGACCGTGCTGCCGGCGGCGACGTTCTGGAACGACTGGAGCAAATATCCTTTCTCCTGCACCGAGTGGCTCGGCCGGCCGCTGGGCGTCCAGGTGCTGGCGCTGGCCTACAGATCGGGCGCTGCCTGGAACGAGACCGCCTACGCCAATCCGGAGTTCGACGCCTTGCTCGACAAGGCGCTGGCCACACCCGACGCCAGCGCGCGCAAGGAGATCATGGCCAAGATCGAGCGGAATCTGCGCGATTCCGGCATCATCATCCAGCCCTACTGGCGCTCGGTCTACCGGACGTTCCGCAAGGGCGTGCACGGCTGCGAGCAGCATCAGTCTCTGGAGCAGCATTTCGAGAAGGTCTGGCTCGAGGCGTGATCCTCGTTGCGGGGCACAGGGGCAATCGTTTCAGGTTTGCGCTGCCCCTCATAGCCCTGCCGGGCACTTCTCCCCGTATAGTGACGGGGAGAAGGGGCTGGCCTCAATGCCGGTGCCCTTCCTGTAACGCTGGTGATTGAACGAAACCATTAATGAAAGCGCCCCTCTCCCCGTTCTACGGGGAGAGGATGCCGGCAGGCAGGTGAGGGGCAGCGCCGACATCAACAGTCGATCACCCCACACGCTTGGGCGCTGTGATTTGTCTGAGGTGACTGCCAGGATCCTTAGCCGGCGACGCCAGGCCTTGAAATCTCCTGCCCAAGCCGCACCGTTTCCCGCACCAACAAATCCAGATCGTCGCGCCTGGTGCGGTGGTTGTTGATCGCTACTCTGAGGCAATGCTGGCCGTGCACCGTCGTGTCCGAAAGGGCGGCGATGCCGTCTTCCTGCAGCCGCAGCATGATCTCGGTGTCGAGCGCCTTCTGCCGCTCTGCCGTCAGTCCTTCGCCGCGGTAGCGAAAACAGACGATGTTGATGCTGGTCGGCGCCGTCAGCTCGAGGGTCGGTTCAGCCTCGATCAGCCCGGAGAAATAGTGGCCTTGTGCGATGTTTTGGTCGATCAGCCGGCCGAATTTCTCGATGCCGTGCTGCTTCAGCGCCATCCACACCTTCAGCGCCCTGAAACCGCGTGACGTCTGCAGGCCAAAATCATGCAGCCACTGCCCCGAGGCGAGGCCGCGCGGCGTCGATTCCAGATATTCCGGCGTGACCGCGAAGGGTTTGCGATGCGCTGAAGCATCCCTGACTAGGATCAGGACCTATTAATTTGGCATTCAGCAGTCGATTGCAACGGGCCGCCAGCCATCGCTCAAGCGATGGACCAGAAGCCCTTGTGTGAGCTCCTGCTCGCCAGGAGGAGTTAGGCTGCGACTTCCCGGATCGCTCGCGCAAAGACGGGCAAAGAGCGCTCCACCATGCCGTCGTTTGCAGTCAAACTGATCCGCAGACGTCCAGGCAATTGGGCGACGCTGCCGGGCAGCACCCAGACACCGTCAGTTGCGAGGCGTGCCGCGAAGGCCATGTCGTCCGGTATTGGGGAGCGTGGAATGAGATAGAAGGTACCTTCAGGCACCGGCAGGTCGTATCCCGCTGCCCTCAAGCCTTCGACCATGCGATCGCGGCGCCGCGCAAGGGCTGCGACATCTATGCTGAGCTTCTCGAGATCAGGCAGTGCCCGCTGCAGGGTACGGCCGGCGAAAGCCCAACCGTGCGAAACCTGCGCTATGTCGACAGCCTCGCGCAACAGTATGCGATCGGCCTCGGGCATGTCCGCCCCGAGTGCGAGCCAGCCCAGGCGCTCGCCGGGCGCGAGCAAGGTCTTGCCGAAGGAATAGGCGATCAGCGTGTGCGGATAGCTCTCGGCCGGACTGATATGCGCATGGCCGTCAAACACCAGTCGCGCATAGGGCTCGTCGGCAAGGAGATAAATCACCTTGCCAAATCTTTCGGACGCGGCCGCGAGCTTGTCGGCGAGCGCGTCGAGTTGAGCGCGGGGAAAGATGCGGCCGGTCGGGTTGTGCGGCGTGTTGACCACCACCACGCGGGTGCGCGGGGTGATCGCTGCCTCAATCCTTTCGAGATCGAGGTCATAGGTTCCCGGTGCTAGGTCGACGGCGACGGGTGTCCCTGCCGCGCCGCGAATCTGGGCACCATAGGCGAACCAGCCGGGACGCGGATAGATGACCTCCTCTCCCACCTCGAGCACGGCGAGCAGCGCAGCCGCTATCGCGCCGAACCCTCCCGCGGTGATCGCAATGTCGTCTGGCTTGTAGTTTCGGCTTCGCGCCTGGCTGAGCGAACGGGCCACCGTTTCGCGCGCCAGCGCATCGTACTTTTTATAACCGAACCAGTGAACATCCTGTGGCTCGACGTGGCGGATCAATGCATCGACAAATCCACGCAACGGCGTTTCCTGCGGATTGCCGAACATGAAATCGCAGGCATCGGGCCCCAGGCCGTCGCCCTCCAGGACGTTTCGCGCAAAATCCATGACCGTGCGCATTTCCTCTGTGACGGCGAGCATCCGGCTGGACACGGTGGCGATTGGCACGACGCACTCCCCCTGCTGCAGGCGGCGCATGTCGAGCGTTTCTTCGAAAGCCATGCCGGAGGATTTTGGCGTCGCGTCCATGGTGGTTTCTCCCTCTCCCGCTACTCGGCCGGGAACTGGCCGCTGGGTGTCGACTGCGAAAGAGCCATTTCCTCCGCGTCCATCTCGGCTTCGATGCCGTCGAACAGCGGCGTCGTCATGTAGCGTTCGCCGGTGTCGGGAAGCATGCACAGGATCACCGAGCCGGGTGCAGCTTTTTCGGCGATCTGGCGTGCCACGGCAAAGGTCGCTCCGCCGGAGATGCCGGTGAAAATCCCTTCCTTTTGCGCCAGCGCCTTGGCCCATTTGATGCCTTCGGGCCCGGCAATCGGCACGACCTCGTCATAGAGGCTGGCGTCGACCGCCTCCTGCAGGACGTTGGGAATGAAATCCGGCGTCCAGCCCTGGATCGGGTGCGGCTCGAAGGCCGGATGGCTGGCGGCGGGTGCGCCGTCGGCGCCGCGCTCCTGGGCCTTGCCGCTGCCGATGAGCTGGGCGTTGGCAGGTTCGGCCAGCACGATCCGGATCTCGGGACGCTCGCGGCGCAGCACGCGCCCGACACCGACGACGGTGCCGCCGGTTCCGTAGCCGGTGACGAAGCAGTCGAGCCGCGATGCGGCGAAGTCGTTGATGATCTCGCGCGCCGTCGTCGCCTCGTGAATGGCGGCATTGGCCTTGGTCTCGAACTGGCGGGCCAGGAACCAGCCATTGGTCTTGGCGAGCTCGACCGCCTTGTTGTACATGCCAAAACCCTTCTGGGCACGCGGCGTCAGCACCACCTTGGCGCCCAGCATGCGCATCAGCTTGCGCCGCTCGATGGAGAAACTGTCGGCCATCGTCACCACCAGCGGATAGCCTTTTTGCGCGCAGACCATGGCCAGACCGATGCCGGTGTTGCCGCTGGTCGCCTCGACGACGGTCTGGCCCGGTTTCAGGGCGCCGCTGCGCTCGCCCTCCTCGATGATGTTGAGCGCCAGCCGGTCCTTCACCGACGCTGCCGGATTGAAGAACTCGGCCTTCACATAGATCGTCACATGATCGGGGCCGAGATTGTTGATCCTGATCACCGGCGTATCGCCGACCGTGTCGATAATGCTGTCGAACAGGCGGCCGCGACCGGCCGTGGTCCTGATTTTCCGTTGCTGCAACATGTCTGCTCTCCCCTTTTTGTTGTCGTCACGAGGTGTTCGTTGTCACGAGCCGGTTACAAACCGGCGGCTTGGGCGGCGAGGTTTCGAGACCTTGCCGCAGTACGGTTCCGGTGCCGCCAACGCGGCCCGGAACGGTGGCAATGCCGGCAACCGGCGCGGAAAATTCGTTGCCGGATGCACTCGATCGCTTTCGATGATAAAACAGAGGACAACTGGCCAGCGTGGGAGCAAGCGTGGAAACGCACGTGGAATCCGCTCGATCGAGCCTGGACGGCGCAGCGGCCGGGCTGTCCGTACGGCTGCTCGGGCCGCTGACGGTCACCCGAGACGGCGCCACCGTGCAATTGCCGGCATCGCGCAAGCTGCGCGCGCTTTTCGCCTATCTGGCGCTCGCGCCGCATGCCGTCGGCCGCAGCCGTCTGTGCGAGCTTTTGTGGGATGTGCCGAACGATCCGCGCGGCGAGCTTCGCTGGTGCCTCAGCAAGCTCAGGGGCATTTTTGACGAACCGGATCGCCACAGGATCGAAACATCAGGCGACACGGTCGCGCTCGATCTGAAGGGCGTTTCCGTCGACGCCTTCGATGTCGCCTCGGCCGCCGCCACGGGCATCGAGACGCTCGATCTTGAGCGGCTGCAGGCCCTGTCCAGACTATTCGTCGGCGACTTCCTCGACGGGCTGGAGATCGACCGCAGCCCGCATTTCAACAGCTGGCTTATCGCGCAACGCCGCCGCTTCAGCTCGTGGCACGCCGCCATTCTGGAACAGCTGGTCAGCAAGCTGCCGGCGGATGCCGACGAAATGTCCGTGCATCTGGAGACATGGCTGGAACTCAATCCGTTCGACGAGCGCGCGCACGTGGCTCTTCTGACAAGCCTGGCGCGACGCGGGCAGATCGCCGCCTGCGAGGACCATCTTGCCTCGGCGGCGCAGCTGTTTGCTTCGGAGGATCTGGATTTCGGACGCGTTCGTGAGGCATGGCGGTCGATCCGCAGCGAACGACCTGCCGCGACGCTCCGGGCGCAGCCGGCGCTGTTGCCGGCAGCCGCGCAAGCGTCAATTGTGCTTCCCCATGCCGATACTGCTACGTCGAAGGCCTCGCTCGCGGTGATGCCGTTTGTCGAGGAAGCCGGGATCGGCGGCCCTCTCGGCGGCCCCTCTCGCGGTGGATTGGCCGACGGCCTGACCCACGACATCATCACCCGTTTGGCCAAGCTCAGGGATTTCTTCGTCATCGCCCGCGGCTCGGTCTTTGCGCTGGCCGAAAAGAACATCGCGCCGGAAGATGCCGGCCGGCGACTCAATGTCGACTACGTCGCCACCGGGACGGTGCGCAGCCAGGCTGGCCGTGTCGCGGTCAGCGTCGAACTTGTCGAGGTGCGCACGGCCAGGATCGTCTGGGCCGAGACCTTCGAACGCAGGCCCGACGACATCTTTGCCGTCCTCGACGACATCGGCGACAGCATCGTCTCGTCGATCTCGGCCGAGATCGAGATGGTCGAGCGCAACCGCGCCATGCTGAAAGCCCCCAGCTCGCTGAATGCCTGGGAGGCTTACCATCGTGGTCTCTGGCACATGTATCGCTTCACCCGCACGGAAAACGAGCAGGCCCGGCATTTCTTCGACATGGCCCTGAAGCTCGATCCGACCTTCGCCCGCGCCTATGCCGGCCTGTCCTTCACCCATTGGCAGAACGCCTTTCAGCGCTGGGGAGACCGCGACCAGGAAAGCGCGCTCGCCTTCGAGACCGCCGGCCAAAGTCTTCTGGTCGACGATCACAATCCGGCCGCGCACTGGGCCATGGGCCGGGCGCTGTGGTTGCGCGGCGAGCAGGACGGCTCGCTCATCGAGCTGGAACGGGCCGTCGATCTCAGCCCCAACTTTGCGCTCGGCCACTACGCGCTTTCGTTTGTCCACTCGCAGTCGGGTGATCCGAACGCGGCGATCGGTTCATCCGATCACTCGCGCCATCTAAGTCCGTTCGATCCGCTGCTGTTCGGCATGCTCGGCGCCAGGGCGATGGCGCATGTCCGCCTCGGGCAGTTCGACGAGGCCGCCGAATGGGCGCTGAAGGCCGCCGCCCGTCCCAACGCGCATGCCATCATCCTGGCGATCGCGGCGCACTGCCTTGCGCTGGCGGGGCGGCTTGACGAGGCCCGCACTTTCGCGGCCGCCATCCGCAAGACGCTGCCGAATTACTGTGCCGACGATTTCATCGGCACCTTCCGCTTCGAGCCGGACGCCGAGGCCATGTTCCGGCAGGGCGCCAGGCGGATTGGGCTGGGGTGAACCAACCCACGCGGCCCTGACTCGGCCTAGGTAGCGTTTGGTCCTGCTCCGCTGGAGCACTGCCGCAAGGCAACGGCATGGATCCTAGGGTCTGCGCCGCGTCGCTTCGCTCCTTGCTTCGCCCTAGGATGACGAAGTCGTGGTGGTTTATGCCAATCGCCAGCGTTGGAGATTTGTCTGCCCGACTGGCCGGCAGCGAAGGTCCACAGCACTTTCAGCGGCGAATCTCAGTGGCAATCGCAAACCTCCAGGATTAGCCGAAACACCCCTCCCTTCGTCATCCCAGGGCGGAGCAGGAGCGAAGCGACGTCGCGGAGACCCTGGGATCCATGCCGTTACATCAGAGCGTCACGACGGTGCAGAACCTTTTATGGCGGAGCGAGGCGCCCCCCTCTGTCCTGCCGGACATCTCCCCCACAAGGGGGGAGATTGGCAGCTTGGGCGCACCGCTCGCTCCTGCAACGGTGGCGGTTCGCGAAGGCGGTGATGACGGCCGATCTCCCCCCAAGTGGGGGAGATGTCCGGCAGGACAGAGGGGGGCGCGAAGGATCACTACAGATCAGCATTTATCCTGAGCCGCTGCATTCTCGCGCTTCTCTCAGCTGGCTTGCCGCAATTATATGCCGAGCATCGACTTGGCTTGGTTGAGCGCAGCCTCCGATCCTGCATGATCGCCGGCGGCGTGCAATTTCTCGCCCTGGGCGCGCAGTTCCTTGACTTTGGTCTTGTCCGCCTCGGCGATGGTCGCGGTCGGCAATGCCGCGTCGATCTTGGCCATGATGGTCGGGCATGAATTCGCAAAGGCTGTCGCAGGAATGACCGCCAGGAAAACCGCAAGCGAAATTGATCGTAACATGGACGTTTCTCCCTTGCCGGAACGCGCAATTTCGGCGCCCGGCGCAGGAATGGTACAGCGAACGCCCGAACCTGCCAATCGCGATGATGATGCTGGGTTGAGACACGCTGCCGTCGGCCGGGCTTTTTCTCCTAGTGTCTGAACCTCGCCGCGGCTGGTCGCCACCAATCGTCACGTCCGAAGCCGACGCCACGTTCGCGGCAATCGTCAGATCGCCGCAAAATCCTTCGACCAGAGCGGATCAGGTGGGCTGAACGGATTTGACATTGCCTTCGGTATCGACAAGGCAGCTTGTCTTCTTGCCGCTGGCATCGAGTTCGACCCGATAGGTTATGGAATCGATCTTGCTCGACGAAACCGGAAGTATTTTGCTGCTGTCGGCACCGCTCGCCTTGGCGGCTGCGTCGGCGCAAAGCAGCTGAAGGTCGGCCGGGGCCGTCTCGACCTGGGTCCTGGACATCTGGTCCTGAGGCGGCGGCGGCGGCGGCGTGCTGACGCAAGCGCTCAAGGCCCCCGCCAGGAACCCAATTGCTGTTGCCCGGATCGAAGTTCTCACTGCAGGTTTTGCCGACATTGCTTGTCCCTCTCCGAATGCCGCTTCACACACCCTTATAAAGTGCCGCCCCCTGCATGAGAACGATGACCTTGGCCCCAACCTTGACGCGTGATGCCAGGTCGGTGATGTCGTCGTTCCGCATCCGGATGCAGCCTGATGACACGTCGAGCCCGATCGTCCACGGCTCCGGCGTGCCGTGTATCCGGTAGATCGTGTCCTGGTCGCGCTCATACAGATAGAGCGCCCTGGCGCCGAGCGGGTTGTCGGGCCCTCCCGGCATGCCTCCCGCATGTTTGACAGCATTCGGATCGCGAGCGACCATTTCGGCCGGCGGCGTCCAGGTCGGCCATTCCGCCATGCGGCCGACGCGCACGATTCCGGCCCATCCAAAGCCTTCCCGGCCGACGCCAATACCGTAGCGCATGGCGCGCTGACCCGGCTGCACAAGGTAGAGAAAATGCTGGTTGCCGTCGATGATGATCGTACCGGGCGCTTCCGCGGTGCGGAACTTGACCATCTGCGGGCGAAACGCCTCTGGCACTTGATTATGCGCGGCATAGTATTTGCGCGCCTTGGCGCGGTCATAGTCCACCCATTTGCGGGTTTTCGGATCGAAAACCTGGGTTCCGGCAGCCAGCGCCGCCACCGCGACAAGACCGAGCGCTACCGCGACAATTGCCGTCAGGCAGCGCCGCTGGAGAGCGGTGCGTCCCGCGATCGTCAGCTTTCCGGTCATGGATTTGCCCACCCTTGCACCCGAGCGCCCTGCGCGGCGACCCATTGTTTGGCGTACTCGTAAGCATCCTGGCGCTCCACCTGGAGCGCATAACTCATCTTGGTGGCGTCCTCGGGCTTGAGGGCGACCCGTTCCAGGAACGCGACCACCTCAGGATATTTCTTGCGCAGCGAGGTGGCGTAAGCGATGTGGAAATGTGCCGTATCCCATGACACCGGCGCGCTGGACTTCGAGACCCAGAGCGGGTCCTCGGAAGGCAGCACGATCTTCCACTTTGCCGGGTCAAAAGGCGGCTCGGCAAGCCGGACAATTTCGTGCAGTTCAAACACGTGATGCGGCGCATAGCAGGCAAACACCATCGGATGAGCCGTGGCAACCGCGGCATCGACAGCCGCCATTCCGACATCCTCCGGCGTCTCCAGCAATGTCATTGTCTCGGCGTAGCCATAGCTGTTGGCGCGGACACGCTCGATCGCCGTCGAGGACCAACCCTCGGCGCCAATCCAGAGTTCTCCGCGTCCGTCCCGATCCGTGTCCAACGCGGCGGTTTTGCGCGGGTCGGTGAGATCCGAAATGTCGCGGATGCCAAATTTGTCGGCAGTTTCGCGGGTGGCGCATATGCCCTGCCATGCCGGCACACCGATGGGACTGATGGCTACCGTGCCGGCGCCGTCGACATACTTCTTCAGCAGATTGTCCAGGTTGGGCAGCCAGATTTCGGGATGAATATCCACCTCGCCCGAATCGAGGCCGGCAAAGGCAATGAGCGTCCCCATCTCGCGCACATCGGCATCGAGCCCGAAATGTTGCTTCAGGCTGACCTTGAGAATGTTTGCCGTCGCCTGGCCCGACGGCCAGTTCGGCATTGCAATGACGAGATCAGCCGCGTGGACCGGAACCGCCAGCATCGTCAATGCCGCAAGCGACATTCTCCGCAGGCACTGCCGCAATCGGTTGTGCATTTCTTTCCCCTCGCTTCGGTGCTGAAATGAACCGGGACGGGAACAAATTGTCTCGGCAAGCACCGGGTTGTGACAGCAGCCCAATGGTCTGACGGCAACTGCTGAAGGTGCAGCAGTGCATTCGCCAAGGAGAGCGCCGTCACAGCCGCGCCTGCACGCTACCCGATGACATTCCGTATGGGAAGATGCTGACAACGCGGCCGCCAGGCGCCGACTGGGCCGATGATCTCATTGGTCACTTTCCGCTCCGAGAAGGCGCCGCCAAGCGGATTGGATTGAAGTGTGATCTTTCAGCATGGAGACTCGCTCTCGCAAACGGAGAAACTGCTCCACCGCGCCAATGCCGCAGTGTGGGCGCCGATTTCTATCGCTACTTTAGCTGGCTGCGAATTGCAACCTGTTGAAGAAGGCGCCCGCTACCGCGGAAATTGCGACACTTGGAATAGCAGCGACAGCAAGCACGCCGGTTAAGTCGGTGTAATGCTCCCACGCATTGGGTGGGGGCAGAGGAGAAGTGAGCGCCATTCCTCCCCACAAAACAACATTCAGGAAAACACAACCGGCAAAACCGATCATCCATGCCAGGTTGGTGCGAGGTCGGAGGGAATAAAGCGAAACAAAGACACCGAGAACGAGCAGTCCCGGACCATGAATTGCGACGAAGGCCAGCCCGAAATCTCGCAGTGCAAGATTTCCGTTCCACGGCCGAACCAGCATGAGCGCCAGCAAAGCACTTGGGACTGCAACCATCAGGATGCTGAGCAAGTCGTTGAGAAGCACATGTTGTTTCAATCGAGCCACGCTCCCGTAACGACTGGCATCTTGACATCAGTCCAAGAAAAAAAGCCCGGCAAAAACCGGGCTTTTTTCTTGGGGTCTCTGAACCTTATAAAAGGTCCGAAACGGGAATTTGGTGCCCAGAAGAGGACTCGAACCTCCACGCCTTGCGGCACACGGACCTGAACCGTGCGCGTCTACCAATTCCGCCATCTGGGCTGGTGCGCGCTCATTAAGCGGGCGAGGCATGAGTGTCAACGCGCTTTTTTGAAAGGCGCGAACCACTGCCGGCTTACCCCTCCAGCACTTCCTTGGATGCCACCGTCGAATCGGCGTTGAGCTTGTAGATGACCGGCACGCCGGTGCCGAGCTCTAGTCTGACGATCTCCTCGCCCGACTTGCCGTCCAGCGCCATGATCAGCGCGCGCAGCGAATTGCCGTGCGCCGCCACCAGCACCGTGCCGCCGCGCAGCACATGCGGCTGCAGGTCGTGCAGATAATAGGGCCAGACGCGCGCGCCGGTGTCCTTCAGGCTTTCGCCGCCGGGCGGCGGCACGTCGTAGGAGCGGCGCCAGACATGCACCTGCTCCTCGCCCCATTTCTGGCGCGCGTCGTCCTTGTTGAGGCCGGAGAGATCGCCATAGTCGCGCTCGTTCAGCGCCTGGTCGCGGATGGTCTCGAGATCGCTCTGGCCGACCGCGTCGAGAATGTGCTGGCAGGTCTTCTGCGCCCGGATCAGCGACGAGGTGAAGGCGATGTCGAATTTCATGCCGCGCGCCTTCAGCTTGGCGCCCGCCTCCCTGGCCTCGGCGTGGCCCAATTCGGTCAGGTCGACGTCGCGCCAGCCGGTGAAAAGGTTCTTCAGGTTCCATTCGCTCTGGCCATGGCGCACGAGCACGAGAGTTCCCGACATTTTTGCTCCTTAGGTTTGGTGGATGAGATCGTCTCAGGCGAGTCCGAGCACGTCGCGCATCGAATACAGTCCCGGCTTCCTGCCGCGCGCCCACAGTGAGGCCTTGACCGCGCCGCGGGCGAAGATCGCCCGGTCCTCGGCGTGATGGGCAAGCGTGATGCGCTCGCCGGTGCCGGCCAGCACGACGCTGTGGTCGCCGACCACCGAGCCGCCGCGCAGCGTGGCGAAGCCGATCGAGCCGGTCTTGCGCACGCCGGTATGGCCGTCGCGCGACCGCACGCTGTTCCCGTCAAGATCGATGCCGCGCCCGGCGGCGGCGGCTTCACCGAGCAGCAGCGCTGTGCCCGACGGCGCGTCGACCTTGTGCCGGTGGTGCATTTCCAGGATCTCGATGTCGAAATCGTCGGCATCGAGCGCGCGCGCCGCCTGCTCCACCAGCACCGCCAGCAGATTGACGCCGAGGCTCATATTGCCTGACTTGACGATCGTCGCGTGGCGCGCCGCCGCCGCTATCTTTGCATTGTCGTCCGCCGAGCAGCCGGTGGTGCCGATGACATGGGCGATGCGCGCCTGCGCCGCATAGCCGGCGAATTCCACGGTCGCCGCCGGGCTGGTGAAATCGAGGACGCCGTCGGCCCTGGCGAAAGCCGGCAGCGGATCGTCGCCGATCACCACGCCGATAGTGCCGATGCCGGCCAGTTCGCCGGCATCCTTGCCGAGATGGGGCGAGCCGGCCCGCTCGATCGCGCCGGCGACGCGGGCGCCCGGAATGGTGTGGATGGCGCGGATCAGCGCCTGGCCCATGCGACCGGCCGCGCCGACCACCACCAGGCCCATTTCACTGACGGGGGGGTCGTTTGTGGGCGTACCGCTCATAAATTTCTCCCAATCGCCTTTTTCGCGCGCCGCAGCGGAGTTTGGATTGGCTTGCCGTCGTCGACAAGCCCCAGCCCCTTGTTGCCCTGCACCCGATGGAACCGGGCATAGACGCTGTGCGGGTCGGCCATCAGCGAGGCATGCGTGCCTTGCTCGACCAGCCGGCCCTGGTCCAGCACGATGATATGGTCGGCATTGACCACGGTCGACAGCCGGTGCGCAATTACGATGGTCGTGCGCCCCGCCATGATCTGGGTCAGCGCCTGCTGGACGCGCGCTTCCGCTTCGTTGTCGAGCGCCGAGGTCGCCTCGTCGAGCAGCAGGATCGGCGCCTGCCGCACGATGGCGCGAGCGATCGACAGGCGTTGGCGCTGGCCACCCGACAGCGTCAGGCCGCCTTCGCCGACAGGGGTGTCATAGCCCTGCGGCTGCTGGCGGATGAAGCCATCGGCCTCGGCCTGTTGCGCGGCCAGCTCGATCTCGGCGTCGCTGGCGCTCAGCCGCCCGTAGCGAATGTTGTCACGAATGCTGCCTTCGAACAGATAGGGCTGCTGCGAGACATAGGCGATGGAGCGGCGCAGCGACTGCTTGGTGACTTGCGAAATGTCCTGGCCGTCGACCTCGATGCTGCCCGCCTCGACATCGTAAAAACGCTGCAGCAGCGCCACCAGCGTCGATTTGCCGGCGCCCGAGGCGCCGACGATGGCCGTCATCTTGCCGGCGGCGGCAACGAAGCTGAGATCCTGCAGCACCGGGGCGTCGGCGACATAGCCGAACGACACATGGTTGAAGCGCACCTCGCCCCGGGTGATCTTCACTTCGGCCGCGCCGGGCGCGTCGCCCTGCTGCGGCTCGAGGTCGAGCAACTCGTAGATCATGCGCGCATTGACCAGCGCCCGTTCCATGCCGACCTGCATGCGCGCCAGCCGCCGGGCCGGGTCGTAGGCAAGCAGCAGCGCGGTGATGAAGGAAAACACCGCGCCGGGCGGCTGGCCGCCGACGGCTGCCCGGTAGCCGGAATAGGCGATGACGCCGGCGACGGCGAAGCCGGCCAGCATGTCGGAGATCGGCGATAACCGTTCCGAGACGCGGGCGATGCGGTTTGCCCGCTGCTCGGCGCTGGCGACAAGATCGCTGATGCGGCGCGACAGCTCGTTCTCCAGCGTGAACGCTTTGACGATGGCGATGCCTTGCGTTGCTTCCTGCATGGCGCCGATCAGCCGCGCGTTTATCTGCACGGCTTCGCGGGTGGCGCGCCTTATCCTGCGGGTCAGGTAGACGACGGTGTAGATCAGCGGCGGCCCGATCAGCAGCGACATCAGCGACAGCATCGGATCCTGCCAGATCATGACGCCGATCAGCGCGATCAGCGATACGGCGTCGCGTGCCAACGATGTCAGCGTCATCGACAGCAGGTCACGGATGCCGTTGACGTTCTCGTTGATCTGGGCGGCCAGCCGTCCCGAGCGCGTGTCGTTGAAGAAATCGATGCCGAGCTTCATCAGATGGGCGAAGATGCGGCGCTGGTAGCGCGCCACCAGATTGTTGCCGATCCTGGCCAGCGTCACCGCCTGGCCGTAGGTGGCCAGCCCGCGCAGCATGAAGGCGCCCAGGATCAACAAGCAGATCAGCGCGATGAGATCGCCGCGCTGCTGGTAGAATATCTGGTCGACGACATCCTTCATGATCCAGGCGGTGAAGGCGGTCGTGGCCGCAACCATCACCAGGCACAGAACGGCCAGAGCATAATACCAGCGATAGTCGCGGCCGTTCTCGGCGAGGATGCGGCGGATCACCGCCACGACCTCGCCGGGCCGGGCTTTGGCTTGGTGGTTTAGCGACTGGTTCAAGTCGGGATCGTTCCGTGATGTCGGTCCGGCTCCGCGGCCGGGTTAATTCGGCAATCCTCTTAGCGCCCCGGTGCCGGCTTGCCTATGGCCGAGGCCGGCAAAAACTCTGTGGGGTCACGCCCGCCAGCGTCGCCCCGCCGTCTGGACGCCGAACAGCGATGGGTTTCTGGCAAAGGCGGCAAGGCCGGAAAGCGCTGCCAGCGGATGGGTGATCACATAGACCGGCATGGTGCGCATCAACTCGCAGTGCGGCGCCTTGTCCTCGAAGGCGGCGCGGAAATTGCCGGTTTTCAGCGCCGGCAGGATTTTCTGCGCGATGCCGCCGGTCAGGAAGACGCCGCCGCGGCTCATGAACACCAGCGCAAGGTCGCCGGCGGTGCGCCCCAGGCAGGTGACGAACAGCGACAGCGCTTCCTCGGCCACCGGATCTGACTTCGCCAGCGCCGCGGCGGTGACCTCGGCCGGCGTGGTCAACGGCGCCGGCTTGCCGTCCGCCTTGGCCACCGCCCGGTAGGCATTGACCAGGCCGCGCCCGGACAGGATCTGTTCGCCGGAGATTCTGCCCTCGAGCTTCTCGATATGCGCAAACACCTGGAAATCGCGCGGCGAGCGCGGCCCGATATCCATGTGCCCGCCCTCGCCGGGCACCGGGATCCAGTGGTTCAGCGCGTGCACCAGGCCGGCGACGCCAAGCCCGGTCCCGGGGCCGAGCACCACGCGCCCGGCATTCGGCTCCGGCGCATCGCCGCCGATCTTTTCCATATGCTCTTCGCCGAGCGCCACGACGGCCAGCGCCTGCGCCTCGAAATCATTGAGCACCACGACGTCGCCGAGGCCGAGGCTGGCAAACATTTTTTTCGGCTTGACGATCCACGGGCAGTTGGTGAGCGGGATCTCGTCGCTGTCGACCGGGCCGGCCACCGCCAGCACGGCGGAGTTGGGCCGCATCGACGAGCGGTCGAGCACCGCCGCCTGAATCGCCGCGTCGATCGTGTTGAAATTGGCGGTCTGGACGATCTGCGGTTCGGTTGGTTCCGAATCCGCGTCGAGCACGATCGAAAAGCGCGCATTGGTGCCGCCGATGTCGCCGATCAGGACCGGAAACTGCAGCACGGTGTCGTCGTCTGGCATGCTCTCGTCCGTCCCGGTTCCCAGTGGCGTTCCGTTCTTTCGTTGACTACCGCATGACCCGGGAAAGGGAAAGTCGCTTCAGGGTCAGTTCCGGAGCAATCACTTCCGGTCCGAATTTCGTACTAACCTCATTCAGCGTTGGCGCTGCCCCTCACCTGCCTGCCGGCATCCTCTCCCCGAATAGTGACGGGGAGAGGGACGCTCTTGTCACCGGTTTCGCCAATCACCAGCGTCGCAGGCAGGGCGCGAAGGCAGCGGCCAGCCCCGTCGCTATACGGGGAGAAATGCCCGGCAGGGCAATGAGGGGCGGCGCCGACCCCAACAGTTGGTTGTTGGCCTCAATACCCCGGCCGGGGTCGCGGCAGCGGAATGCCGATCTCGGGCGTTTCGGCGTAGGCGTTGGCCGTGGCCGGGAGGGCTGCCGCGCCGCTTGCCGATGCCCGCGCCGGCGACGGAGCCTTGGTGAGAACGGGTGCAGCCGCGACCGGCACCCCGTCGCCATGATAGTCGCCATAATAGGTGACCGCCTCCGCCGAAGCCGGATTTGGCCCGTCGAGCACGGCCTGGCATGCTGCGGGCAGGCTCGCCATCGTCATCAGGTCGCGCGCTTTCGGCCTGTCCGGGTTCTTATTGGGGCGCCACGGCTCCTCGGTGAACCACCATGCCAGCGACTGGTCGCAGCCGTCGCCTGGCGCGGTGTTTTCCTGCGCCTTGCATTTGGGCGAGCCGGGCTGGCAGCCGATGCGGATGTGGAAGTGATAGTCGTGGCCCCAGAACGGCCTTACCTTGCGCAGCCATCCACGGTCGCCTTTCACCGTGTCGCAGAGCTTCTTCTTGATGCCGGGATTGACCAGGATGCGCTCGACTTCCGCATAGCTTGCCGCGCGCTTCAGCAGCCGCCTATGCGCCGGCGCCCAGAGCGCATCTTTAACCAAATGGGTCTTTTCGTCGACAAGCAAGGTGGCGCTCATGTTTTCGCGCTGCTCGAGCGAAAGCTTGCGGTCGGGCATTGGCGTCAGCCAGATGTCGGCGTCGAGGCCGATCTGGTGCGAGGCATGGCCGGTCAGCATCGGACCGCCGCGCGGCTGCGAAATGTCGCCCACCAAAAGGCCGGGCCAGCCATCGGCCGCGGCGTCGCGCGACAGTCTCTCGATCAGCGCGATCATCGTCGGATGGCCCCAGCGGCGGTTGCGCGAAGGCCGCATCACCTCCCATTTCGGGCCGTTCAGGGGTATGGCGACGCCGCCGGCAAAGCAGCCCTTGGAATAAAAACCGATCGACTGCGGCAAAGCCACGGCCGGCAGTTTTTTGGCGCCGAACAGGTTTTTCGCCAGTTCCTCGGCCGCCGCAGGTCGCGCTGCAAGCCCCGCCACGGCGAGGACGGCGAGTGCTGCCAATGCATGTCGCCCAAAAGTGCGCAGCGGTTTTGGGACAACGACATGCGTGAACAGAGATCTAAAGCGCGTTGCGACGCGCTTCTGCAGCAGCGATTTGCCGCGCAATGATCGCTTCAACATCGTCATGAAGCAGAACCCCTCTGCAAATTAAGTCGAATCATAGCACGCCCGGCACGCGATTTCGATCACGACCGCTTCATCGGGCTGCGCGCCTCGCCATCGCGCCAGTTGCCCGAAATCCACATATGGTCGAAGGCCGACCGGTAGTCGGGAAAGCGGAAGCGATAGCCGGCCGCCTTGATAGCCGTGTTGGCGACGCGCTTGTTCTCGCCATAGAAGGACCGCGCCATGGGCGAAAGTTGGGCGGTCTCGAACGGAATTTCCGGCGGCGGTGTGACGCCCATCAGCTCTGCGGCATAGGTGACCACGTCCTGCGGCGGCGCCGGCAGGTCGTCGGTGACATTGAAGATGCCGCCACTGGTGTGCTTGAGCAGATGCCAAAGCGCCCCCGCAATGTCGTCGCAATGGATGCGGTTGAACACCTGGCCCGGCTTGACCAGCCGCCGCGCGGAGCCGTTTTCGAGATTGACCAGGGCATTGCGGCCCGGCCCGTAAATGCCGGAAAGCCGCAGGATCGCCACCGGCCGCCCGATGTCGCGACCCAGCTTCAGCCAGTCCTGCTCGGCGGCGACACGCAGCATCGAGCGCTTCGACAGCGGCCTGCATTGGGCGCTCTCGTCGACCCAGCCGCCGCCATGGTCGCCGTAGACGCCGACGGTGGAGAGATAGGCGATCCATTCGAGCGCCGGCATCTTCGCGATTGCCTGGCGCGCCGCATTCAGCACCGGGTCGCCGGCCTCTTCCGGCGCCACCGAGACGACGAGGTGGGTTGTTTTCTCGAGCGCGTCGCTGATTTCAAGCGTCAGCGCGCCATCGAAAAGCAGCGGCTGGATTCCGGCTTGCCGCAGCGCTTCGAATTTCTCCGCTGCGCGTGTCGTGCCAAGGATGGTGCCGGCATCCTTGCCGGCGCGGGCAAATGCCTTGCCCGAATAGCCGGCGCCGAAAATGAGGATCTGCTTCTCGCTCATGCATGCGCCTCGATCTGGTTTGCCAGCGCCAGGCGCCATTCGCGTCGCACGGCCTCGTCGCCTTCTGCTTTCACCGCAGCGCTGGCCGACTTGGCGAATTCCGAAGTCGGCACAAGCCGTGACAGCGCCCAAACCGCTGCGCCGCGCACCAGCGGCGAGGCGTCACCGAGCAGCGCACGCACGGCGTTGCCGAGCGAGGGTTCGCCGGAATTGCCGGCGGCGATCAGCACATTGCGGACAAAGCGGTCGCGACCGATGCGCTTGACCGGCGAACCGCTAAACAACGACCGGAAAGCAGCGTCGTCGAGCGCCAACAGATCGGCGAGCGGCGGCTCACGCAAATCGGCGCGGGCGACGAGCTTTGCCTCGGACGCTGCCCGGGCAAACTTGTTCCATGGACAGACGGCCAGGCAATCGTCGCAGCCATAGATGCGGTTGCCGATTTTTTCGCGGAACTCGTGCGGAATCGGCCCCTTGTTCTCGATGGTGAGGTAGGAGATGCAGCGGCGCGCATCGAGCCGGTAGGGAGCCGGAAAGGCGTCGGTCGGGCAAACGTCGAGACAGGCGCGGCAGGAGCCGCAATGGTCGTCTTCGGGCGTATCGGGTGCAAGCTCGGCCGTCGTGAAGATGGTGCCAAGGAACAGCCAGGAGCCGTGCTCGCGGCTGACCAGATTGGTGTGCTTGCCTTGCCAGCCGAGGCCGGCGGCTTCTGCCAGCGGCTTTTCCATCACCGGGGCGGTGTCGACGAACACTTTCACGTCGTCCCCAGAGCGCGCCACGATCTTGCCGGCGATCTCTTTCAGCCGGCCTTTCATCACGTCGTGATAATCGCGGTTTTGCGCATAGACGGAGATCGCGCCGCGCTGGCGCTTGCCCAGCACCGCGCGCGGGTCGTGGTCCGGCCCGTAGTTCATGGCCAGCACGATGATCGAGCGAACTTCGGGCCAAAGCGCCATCGGCTCGCCGCGGCGCTCGAGCGTCTCGGCGATCCAGTCCATCGAGCCGTGGAAGCCGTCGGCGACGAATGCGGCAAGCCGGGCAGGCGCCTGCGGGATGGCATCGGGCGTGGTGACGGCAACGGCATCGAAACCGGCGCGCCGCGCCTCCCGGTCGATCAGCGCGCGCAGCTTTTGCGCTCTAGAAATCGAGGTCCGCATAATGTGACACCGGCGACAGGCCGCGCACCCGGTCGGACAAAAGCGGCCGGAACGATGGCCGTGATTTCACCCGTGCATACCATTCACGCGCAGCAGCGTGTTCGCGCCAGTCGATCTCGCCGAGATAGTCGAGCACGGACAGTGCAGCCGCAGCCGCGAGGTCGGCATAGGTGACCTTGCTGCCGGCCAGCCAATGGCGGGTGCCGGCCAGCCAGTTGGTGTATTTCATGTGCTGGCGGATGTTGGCTCGCGCGGCGCGGATCGCCGCCGAATCGGGCGAGCCGCCGCCCGCCGTTTCCGGCATGATCGGCTTCAGCACGCGCTCGCGCACCAGGTGCCGCGTCACCTCGCTATCGGCCTTGTTGAGATACCAGTCGGTCAGCCGGCGGATTTCGGCGCGCTCCATCGGGTCCTCGGCAAACAGCCGCTTGTCGCGCTTGAGCACGCCGCGCGTCTCGTCGAGATATTCGCCGATGACCATGGCGCCGACGATCGGCACGTCGCCCTCGGCAAGCAGGATCGGCAGCGTGCCGGCCGGGTTCAGCGCCAGGAACTCCTTGCGCCGCATCCACGGCTTTTCCTCGATCAGCGCCAGTTCCTCGCCATACTCGCCGAAAGCGAGGCGAACGAAGCGGCAGGTGGCGAACATCGGGTGGTGGAAAAGCGTCAGCATGGTCCCGCGATAATAGAGCGCACTGGCAAATCGCCGGCTGCGCCGGTAAGTCTTGGCCGCCCCGATTCAGGGGGCCGCCCCGATTCAAAGGGCCGTCAGGGTGCTGCGACCTATAGGAGGAGTTCCGCGCCATGACAAGCAAGCCGTTCTTCAAAGCTCTCACTCGAACGCCGAGGTTTCCATGGAAAGCCAGACCATTGTCGAAGCGCTGCTGCTCGGCATGATCGAGGGCATGACCGAGTTCATTCCGGTCTCGTCGACCGGCCATATCCTGCTTGCCGGTCATTTTCTCGGCTTCCATTCGACCGGCAAGGCCTTCGAGATCCTGATCCAGCTCGGCGCCATACTGGCGATCCTCAGCGTCTATTTCCATCGCCTGTGGCAGATGCTGGTCGACCTGCCGCGTGATCGGGTGACGCGGCATTTCGTTCTCGGCATCCTCGTCGCCTTTCTGCCGGCGGCCGTCATCGGCGCGCTGGCGCATGGCTTCATCAAGACGGTGCTGTTTGAATCGCCGAGGCTGATCTGCGTCATGCTGATCATCGGCGGCCTGGTCCTGCTGTGGGTGGATCGCTTCAAGCCGAAGCCGCTCTATCACGACGTCGAGCGGTTTCCGCTCCGGCTCTATCTGCAGATCGGACTGTTCCAGTGCCTTTCGCTGATCCCCGGCACGTCGCGTTCCGGTTCGACGATCGTCGGCGCGCTGCTTCTGGGCGTCGACAAACGCGCGGCTGCGGAATTCTCCTTCTTTCTCGCCATGCCGACGATGGTCGGCGCCTTCGCCTTCGACCTGTTCAAGAACCGCAATGTGCTGACCAGCGCCGATCTGCCCATCATCGCCGCCGGTTTCATCGCCGCCTTCGTCGCGGCGCTTATCGTCGTGCGCTTCCTGCTCAACTACGTCTCGCGCCACGGCTATTCGCTGTTCGGCTGGTGGCGGCTGGTCATCGGCACCGTCGGCCTTGCGGCGCTGTTCGTCCGGGGGTGAGGCGGCACGCTTATTTTGTCGCCAAGGGCTCTATTTGTTCGTTTGGCCTAACAATGTCGGCTGATGGTGGGGGACGACCAGTGTAGACCGCCCCTCCAACCCAAGCCGTCCTCGCGGGGTCGCTCTCGCCCGTTTGCGTGCATCCGATAGCCAAGTCGACCGCGTTCACCACTCTTCAGAACTTTTTCACGCCGATATCATGACTTCGAACGAGCCCTCGCGTCCTCTCTCCCACGACGTTCCCACACGGTTCGGGCGTCGAACTGAGGAGATAAAGGATGATCAACCGCATCTTGGGAGTTCTCGTGATCGGCACCGCGACCACGGCGTCCGCTGGTGATGGTCTAAGCCGCCACATTCTCGAACGGGCAGCAAGCTGTTGGCCTACGCAGACGGCGATGCGCGGGATCAGCTTCAGTGCAGATGTCCGCGTCAGTTTCACCCGCGAGGGTCAAGTCAGTGCCATCCAAATCATCGACGTTGCGCCGCAGACCGAGACGTTCAAGGGCTTGGCTAAGGATTTCGCGGATGCATTGAAGCGCTGTGGTCCGTACGTCACCGAAGGCAAGGGCGAAATGAACCTCAATCTCTCATGGCCGCTGTAAACGCAGCAAGGTGCTGCTACTTCGTCACCGAGAATTCATAACGCTTGAAGCGAGACAGCAGGATGTAGTCGTTCGGGGCTCCGGGTGTGACGCTCAGGTTGCGGAATACGGCGCCACAGCCCGTCAGTTTACGCGGATAGGCGCTGCACAAGCTGTCGCCCTGAACCCACATCCGACCGGTCACGACCTCCTCACCAACTGTTCGGGTCACGCTGCCGTCTGCCGCAATCACAGAATGGTAGGCCAAGACATCGGGCAGAACCTGGCGTCCCGTCAGCTCGTGTCCGATCATGAGATTGCCGATGTCGACGCCATTCATCCGTTCAGCAGATTCGGGTTCCATTCCGGCAGGAAGCTCAGAAACCCCTGCCTTCCTCAAGCCATCGAGCAGGCGAACGATATCCTCCTGTCGCTTGTAGACGAAGAACTGCTGCGCGATCAGCAGGTTCGGCTGACCCTCCTGCCTTTCCGACAGCACGCTTCGGAGCTGCTCCAGGGCTGAGGCCGCTTCCGGCAGGCGATCGAGATGCGCAAGCGCTGCGACAAGAACATGCAGGCCGTAGAACTTCGTCCAGGGATTGGGCGACCGAACATCGACCTGCTCAAGCTGCGCGACCGCCTCCTCGTAGCGGCCTTGGCCGAACGCCGCCAAGCCAGCCTGATAGTGCCGCCACTCCGTCCACCCGGGATCGACGCGTAGGGCCGCCTCGAGAAAGGTTCGCCCCTCTGCCGGCCTGCCGTTGAAGATGAGGGCCTGGCTCAGCCCTTCGTAGGTCCAGGAATCGCTCGGGTCGAGCGCTATCGCCTTTTGCAGGGCAGCCACCGCCTCGTCGGACCTATGCTCCCGGACCAGAAGCTCGGAAATCAGCTGATAGTAACCGGGCGACGGATTTCCGGCAGCGATGGCCAGATTGCCGTAGAGCTCGTCATCGATTTCAGTCCAACCAACCCCTAGAGCTCGTCTCCTCGCGTCGTCGGCATCCCAGTGGAGCCATGCCAATTCCGCGGCCGCCGCGCCGAAATCGGCATCCAGCGCCAGGGCCTGGCGCAGGTAGCGAGATGCGTCCACGGTGCCTGATGGTGTATCCGTTCGTCGCGCCTCGATAGCGCGCCGAAAAGCCTGGTAAGCTTCCGGATCGTCAGTATCGCCGGACACGGCCAGGTTTGCTTTTCCCGGGACCAGCTTTAGCTGCAGCGCGGCGACAATCTGACCGGTCACCTGGTCCTGGAGCTTGAACACATCGCTGAACGGACCTTCGAACCGCTCGGCCCAGATCTGGCCAACCGTCGAGGCATCGACCAAGTGCGCATTGATGCGCACTTCATCGCCGAGACGTCTAACCGAGCCCTCCAGCAGGTAGCGGACGCCGAGCTCTTTCGCGATCTTCGCCGGCGGCAGACCGCTGTTGCGATATGCACGCGCGGCATTGCGCGAGACGACAAACAGGCCGGGAACGCGCGCCAGCTCTGTCGTCAGATCGTCCGCGAAACCGTTGGCAAGATAGGCCTGCTCCTCGGCTTCGCTGAGATTTGCGAACGGCAGAACCGCGATCGAGAGCGAGGTCGGCACTTCCGTATCAAATGCAGGCCTCCAGATGAACGCCGCGACTGCGGCAACGATTGCCAGTACAGCGCTTACCAATATCAGGGTTCGCCGGCCTTTGGTCTCGTGCAGGTCAGGAGAGGCAGTGCCGTGAACCTGCGGGTAGCGATCGTGAGGTATGCCGGGCGCTTGGCGTTCGGGGACAAAGCGATATCCCCGTCGCGCGACTGTCTTGAGCAGGCTCTGCTTCTCGTCGCCGATGGCTTTCCTGATTTCGCTGATGCACTGGGAAAGACTGTTTTCCGTCACCGCGATGCCGGGCCAGACAGCGTCCAGGAGCTCCTCCTTGGTCACGACACGGTTGGCGTTGGCGACCAGATGCTTCAGCACCGCAAGCGATTGAGGCCTCAGCGGGACATCTTCACCATGCTCGCCGTGCAGGAGACCGGCGTCGAAATCGAACTCGACACCGTTTAGAACAAGGCTCGGCGGATTGACCAGGTTCAAAGCTGCTCTCGATCATCGTGCTGATCGTTCGGGCGGCATGTTGCTCGGCAGGCCGCCTTGGACTTGAGAATCGGCGCCTGTCGCCGAAAGTCAACTAGCGTTTGAAAGTCGGCACTACTTCCCGGGACGAAACCTTCGCGCTGCGATCGCAAAAGTCCGGAAATGGCGCACCCACAAGCGGTAGCGCCCGCACGTTTCTTCTCGGCGTTGCGGCTACCGTTGGCGCCGATCAATGAGGCCTGAGCTTAGCTCTGCCCGTAAAAAACATTCTCGACATGCACCGGCCAGCGCCACGGCAGCACCGCGACCATGTCGAAGCGCACCGACAACCTGCCATAGTCGGACTGGCGCGACAGCCAGATATCGGCGGCGCTTTCGATGCGGCGCTCCGATTCGTAGCGAACAGCCTCCATCGCTTCCACCAGCGTGCGGCGCGCCTTCACCTCGACGATCAGCACCAGGTCGCCGCGCCGCGCGATCAGGTCGATCTCGCCGAACCGTGTGCGGTGGCGGCGGGCCAGGATCCGATAGCCCTTCACCATCAATGCCGCAGCCGCCAGCCACTCGCTGCGGTGGCCGCGCCGATAGGCGCGCTGGCGGCTGGCGACCGGGCGTTCAGCCATCGCCGTCTTTCCCACTATCCTTGAGTTCGAGCAGCCGTCGGTAAAGCGCCTGCTTCTGGCCGCCGGTCATCTTGGCGGCTTCCGCCGCCGCCTTGGAGGCCGGCATCTCGGCGGCAAGCGAACGCAGAAGCCGGTCGATGTCCGCCGGCTCGTCGGCCGTTGCCTCCGACGGGCCGACGCAGATGACGATCTCGCCCTTCGGCGTGTCGGCCGCAGCGTAATGATCGGCGAGCGACTGCAGGCTGCCGGTCCGTATCTCCTCGAATGTCTTGGTCAGCTCGCGGCCGATCGCGGCCTTGCGGGCGCCACCCAGAGCCTCGACCATCGCGCCAAGCGTCTCGGCCAGCCGGCGCGGCGATTCGAAGAAGATCAGCGTCGCCGGCACGGTTTTAAGCGCTTCCAGCCGCGTCAGCCGCTGGCCGGTCTTCACCGGCAGGAAGCCGGCGAACAGGAAGGCATCGGAGGGCAGGCCGGAGGCCGTCAGCGCCGCGAGCGGCGCCGACGGGCCGGGGATCGGCACGACGCGAATGCCCTGGTCGATCGCTTCGCCGACCAGTCGGTAGCCCGGATCGGAGATCAGCGGCGTGCCAGCGTCCGAGATCAGCGCCACGCTCTGCCCGGCCAGCAGGGCTGCGATCAGCTTTGGGCCGGCCTCGCCGGCATTGTGCTCGTGATAGGCTGACGTGCGGCGGCGGATCCCGTAGCGGTCGAGCAGCACGCGACTGACACGCGTGTCCTCGCAGGCGAGGATGTCGGCGGCGGCGAGCGTTTCAAGCGCGCGTAATGTGATGTCGGCGAGATTGCCGATCGGCGTCGCCACCAGGTAGAGCGCCGGCTCGAGCGGCCGGGCCGGTATCTCGGTCTGGCCGATCACGTAGCTGCGTTTTGCCGACTCGCCGGTCACCGGTGTCCCCCGTCAGGCTCTGACTTTGAATGCATTCGGCCCTGTTTGGCACGGCTCACGCCGGGTTGCAAAACCCATGCCGAAGTGACGCGGCTGTCCTGCCTTTGCCACACTGCGGAACAAAACCGTGCCCGGCGGATTTATGCCTGATCTCGGGAGGAGCAGGATGGACAGCCTCAAGATACAGGACGTTTTCGAACCCTACTATGCAGGCCGCAAGCGCTTTGCCGTGCGAAAGGACAAGGGCCTGCCTGCCAAAGCCGGCGCCGGCTCGGCTAAAAAGCCGCGAAAGCGTCGGCCGTCAAAGGCAACCAAGCTCGAGATCGAGCCCTCGACCGGCACCGGCAGCACGATGGAGCACTGACCAGACGATGCCCAATCGCTTCGACATTTTCATCACCCGCCTTGAAACCAAAAGCTCCCGCAATGGAGCGACCCCACATCCGACAAGCGATCGGTACGGCGCCCGCCGCGACAAGGGCGACGCCAAGCCGGCTCGCGACGGTGAGGCGGACGCCGAGAAAGACCACGCCAGGCGCCGCCCCAAGCACGACGCCTGACTACCGCGACCTTCGCGATTGGCCGAGACACTTCTCTCTAAAGCGCGGGGGAAACGCTCGGCCACATCATTCAACCCGCATACTTCGAGACGCGCGCTTCCAGCAGACGCTCCAGACCTGGGTTCATGAACTCGTCGTCGTCTGGAATGTCGCCAGCCTCTGTTCATAACGTGCTAATATTGAACCTGCGTGCGCGCTTGAGCGTACGGGAGAGGGTCATGTCGGCAACTTTAACCGCACTGAGCAACAGAGAGGCCTACAGGCTGGGAGATTTCAACCTGATTGGTCGTGGCGAACATGCCACCATACGCTTGGACGACGGGGAAGTTTCGCGCCAGCATGCAACGATCCGGCGCGACGGCGCGAACTACTGGGTTGTCGATGTCGGCAGTGCCAATGGCAGTTATGTGAATGACGTGGCGCTCACAACCGCGCGTGTGCTGCACACCGGCGATCGCGTCCAGTTCGGCAGATCAATCTTTCTTTTCGACCAGGGCACGACTGCCCCCGATCCAGATTCGCAAGTGGCGAACACAAAAACGCAATGGGGCAACCCGGCAGCCCCCAAGAGCCGGCCGGCCACTCTGTTCGTTGCTGATTTGAAGGAGTTTACCGGAATTAGCGCAAGGCTGTCCCCGGAACAGGTGGCGGCCCTCCTGGCCGAGTGGTATATGGACTGCAACATGATCTTGAAGCACTACGGTGCCTCGATCGACAAATTCATCGGTGATTGTGTATTTGCTTATTGGCACGAGACCGCTGCGGATGTCTGTGTCTCTGCGGTTCAGGCTGCCCAGGCGCTCCGCGCTGCGGAAGACGCGGCTACGTCGCCAACCCGAGTACTGGTCAGGGAACAACAAGACATCGTACTCGACTGCCGCATTGGCCTTCATGTGGGTGAAGTTGCTATCGGCGCTATGGGCAAAGGCATCAACACCGCGCTAGGCGATGCCGTGAATTTGGCCTTTCGTATTGAAGGATTGACGCGAAAACTGGAGAAGCCGCTATTGGTCAGCGCCCAGTTCGTCGAGCACTGGCCTGAAGGTCGACACTATTTCGAGTCCTGCGGCTATCACGAGGTCAAAGGGCGCGCCGAGATGATCGAGGTATTCAGCCTAAAATAGGCGCGCCAGCAGGAGAATTGTCGAAACGCAAGAGGCAGCCATGGGGTTCAGAAATCTTCAGACATTTCTATTTTTTCTGCTTCTGATGCTGCTGGGCCTTTCAGCGCCGCTAAGCGCTGCGGAAGGTAAGCGCCTTGCGTTGGTAGTCGGGAATTCTGCCTATACGGCGACAACGCCGTTGGCGAACGCCGCCGCCGACGCTCGCGCCTTTGCAGCGTTCCTGAAGGAAAACGGCTTCGAGGTAGACAGTCTGATCAATGTCGACCGGGCTGGTTTCGCGAGAGGACTCTCTACTTTTTCAAAGAAGATCGGTCCAGCCGACACCGCCTTGTTCTACTTCGCTGGCCACGGGATGCAGCTGAAAGGCGAGAATTTTCTGCTCGGGCTCGATGCCGAGCTGCTGTCGGAGTTTGATGTCGACGCCGAAGCCATCGCGCTGAATTCCATTACAGGCATTATGGAGCGGAAAGCCTCGCTCTCGCTTCTTTTCGTCGATGCTTGTCGCAATAATCCGATCGCCGACCGGCTGAATGCAAGCGTCGAAGGCGTCACTCGCGGCGCTGCGTTGAAGGGGCTGGCGCCGGTGAGTTCGACCGGCTCGGGAACCATGATCGCCTTCTCCGCTTCGCCTGGCCAGGTCGCCTACGATGGAGTCGGCGATAACTCGCCTTTCACGACGGCCTTAGTTGAACATCTGTCCAGCCCTTCGCTAGAGGTAGGTACGGCTTTCAAGCGTGTGATCCGCGATGTCCGCATAAAGACAAACAACCTCCAATCGCCGCAGATTGTCTCGAACATTGCCGCTGAATTTTACTTCAACGCCAGCGCGCCGGCGACCGCTGTCGCCGCATCCGATTTTCTCGCCCAGATAGATTTCGAAAAAGCCGAGCGCATTGCCACTGCACGCGGCTGGCAGCTTTACTTGGCCAAGCACCAATCCGGCTCTTTCTCCGACAGCGCGCGCGCTGCGCTGCGCCTGCTCGAAGGTGGCGGCGGTGGCCTCGTGTCGCCGCAGGAAGCCGAAAGCCGCATGAAGCTGACGCAGTCTCAACGGAAGGAAATCCAGCTGACGCTTTCCGACCTCGGATATGACATAGGCGCGGCGGACGGGAATTTCGGTCAAAAGACTCGCAGGGCGATCTCTCGATACCAGAAGGCGCTGGGGCTCACCGAGACTGGATATGTCAATAGCATCGTCGCCAACAGGCTGGAGCTGGTTGGCGTCACGAGGACGGATTCCGCCGTATCTGCCGACGAGGCGCGGCTCTTCGATCCCGAGGATTTGAAAGGGCTCGAAACCGATGAGCGCACTATTCGCGCCGCGCAATGCCTCAGGGGCAAAGAAATCATCTACGGCGAGTTTGGGGGCCGCCTCTATGTAGCAGTTTACGATCGCCACTCGTCTTGGCAGACCGCCAAATCTGCTGCCCAGCGGTGTGAAGCGCATCTGGCGTCGATCTCGTCAAAGGCGGAGAACGACTTTATTTACGGGCTGTTCGAGACTGATGACCGGATGTTCGAAACCGGCTTCGACGGAAGTGTGTCCTACAAGATGGGTCCGTGGATCGGCCTGGAGCAGGATCCGGGGGCGCGCGAGCCTCGTGGCGGCTGGCGATGGCTGACCGGCGAGCCAATGAATTACAACAATTGGCTTCCCAACCACCCCAACGAGCACAAGCAGGGTGATGATTTTGCGATGTTTTATGCTCATCTGGACGGCAACCGGGACACGGCCGACCTCAAGGCGAGCACGTGGGACGATATGGGTCCGCAAAACAGCTCGCACGGCTACATTATTGAGTTTCGATAGGGCGAAGATGGGCGCGCCAGCATGCCTCTCTGCTGCCGCTACCGGTTCTCGCCGGCTTCAACACACAGCTCGTGGCCGCTGAGCGACGCCAGATCGGCAAGTTCTGCCGAGGCACGTCACTCGCAGATTGTAATTCGATCGCGGCAGAAGCCGCTGCCCCGGCGAGCCCCGGCGGCCCGCGCTCGGACCCTGCACTCATCGTGGGTTTCTGCCCTGCAAACGCGAGCTGGCCTGCTCGCGCTCGGAGCAGCGGCGGCACGCTTCTGTTCCGTTGTCGGTCGTGGCCGGGTATTCGGGTTGTTCGCATGGCGGGGTTCTATCGAATTCGGCCGGGCAACCACCGGACACACGCGCGCTGTGCTTCCTTCCAATTCCTTCAAAGCAATTGTTGTCGGTTTCGCCATGTCGATCTCAGCGCCGGAGTGGCGAGCGAAACGGCGCAACGCCTCCCGGGTTCTTCCGCCCCAGATGCCGTCTGGCTTTCCCGGATTACACCCAACGCGGCCAAGCTCGCGCTGTATCCGCTTCGCCAGCTCGTTCGGGGCATCTTCCTGGCTGGCGTCCGATTGATGATCTGCATTCTCCAACTGTTGAATTTGGAGTCTGGCGAGAGGCACAAACAGGCCGTCCGGGTACAGTTGAAGATAATCCTTTAACGCTCCGCTGCTTTTGGAGCCGCGGATTGAGGTCCACAACTCGATTTCCGTCAGGCTCGCATCTCGGCTGCTGTTGTTGGCTGGCGAGACTGCCGTTGGGCCACGAGGAGGGGCAATGAATATATCCCTGCCAGGCAGCGATCCATACGTGAATGGTTCCTGCTTGCCGCCTGTCGCGGCCAGAACAGTGTCGCGAACCTTGCGGAACACGAATTGGATGTCTACCCCGGGTTCACCCAAATGCGCCAACAGCCCTGCAGTGTAGGGACTGTTCCGTCCCGCTCCATCGAAAGCGGTTGTACCTTCCTTCGCAGCGTACCCAACCAAGGTTCCGGCTGCCGGTTCAATCGCAGCCAGGCCTCTGCCAATGGAACGCGTTGCATTTGATCTTCGCATGGCCGCGATAAAAGGGTTGTCCCGGCAAGCATCAAGTAGAACCACCCGCACGCCGGAGACACGGGACAACGCGTTCATCACCAGATCCAGCGGGATTGCCTCAAACTCGACGTCGGAATCAGCGCTCAGGCTGACATCTGTAGGAACGAGAAAATTTCTATTCTCAACCTCAACCCCATGTCCCGCGAAGAAGATTATTGCGAAATCAGCACCTTCCGCCTCGCGACCGAACTCCTGCAGAGCTTTCCTGAACGCGGTATGGTCCAAGTCCATCTTGCGAGATACTTTGAACCCTACCTTTGAGAGCAAGGCCGCCATGTCAGCAGCGTCATTGTTCGGATTGGGAAGTCTAGCGACCCGTTGATAGCTCGAATTGCCGATCACCAGCGCAACACGTTTTTCAGCCCACGCCACCTCCAGCCCGCCGATCAGAGCAATGACAGCAAGCGCGATGTTGAAGAGGCGCATTTTAGCCCCGTGCTCTGCTTCAGCCGCATATTAGCGGCGCCCGACCGAAGCTTGACCAGTCAGACCCACGCTTGCAAGTAATTATCGGCTGCGGATGGCAGTGGGATGGCCATTTGGCCAAGCAAGCCGAATTTCCAGCATCCTTGCGTGAGCCGACAAATTGTCTGGGACAGGCCAGCTCCTGGCCCAAGCTTTACCGCGCCAGATCCGCCACCACAGCGTCCAGCACGATCATGCCGGCCGGCGTGGCGCGCAGGCGGGCATTGCCGATCGGCGCCACCAGCCCCTCGCCCTGCAGCATCGACAGCCGCGCCGTCGACAGGCCGCGGCCGGAAAACGCTTCGTAGCGGGAGAGGTCGATGCCCTCGGCCAGCCTCAGCCCCATCAACAGGAACTCGTCGGCCTCTTCCGAGCGCGTCAGGATCTCGCCGCCGGTGACACCATGGCCTTTTGCTTCGACCAGATTGGCCCAGGTTTCCGGCATTCGTTCGGCGATCGTCACCACGCGACGGCCGTTTTCGACGAAGCGGCCATGCGCGCCAGGACCGACGCCGACATATTCGCCATAGCGCCAATAGGTGAGATTGTGCCGGCTTTCGGCGCCTGATCTGGCGTGGTTCGAAATCTCATAGGCCGGCAGCCCATGCGCGGCGGTGATCTCCTGCGTCAGCGCATAGAGATCGGCGGCATGGTCATTGTCGGGAATAGCGAATTTCCTCGCCGCATGCAGCGCGTGGAACGGCGTGCCTTCCTCGATGGTCAGTTGGTAGAGCGACAAATGGTCGGCGGTGTGGCCGATCGCCTGCTCGAGCTCCGCCTGCCACGCTTCCGGTGTCTGGCCGGGCCGCGCGTAGATCAGGTCGAACGACAGCCGCGGGAAAATCTCACGCGCCAGCCCAATCGCATGCAGCGCTTCATCGACATTGTGCAGCCGGCCGAGAAAGCGCAGATCCTTGTCGTTCAGCGCCTGCACGCCGAGCGACACCCGGTTGACGCCTGCCTCCCGGTAGCCGCGAAAGCGCTCGGCCTCGACCGAAGACGGGTTGGCTTCCAGCGTCACTTCGATGCCGGCTGGCACTGTCCAGTTCTTCGCCACCGCGTCCAGCACCGTCGCCACGGTTTGCGGCTTCATCAGCGATGGCGTGCCGCCGCCGAGAAAAATGCTGGTCACCTCGCGCGGTCCGGTGCGGTTGCGCATCGTCGCAAGCTCGGTCTCGAAGGCGCGCGCAAAACGCTCCTGGTCGACCGGCTGGTGGCGGACATGGCTGTTGAAGTCGCAATAGGGGCACTTGGCCGCGCAGAACGGCCAGTGCACGTAGACGCCGAAACCGGGGCTGCGGTCGAGCAACATGGTCATTTCACCGCCGATCGCGCCAAATCCAGTCTGGCCTGCGCGAATTTCTGGAAGGCGCGAGCCCGATGCGACAATGCCGTCGGCTGGCCGGGCTTCCAGCCATGTTTCTCCTCTGCGGTCATCTCGCCAAAAGTCTTTTCGAAACCGTCCGGCACGAACACCGGGTCGTAGCCGAAGCCGAGTTCGCCGCGCGGCGGCCATACCAGCGTGCCCTCGACCTCGCCGCGGAAATATTCGGCCGCGCCGTCGGGAAAGGCCAGGCAGATGACGGCGACGAAGCGGCCCTTGCGCTGCGCTGGATCAACCGCGCCGACTTCCTGCAACGCCACTTCGGCTCGCTGCATCGCCATGCCGAAGTCGCGGGCCCCGTCCGGCGCCTCGGCCCAGTTGGCGGTGTATACGCCGGGCGCTCCGCCCAGTGCATCGACACACAGGCCGGAATCGTCCGACAATGCCGGCAGGCCTGTCGCCTTGGCGGCGGCAAAGGCCTTGATATAGGCGTTCTCCTCGAAGGTGGTGCCGGTCTCGTCCGGCTCCGGCAGGCCATATTCCTTGGCCGACTTCGCTTCTATGCCGAACGGCGCCATCAGATCGGCGAATTCGCGCAATTTGCCGGCATTGTGGCTGGCGACAACGATCTCATGTCCATCAAGCGAATGCATCAGATGCCCCAGATTCTTGGCTCGGCGAATTCGATCGAATTGCCGGAGGGGTCGCGAACATAGATCGAGCGGCCACCCTGCGGCCATTCGAACTCGCTTTCGATGGCGATTTTCTTCCGCTCAAGATGCGCTCTCCAGCGCACGATCTCGTCCGCGCTCGCCGCAAAGCAGAGATGGCCGTCGCCGACCGTGCCGTGCGGCGGCACTTTCAGCCTGGCATCGGGCGCCGGCGGCACCTTGGTCGCCTCGGCGTTGAAGATGAGCAGCACACCGTCCCCGCAACGGAAGAAAAGATGCCTGCCGTCGACCTTGCCCAGCAGATCGAGGCCGAGCACATCGGTGTAGAATTTTTCCGCGGCATCGAGGTCGGTGACGTAGAGCGCTGATTCGAGGATGGCGGAAGGAGTCATGACAGGGTTAAGCTACAGCCATCTGCTGCAAGCTGACCAGTCGCGTAATACCTTTCTTGGCCAATTCCATCAGCGCCGCAAATTGCGCTTCCGAGAAAGGCTCGCCCTCGGCCGTGCCTTGTATCTCGACAATGCCGCCCTTGCCGGTCATGACGAAATTGGCGTCGGTGCCGGCCGATGAATCCTCGAGATAGTCGAGGTCGATGACCGGCTGGCCGTCATGGATGCCGCAGGAGATAGCCGCGACATGGTCCTTCAGCACCTTGGCGACGCTGGCCATCTGCCGGGCTTCCATCCAGCGCAGGCAGTCGTAAAGCGCCACCCAGCCGCCGGTGATCGAGGCGGTGCGCGTGCCGCCATCGGCCTGGATCACGTCGCAGTCGACGGTGATCTGCTGCTCACCCAGTGCCTGCAGATCGACCACTGCGCGCAGCGAACGGCCGATCAGCCTCTGGATTTCCAGTGTGCGGCCGCCTTGCTTGCCAGCCGAAGCCTCGCGGCGCATGCGCTCGCCGGTCGAGCGCGGCAGCATGCCGTATTCCGCCGTCACCCAGCCCTTGCCGGAATTGCGCATCCAGCCCGGCACCTTTTCCTCGAGGCTGGCGGTGCACAGCACGTGGGTGTCGCCGAACTTCACCAGGCACGAGCCTTCCGCGTGCTTGGAGACGCCGCGCTCAAAGGAGATGGCGCGCATTTCGTCGAACTGGCGTTTGGAAGGGCGCATTCAGGCTTCTTTCTTGTCGTTTTAGGAGTCGTGGCCGGCTTGTAGCCGCACGCGACGAGAGGCGCAAAGGAAAATGGACCAGTTGCGCGGGCGCGGCCGATGTCTATATCCTTGGGCCGGAGGTATTTGGCTCGAATGACCAAGGCAGTCGATCCCGGTTCCCAGTCGGCGGCAGCGCTCCAATCCCCCGCGCTTCAATCGCCCGCCCTTCAATCGCTCGACATGCGCTCGCGCGACATCTTTCGGCGCATTGTCGATTCCTATCTGAAGGACGGCGAGCCGGTCGGCTCGCGCAGCCTGTCGCGTATCCTGCCGTCTTCGCTTTCGCCGGCCACCATCCGCAATGTGATGAGCGATCTCGAGCATCTCGGCCTGATCTACGCGCCGCATATCTCGGCCGGCCGATTGCCGACCCAGGCCGGCCTGCGCTTCTTCGTCGATGCCTTCATGGAGCTTGGCGACCTCTCCGACGAGGAGCGCCGCACCATCGAGGCGCAGGTACGCGCCTCCGGCTCTGGTGCGACGCTGGAGCACATGCTCACCGAGGCCAGCCAGATGCTGTCCGGCATGTCGCGCGGCGCCGGCCTCGTGCTTGCCGCCAAGAACGAGGTGGCGCTCAAGCATATCGAATTCATCCAGCTCGAGCCGAACAAGGCGCTGGCCGTGCTGGTGTCGCAGAACGGCGACGTCGAGAACCGCGTCGTCGACCTGCCCGCCGGCATCACCGTCTCGCAACTGCACGAAGCCTCGAATTTCCTCAACGCCCATATCCGCGGTCGCACGCTGGCCGAGGCGCGGGTCGAGATCGCCCGCATCAAGGAAGAGACCAGGGCCGCCCTCGACACGCTGTCGCAGGATTTGGTCGAGAAGGGCCTTGCGGTCTGGGCAGGCGCCGAGAGCGGCTTGCCGGCGCGTCTCATCGTGCGCGGTCGCGCCAATCTGCTGGAAAATGTCACCGCCCAGGCCGACATCGAGCTGCTGCGGCATTTGTTCGAGGATCTGGAGACGCAGGACGGGCTGATCCAGCTTCTCGACCTCGCGGAGGAAGGCTCCGGCGTGCGCATCTTCATCGGCTCGGAGAACAAGCTGTTTTCGCTGTCGGGGTCGTCGCTGGTCGTGGCGCCCTATCGCGACAAGGACGCCCGCGTCATCGGCGCGCTCGGCGTCATCGGCCCGACCCGGCTGAACTATGCACGCATCGTGCCGATGGTCGACTATACCGCGCAGCTTATTTCCCGCATGCTGCGATAATGCATGTCGCCCAAAAAACCGAAGCGTGTCGCACGGATCCCTTCCAACGCGACACGCTTTAGGGAACCTCAAGGAGAAAAAAATGGCGCTGGAATCATTCAAGGCTCAGATCAGCCTGTTGCTCGAGCAGATGATCAACCAGCCCGAGGATCAGCATGAAGTGCAGGAGCAGTTGCGCGAAAAGCTGGGGGAGATGCGCGCCATGGGTCTGCCGCTGCCGGCCGATCTCGTCGCGCTGGAAAAGCGCCTCGACGACGATTTCTACGCCGCCGGGAACTGAGCCCCAAAAATTCAAGGACGGCAAGCCGACCGGCGAACGGTCTGGGCCGACCGGTGTTGCGGTGGCCAAAGGACGGCGCTGGCCTCGCTGAGGAGTCACCTGCGGGCGAGGATGCATTCAGCATGCGACCCGTCGGATATTTTCAAACGGCAGGCTAGCTTGCGCGGCCGAAGGCTTTATCCTGCCTGGTCGAGACTTAGTTGCCTGACTCACTTGATTGCCTGACCCTTGCCCATCTGACCTCTTGGGAGCGAAACCAATGAACAAGCCCGCCACCACCGTGCCTGTGCCCGGCCGCGGCCGCATCTACAATTCGATCACCGAGACGATCGGCGACACGCCGCTGGTGCGGCTCGACAAGTTCGCCGGGGAAAAGGGCGTCGTCGCCAATCTGCTGGCCAAGCTCGAATTCTTCAACCCGATCGGCTCGGTCAAGGATCGCATCGGCGTCTCGATGATCGAGGCGCTGGAGGCATCGGGCAGGATTGCGCCCGGCAGGACCACGCTGATCGAGCCAACCTCGGGCAACACCGGCATCGCGCTCGCCTTCGCCGCCGCCGCCAAGGGCTACAAGCTGATCCTGACCATGCCGGAAACCATGTCGGTCGAACGCCGCAAGATGCTGGCGCTGCTCGGCGCCGAACTGGTGCTGACCGAAGGGCCGAAAGGCATGAAAGGCGCCATCGCCAAGGCCGACGAGCTGGCCGCGACGCTGCCCGACGCCATCATTCCGCAGCAGTTCGAAAATCCCGCCAATCCGGAAATTCACCGCCGCACCACGGCCGAGGAAATCTGGAACGACACTCATGGCGAAGTCGACATCTTCGTCGCCGGCATCGGCACCGGCGGCACCATCACCGGCGTCGGCCAGGTGCTGAAGCAGCGCAAGCCCTCCGTGCATGTGGTCGCCGTCGAGCCGGAAGCCTCGCCGGTGCTGTCGGGCGGCCAGCCCGGCCCCCACAAGATCCAGGGCATCGGCGCCGGCTTCGCGCCAAAAATCCTCGACACGACCATCTATGACGAGATCGTCAAGGTCTCCAACGAGGATTCGGTCGCCAATGCGCGGCTCGTCGCCCGCCTCGAAGGCGTGCCGGTCGGCATCTCGTCGGGCGCTGCCCTGCAGGCGGCGATCGTCGTCGGCTCGCGGCCGGAGAACGAGGGCAAGAACCTGGTGGTCGTTATTCCGTCCTTCGCCGAACGCTATCTGTCGACGATCCTGTTCGAAGGGCTGGGGGCTTAGGGCATATTTGTGCCGGCCTGCGATTGCGGTTTCCTGCGCTTCCGTATCGCCCGCTAATTGTCGAAGCCGGCGCTGCCCCTCACCTGCCTGCCGGCATCCTCTCCCGTAAACGGGGCGAGGGGCGCTCTCATTGACGGCTTCGCCAATCGCCAGCGTTGCAGAAAAAAGTGCCGACACCGCGACCAGCCTCTTTCTCCCCGTTTGCGGGGAGAAATGCCCGGCAGGGCAATGAGGGGCGGCGCCGGCGCTCGGCCTTAGATCGCAAACATCGGATCATGTCTGACCCCGGCCTTTCCCGGACCTCATTCTTCGGCTGCGAGCCCAGCCCGTCGTGCCTGCAGGAACCGGCGCACGGCCGGGTCGCGTTCGAGGCCGATCGCCCGGTCATAGGCCCCAGTAGCCTCCCGAGTTTTGCCGAGTCTGGCCAGAAGGCCCGCGCGGGCGGCCCAATAAGGCTGATAATCATGCAGCCGTTTGTCGTCGCCAAGCTCATCAAGTGCACTCAATCCCGCCGCGGCGCCGTCGGCCTCGGCAATGGTCACCGCGCGGTTGATCGAGACCACCGGCGAGCCGGCAATCACCGACAGCGCATCATAGAGCTGTTTGATCGCGGCCCAGTCGGTCCGGCCGGTCAGCCGCCTTGTCGTATGGGCGGATTGCACGGCTGCCTCGAGTTGATAGCGGCCGACGACGCGCTTGGCCGCGGCGTGCTTCAGCAATGTCTCCGCTTCGTCAATCAAGGCGCCGTCCCACAGCCCAAGCTCCTGCTCGGCTAAAGGCACATAGTCTCCGGCGGCGTTGCGCCGCGCCGCACGCCGCGCCTCGGCAAACAGCATCAGCGCCAGCAGGCCAAGCGCTTCCGGCTCATCCGGCATCAGCGACGCCACCAGCCGGCCGAGCCAGATGCCGTCGGTCGCGAGATTGCGGCGCCGGGTTTCGGTGCCGTCCGGGTCGGCCCAGCCTTCGGCGAACGCGGCGTAGATCGCTTCCAGCACCGCATCCAGCCGCTCGCCAAGCTCTGCCCGCTCCGGCACGCGGAACGGAATGCCGGTCTCGCGGATGCGGCTTTTGGCGCGCACCAGGCGCTGGCCCATCGTTGCCGGCGACACCAGGAAGGCCGAGGCGATCGTCGCTGCGTCGAAGCCTAAAATGGTCTGCAGGATCAGCGGCGCGCGCACGCCGGCTTCGATCGCCGGATGGGCGCAAGCAAACATCAGCCGCAGCCGCTCATCGGGCAGGTCTTCATCGATCATGCGGGCCTCCATCTCCTCGGCGATCAGTCTGAGATGGTCGCGGCCCGCCTCGCTGGTCAGCCGCCGCCGGATCGCGTCGACGCGGCGTCTGCACGCCACCGCCAGCAGCCAGGCTTCCGGCTTCTCGGGCACGCCGGTTTGCGGCCAGCGCTCCAGCGCCGCCGCAAAGGCGTCGGCCAGCGCGTCCTCGGCGCCGGCCACGTCGCGCGTGCGGGCGGCGAGGAAGGCGATGAGCTTGCCGTAGCTTTGCCGGGCGGCCGCTTCCGCCGCCGCCCGGGCGACCTCCAGGTCATTCGTCATCACATGGTTTGTTCCCAGATCGGCCGCACCTCGACTGTGCCGGTGCTGGCAGCTGGGCATCGCGCCGCCCAGGCAATAGCCGCGTCGGCGTCCTCCGCCTCGATCATGTAGAAACCGGCGAGCTGCTCCTTGGTATCGGCATAGGGACCGTCGAGCACGTTGGTCTTGCCGTTGGCCATCCGCACCGAGGTCGCGGCTTGGGTCGGCTTCAGCCGGTCACCGGCCAACCAGGAGCCGGACTTCTTCAACGCCTCGGTATAGGCGCCATAGGCTGCGCTGATCTCGTAGGTCTTCTCCGTCGGCGCGGCCGCCATCGCGGCTTCGTTCACGTAGATCAAAAGCATGTATCGCATGGTCTTCTCCATTTTCGAAGGCCGCATCGTTGCGAGCCGAACCTATGTCGCGCGGCCTCGCGCGATTTCGACAGGCTCTGCGAAAATCTTTCGGCTCCGATCGCACATCGCGCAAGCGGCCATGCGTTGCGGCATCACTCAGCCGTTCGTCTAATGGATATTATTGCGGGTTGGCATTTCCCGCCCGCTGTCTAAACTCGCCTCGGGTCGCGCGGTGGCAGATATTTCAGGGAGGAGACCACATGCACAATTTCAGGACGAAATTTATTGCCGCCGGCGCGCTGGCGCTGTCGCTGGGCCTTGGCGCGGTGTCGGCCAAGGCGCAGGAATTCATCAACGTGCTGACCGGCGGCACCTCGGGCGTCTACTATCCGCTCGGCGTCGCACTGTCGGAAATCTACGGCAAGGGCATTGAGGGCGCCCGCACCCAGGTGCAGGCGACGAAGGCCTCGGTCGAGAACCTCAACCTGTTGCAGCAGGGCAAGGGCGAGATCGCCTTCGCGCTCGGCGATGCCGTCAAACTGGCCGCCGAGGGCAACACCGAAGCCGGCTTCCCGGGCAAGCTCGACAAGCTGCGCGGCATCGCCGCCATCTATCCCAACTATATCCAGATCGTTGCCAGCAAGGAGTCCGGCATCAAGACGCTTGCCGACCTCAAGGGCAAGAGCCTGTCGGTCGGCGCGCCGGCCTCCGGCACCGAGCTCAACGCCCGCGCCATCTTCGCCGCCGCCGGGCTGAAATACGAGGATCTCGGACGGGTCGAGTACCTGCCCTTCGCCGAATCGGTCGAGCTGATCAAGAACCGTCAGCTCGACGCCACGCTGCAATCGGCCGGCCTCGGCGTCGCCTCGATCCGCGATCTCGCCACGTCGGTGCCGATCAACGTCGTCGCCGTACCGGCGCAGGACGTCGCCAAGATCGGCTCGCCCTATCTTTCGGTGACCATTCCCAAGGGCACCTATGAGGGCCAGACCGAGGACGTCGCGACCGCCGCCGTCGGCAATTTCCTCATCACCCACGCCGATGTCTCCGACGAGACCGGCTATCAAATGACCAAGCTGCTGTTCGAAAATCTTGACCAGCTCACTGCTGCCCACGCCGCCGCCAAGGCGATCGACATGGCCAAGGCGCTCGACGGCATGCCGGTGCCGCTGCATCCCGGTGCCGAGCGGTATTACAAGGAAAAGGGATTGGTGAAATAAGGCCGCTCCCTCCCCCTTGAGGGGAGGGTGCCGAGCGAAGCGAGGCGGGTGGGGTCGGTTCAGGCCGCGCACTGCCGCAACGACCCCACCCGTCCATCCGCCTTCGGCGGCTGTCCACCCTCCTCTCAAGGGGGGAGGATTGCGCCCCGCCAGGAACCCGCCAATGACCAACGCCCATCCCGAAACGCCGACCGTTCTTTCCCCCACGGCCGAAGCCCCGCTCGAAGGCCTGCCGCCGGGTTTCGGCGACGGCATCGCCGGCAAGGCCGCCTTTCTCATCGCCATCGCCTTCTCCGTCTTCCAGATCTACATCGCCGCCTATGGCAGCCTGCCGAGCCAGGTGGTGCGCGCCATGCATGTCGGCTTCTTGCTGCTGCTCGGCTTCGGCCTGATCGCCAACCTGCGCGCCACAAGCACACCGGCAAAAGCAGCATTCTGGACGCTCGGCCTGCTCGGCTTTGCCACCGGCCTCTACAATTGGGTGTTCTACGCCGATCTCATCCGGCGCTCCGGCTTCCTCACCATCCCGGACCTGATCGTCGGCACGGTGCTGGTCGTGCTGGTCTTCGAGGCCGCGCGGCGGCTGATGGGGCTACCGCTCGCCCTGATCGCCTTGATCTTTTTCGCCTACGCTTCCTTCGGCAATCACCTGCCGCCGCCCTTCATCCATCGCGGCTATGATTTCGCACAGCTCATCGACACCTTCGCCTTTGGCACCGAAGGCATCTACGGCACGCCGGTCTACGTCTCGGCCGCCTATATCTTCATCTTCGTCGTCTTCGCCGCCTTTCTCGAACGCGCCGGCATGATCGCACTGTTCAACGATTTCGCGCTTGGCCTGGTCGGCACGTGGCGCGGCGGCCCGGCCCAGGTCTGCGTTCTGTCCTCGGCGCTGATGGGCACCATTTCCGGCTCCGGCGTCGCCAATGTGGTGGCCAGCGGCCAGTTCACCATTCCGCTGATGAAGCGCTTCGGCTTCCGTTCGGCTTTCGCCGGCGCGGTCGAGGCGACCTCTTCGATGGGCGGCCAGATCATGCCGCCGGTTATGGGCGCGGTCGCCTTCATCATGGCCGAGACGCTGAACATCCCCTATGCCGAGGTGGTCAAGGCAGCGATCATCCCGGCGCTGCTCTATTTCGGCGCCTGCTTCTGGCAGGTGTACCTGGAAGCCGGCAAGGCCGGCCTGCAGGGCATGGCCAAGGCGGACCTGCCCAATCCGTGGCACGCGGTGAGAAGACATTGGCCGCTGGTGCTGCCGCTGGCCGCGCTCATTTATCTGCTGTTTGCCGGCTATACGCCGATCTTCGCCGGCACCATGGGGCTGGCGCTGACCATCGTGCTCATCCTCGGCACGCCGCTGGCGGCTTTGATCGGGCCGCTTGCCTTCCGCATCGTCTTTTGGCTGGCGCTGGGGCTTGCCGCCGCCTCCTTCATGAGGTTCGGCGTCAACATCCTCAGTTTTGTCATCGCCGGGCTCGTCATCGCCTGCGTCACCTTCAGGGGCGGACGCGAGACGCTGCAGATATGCATAGATTCGCTAGCCGAGGGAGCAAAGAACGCGCTGCCGGTCGGCATCGCCTGCGCCATCGTCGGCGTCGTCATCGGCACCTTGACGCTCACCGGCATCGCCTCCACCTTCATCGGCTGGATCATCTCCATCGGCGAGAACAATCTGTTCCTGTCGCTGGTGCTGACCATGCTCACCTGCCTGGTGCTCGGCATGGGCATACCGACGATCCCCAATTACATCATCACCTCGTCGCTGGCCGGGCCGGCACTGCTGTCACTCGGCGTGCCGCTGGTGGTCAGCCACATGTTCGTCTTCTATTTCGGCATTATGGCCGACCTCACTCCGCCGGTGGCGCTGGCCGCCTTCGCCGCCGCGCCGATGGCCAAGGAGAGCGGCCTCAAGATCGGCATCCAGGCCACCAAGCTTGCCGTCGCCGGCTTCGTCGTGCCGTTCATGGCGGTCTACACCCCGGCGCTGATGCTGCAGGACCCCGGTCCGATCGCCGCCCAGTTCGGTTATCCCGTCGAGGTCGCCTATATCGTCGCCAAGGCCTGCATGGGCATTGCCCTGTGGGGCGCAGCCGCCGTCGGGTTCCTGGCCCGGCGCATGGCCTGGTGGGAACGTCTCGTCGCCTTCGCCGCCGGCGTGCTGCTGGTTGCCGCACTGCCTGTCACCGACGAAGCCGGGTGGGCACTCTCTGTCGCCTGGATCGGCTGGCACTGCTGGCGTGCGCGGCAGGCCTCCGGCACCGCATGAGCCTCTGTATCCTCGTCGCAGGCAAGACGGTGACGCTCACGGTGGCCGCCTTCACGCTCGCCTGGACGCATTCGGTGGAAAAGACGCATTGGCGGGAGGACTGGAAGGTGACGCCCTCCGGTTTGCAGATCGCCGAGGCACGGATCAAGGGCTCGGGCGCCGGCATGGAACCGCCGGAAGGCTCGGTGCTGCGGGACGGTTGGTGGGTCTATAAACCCAAGATGGCGCCGCAGCGGCGCCTTGTGCTCGCGGCCTCCGGCGCGACCGGTGAAGGCTGGACGCTGTGCACGGTTCAGGGCTGCCGCGAACTGGGCAAGGCGGCAGGCGACACGACGGTGCTGGAGCCGTGCGAAGGTTAGTACCAGCCGCGGTAGCGGACGGTCGGCAAGCGGGTGCGGGACCTCGTCCTCCAGGGCGTTGTCGGATGTCGAGTTCCGGGCACAGCCACATAAGCGGACCAAAGACGCTCCATCGTTAGCCGCCAAAACCGGATTCCGACTGAGCGAGCCGACTTTCTTCCTTGCGGAAGAATGCTTTGAAAAACAGAATGTCGGAAGCCGACCTGATTGCCCGGGCGATCAACGCGGTTGCGAGCACGGCAAAGATCAGGCGAACGAAAAACACACTGGTGAAGTCTGCACCCAGAGCGATGACAACCAGCGTGTCCTCTATGAGACTGTGGGCAAAGCCCATGAACACGCAAGCGAGGAAGATCTGGCGCGGGTCTACGCTGGTCGTGCGCGCCTCGCGGATCAGCAGTCCCGCGCCATAGGAAATTCCAAGAAACAGACCGACCGCAGTGAACGGCACCGCTTGTGACTGGATGCCGGCAAGGCGAAACAGCGGTGAAAGCCCGTTGTTCAGCCAACCCAGGATGCCCGACATCTTGAGTAGCTCGATCAGCCAGCTTAGTGCGAGGAGGATGACGAGCATGGTTGCCAGGGTTTTGAGCATGCCTGGAAAAAAACTGCTCCAATCAGTGCCTTCGACCATTGGCATCCACGCCGGCTTCAGCGGCTCGGATAGCCATCCGGTTGCTGCGAATATCTGGTGCAGGAGCATGGCAAGGATCAGTCCGCCGCCAATGCGAAGTGCTGCAGTGACCACGAAGCTTGGCCCAACCTTCTGAATGATGCGTTGTTCAATCGGAATGGCATGCGCAAATAGCAAAAGGGTTGAAAGAACGGTCATGTCGGCAGTGCTCAACGTCGAAACCGGGGCCAGAGTGAACACGGTCACCACCGCGCCCCAAATTCCCACCAGCAATCCCGTTAGCCAGGCAAGAGCGAGCTCGGGCGGCAGTCCAACCAGCGTCATGAGAGGCGCGAAGAACGGAGAGATCGCCCGGATGACACCAAGATCCTGCAGGATCTGTGTGGCTATCGTGACCGGAACAATAATCCGAACCAATTCCCAATAGATTTCAAGCGTTTCCAGCGTCTTTCGATAGAGGGCGGTCTGCACTGCCATGGCGATTGTCTCCGTGATTGACGCCAAATGACTACCGTGAGACGGTTCGCATTTGTGGTCAAAATTTGCGGACTTGTGCAATAAAATTGCAGACCGGTAGACGACGACGGAGGACCGGAATGGACCGGATCGACGGGAAGCTTCTCAAGCTTTTGCAAGAAGACGCTTCGCGAACCAATGCCGACCTGGCGGCGGAGGTCGGGCTTTCACCCTCCAGCTGCTTGCGCCGCATACGGCGGCTAAAGTCAGTCGGTGTCATCGACCGCGTTGTCGCGCTTCTTGATCCGGCCAAGGCCGGCAGGGGGATGAAGGCTATCGTCACGGTCGAGCTGGAGCGCCACGGCGAGCAGCATATGCGCCGCTTCCTCGAGCTTGCCGCCATGGAACCAGGGGTGATCCAGGCCTACAGCGTGAGCGGCTCGACCGACGCTGTCCTTATGCTGCGGCTGATGGATATGGACGAGTTTGACACTTTGTGCGAGCGGCTGTTCCGAGATCGGACGAATGTGGCGCGGTATTACACCATGTTTGTGATTCGAACCGCCAAGGAGACGACCGCAATCCCGCTCTAGCTTTTCGGAGGCAACTTGGCGGAAGGGATCTTGCAGCTACTGGGCGGTCACGCGAGTCCCGGCTGCCTGGTGTCAAACGGCACTTAGCTTGCCGGCGGCGAGATATAAGCCCCAGAATCTCGAAGCCCAGATTCTCGAAGCCCCAGAATCTCAAAATTCTGGAAACTCAGACCCTTGGCGTTGTCGCACGCCGCCTGTCGGCGAGCCCAGGACGTTCCGTGCGATAGGTGGTCGCACGATGATCGGCGGCCGGCCTGCAGATCCGGCTATCGTGACGGCTTTCCATGGTGGTCATCAGTGCGCGCTGATGCCGAGCGTGTGGCCGCGGCGTGCGCAAGCGGGGCCTGGGCCGCGCATGTAATAGCGCTCCGGCCGGTAGGTCGGCGCGACGAATTCGCGGATGGCAGCAGCGTAGCCGATGAGGTGCGTCAAGAAGTTCATTTTCCCTGTCCCTGTCCCGATTTCGGATGTCCCTTCCGAATTGCGTGGGATCATAGCGTCGAGGCGTGAATACTCGGTGAACACGATGTTAATCTTTGGTCAAAAAGGCCTTGGTTCGTGGCTGGAATGCGGCTGATTCGGGGTCTTTCCATGCAGTTCGTCGGCATTCCGGCTAGTGTGACTTTTGCATCACATATGTTTCGTTTGGATGTCGCTCCGACGCGCTTGTGTTTCAACTTTGGCCGGTGCCGCGAAATTTCCGTGCTTGCGCAAATTTCCCTGATTACTCGGGAAAGCCAGGAACCCGTCCGATAGAAGCACGTTGACGCTGAGAGCCGGGACCAACCCCGGCCCAGCGGCTTCCGAGCGGAACCGCCGCCGGAACCCCCAACACAGCAAGAACAATGGAAAGGCAAAGCCATGGGTTTCTTTTCGAAAGACATCAAGACGCTGGACGACCTCTTCGTCCACACGCTGCGCGACATCTATTACGCCGAGAAACAGATCGAGAAGTCGCTGCCGAAGATGATCGACAAGGCGACCGACCCGCAGCTGAAAGCCGGCCTTGAAAAGCATCTCGGCCAGACCAAAGGTCATATCGAGCGCGTCGAGAAGGTGTTCGAACTGCATGGCGTGAAGGCCAAGACGGTCAACTGTCCGGCCATCGACGGCATTCTCGAGGAAGCCGATGAAGTCAGCGGCGACATCGACGACAAGGACGTTCTCGACGCCGCCCTGATCGCATCCGCTCAGGCGGTCGAGCACTACGAGATAACCCGCTACGGCACGTTGATCTCCTGGGCCAAGCAGCTTGGCCGCACCGACTGCGCCAATGTCCTGGCCAACAACATCAAGGAAGAGCAGGCGACCGACCGCAAGCTCACCGAGATTGCGGAAGCCAAGGTCAACCTTCAGGCCGCCGAGTAGAAGCTCGATCGAGGCAACGCCGGACAACCGGCTTTGCCTCACTTTCCGTACCTGGGTTTCGACCGTACAATGCGCCACGCTCGTTCCAGGGATTGCGCGAGGGCAAACCGGCGGAGGAAGTCGTGCAGGAAAAGCCGAAAGCACCCGCTGGCAGGGCCGACAGCAAGGCAAAGCCTGCCAGCGGCAAGGGCGAGACATCCGCCGCTGTCAAATCCACGGAGGCGGCAGACACCGTCATAAAACTTTCTCACCCGGACAAGCTTCTGTGGCCGCAGGAGAAGATATCGAAGCAGGGCCTGCTCGATCATTACGCTTTGGTCTGGCCGCGCATGCAACAATTCGTCGTCAATCGGCCGCTCAGCCTGGTGCGGGCACCGGACGGCGTCAGTGGCCAACGCTTTTTTCAGAAGCATGCCTCCGCGGGCATGCATGACAAGATCGCCAAGATGAAGGATCCGACCGACGGCGAAGAGATCCTGTTCATCCGCGATTTCGACGGTGTCGCTGCCTTGGTCCAGCTCGGCGTGGTCGAGATCCATATCTGGGGCTGCACCATCGACGAACTGGACAAGCCGGACCAGATCATCTTCGATCTCGATCCCGACGAAGGCGTCGACGTGAAAGCGGTGCGCGCGGCGGCGCTCGAAATTCACGGCCGGCTCGATGCACTGTCATTGCCGAATTTCGTCAAGACCTCGGGCGGCAAGGGCTACCATGTCGTCGTGCCGCTGAAACCGTCGGCGGATTGGGATGAGGTGAAGGACTTCGCCCATCATTTCGCCCGTGCCCTCGAGCAGGCCGCCCCTGATCGGTATACAGCGACGCTGTCGAAGAAGGCGCGCACCGGCAAGATCTTCGTCGACTATCTGCGCAACGGCCGCGGCTCGACCACGGTGGCCCCCTATTCGTCGCGCGCCAAGAAGGGCGCCACGGCATCGATGCCGGCGATTTGGGCCGAGGTCGAGGCCGGGTTGGCGCCGAACGCATTTCCGATCGGCGACAAGACGACGCTGAAACAGTTGGCGAAAGCCGATCCCTGGGCGGATTTTTTCAAGCAGGGCAAGCCGCTCAAGCGCGGCTGACAATCAAGCGAGAAACACCCTCTCGAAGGCCTGCTTGCCCATCGGCGAGAAGATTACCGCGCGGCTGTCCTTCTCGCGCCGCGCCCATTTTTCCAGAAGGATCTTATCGAGGATGGCAGCGCCTAGCGTGCCGGCCATATGCGAGCGCCGCACGCTCCAGTCGAGGCAAGCCCGGCACACCGGTCGTCGCGCCTTGCTCTCGACATCGATGCCGATCGCGGCAAAATGCGAGGCGGCCGACGGCCCGAGCCGGATCTCCTTGTCGTCGCGCAGGAGCACTTGTCGAGCGACTAGACGGTCCAGCATCGCCACGGCCTGCTCGCCGGCGAGATGGTCGTAGCAGACCCGCGCCACGCGCATCGCCGCATCGCGCGGACCCGGCCGCACCCGCTGCGGTCCGACCGCGGCGGCGACGCCGGTGATCGCCTCGATCATGCCAGCCACCTGCGGCCCGGCGAGCCCGTAGTAGCGATGCCGCCCCTGGCTCGCCAGCGTCAGCAGCCCGCCTTCCATCAGTTTCGACAGATGCGAGCTGGCGGTCGGCAGCGACACGCCGGCCTCGAGCGCCAGTTCGCTCGCTGTCAGCGCCGTGCCACCCATCAGTGCGGTCAGCATGTTTGCCCGCGCCGGATCGCCGACCAGGCTGGCGATGCGGGCTATGTCTGGTCCTTCACGCATAGTTCGTCCTTCATCGAAGCATTGGCGTCAGATAACCACTATCCTGCGCTGAGATCAAGGAGATGACGATGACCGCAAGAACCGCTTCCCACACCGTGCCTGTCAGCCGCTTCGGCCGGCGGCCGTCTCCGTTCATGATCTCGCGCCGGGCGCATCTGCGGCTGCTGGCGCGGTGGTATGACCGCCATCTGCAACGCCTCGACCTCGCCGAGATTGACGAGCATCTTTTGCGCGATCTTGGCCTGACGCAACAAGACGTTCGCCGCGAATGCGCGAAATCCTTCTGGCAAGCGTGATCAGCATGGAAAATTGCCTAGCACATAGAACCACAGAAGGTTTCGACACCGCTCGACCTGTCGCCGCAACAAATCAGATTCAGCAAGGAGACAAAAGATGACCATCACCTGCTTCATCCGCTACGAGATCGACCCGTTCGGCAAGGCGGCGTTCGAGGAGTATGCCCGCAACTGGGGCCAGGCGATCCCGCGCTGCGGCGCCGATCTGATCGGCTATTTCGCGCCGCATGAGGGCTCGGCCACGACAGCCTATGCCGCCTATAACATCGACAGCCTGGCGGCTTACGAAGCCTACCGTATCAGGCTCGCCGCCGACCCGGCCGGCAAGGCCAATTACGAGTTCGCCCGGCGTGAAAAATTCATCCTGAAAGAGCATCGGACTTTTTTGAAACTCGCATCCGGGCCGCATGCCTCTCTGGTGAAACTGTGATCGCCGTCATCTTCGAGGTCGAGCCGGCAGCGGGCAAGCGCGACGCTTATCTCGGCCTCGCCGCCGACCTGCGCCCGCTGCTCGACGGCATCGACGGTTTTCTGTCGATCGAGCGCTTCCAGAGCCTTGTCGACCCGAGCCGCATCCTGTCGCTGTCGTTCTGGCGTGACGAGGAAGCGGTGAAAGCCTGGCGGAACACGGAGGAACATAGGCAGGCGCAGAGGGCCGGCCGTGGCGGCATCTTTGCCGACTACCGTCTGCGCATCGCCCACGTCGTGCGCGACTATGGCCTGACCGAACGGGCCGAGGCGCCTGAGGACAGCCGGGCGGCGAACGGGTGAGTGGGGCGGCTCTTCCTTCTCCCCTTGTGGGAGAAGGTGTCGCCGAAGGCGACGGATGAGGGGTGTTCCAGCTTGGCACCGACAGTACTCCGTCCAACACCCCTCTTCCGTCTCGGCGCTGCGCGCCGATCCACCGCCCGGGGCGAGTCACGGGCCTCGCCCGCCCTTCGGCCCCCACAAGGGGAGAAGGCAAGAGGGCTGCTAGGCATTCCCGATCAGCACTCCAGCCGCAAACACCAGCGCGCCGCCCAGCACCACCTGGAAGGTGGCGCGCCAGAACGGCGTCTGCATATAACGGTTCTGCACAAAGGCGATCGCCCACAGTTCGAAGAACACCACCACGACCGCGAGAATTGTCGCGGTCCAGAAATACGGAATGAGGTAGGGCAAGGCGTGACCGAGGCCACCCAGCGCCGTCATCACGCCTGTGGTGATGCCGCGTTTCACCGGCGAGCCGCGGCCCGACAGCTTGCCGTCGTCGGAGGCGACCTCGGTGAAGCCCATCGAGATGCCGGCGCCGATTGAGGCGGCAAGCCCGACCAGGAAGGTCTGGAACGTGTCGTGCGTGGCGAACGCGGCGGCGAAGATCGGCGCCAGCGTCGACACCGATCCGTCCATCAGCCCGGCCAGTCCCGGCTGCACATAGGTCAGGATGAACTGGCGCTGCTCGGCCGCTGCTTCCTCGGCTTTTACCGCGCCCGGCACATGCTTTTGCTCCAGCCGCTGCGCCAGCGTCTCGTGGCCCTGTTCGGCCACCGCCAGATTGTCGAGCAGCTTTCGCGTCGAGGCGTCGCTGGTGCGTTTCGCCGCTTCGACATAGAACAGGTAGGCCTGACGCTCCATAGACTCGGCCTGTTGGCGCACATGTTCGATGCCGAGCGGCCGGACCAGCCAGTCGGGCTTGCGCTCGTAATAGCCCTTTACGTGCTCGCGCCGGATCAGCGGAATGCGCTCGCCAAAACGCTCGCGGTGAAGCTCGATCAGCGAGTCGCGATGGCCATCCTCCTCCTCCGCCATTTCCTCGAACACTTTGGCCGAATGCGGAAACCTATCCGCCAGCCCGTCGGCATAGGCGCGGTAGATACGCCCGTCATCCTCTTCGGAAGAGATGGCGAGCGCCAGGATCTCTCGCTCCGAGAGCGACTCGAAGGGACGGCGACCAAAACCGAAAACACGGGAAAGCATGAGAAATCCGCCCTAGTTTAGAATTATTCTAAACTAGGGTTTGGTGCACCGTTGGTCAATCGCTTGTAGCCGGAGGTTCAAATTTATGGTTGCGGGAATCCTCCGCCAGCGCCCTTCATTATTGGCGAATGTTCACCTATATAGTGGGCTTAAGCCAAGCGAAAGGAACCCGGATGCCGGCAAAACAGCCCACCCATGCATTTGACCCGAAACCGGTTCTCGACCTGATCGCCAGCATCGAGGCCGATCTGCAGCGCCTGAAGGGCCTGGTCGAGCAGCAGGTCGAGAAATTCGACCCGGCCAATCCGCACAACAAGGCCCCCGACGGCAAGCTGACCGAGGAGGGCGTCGAATGCTGCTACCGCCTGTTCGACGAGGGCAAGTCGCGCTATTCGGTTGCCCAGCAGATGAAGATATCCTTCGCCGCCGCCACCCATCGCTTCAACACCTGGCGCAAGATGGGCGGCGCCAAACGGCAACGGACGCTTTTGGGGTGAGGAGCGGTCGGCGAGGAGCGCCACTCTCTGCTCGCAATCCACGAATTGTCTCGGTCACATTTTTCCAGTGGTGCGCGGCCTGGTTTTCCGTGCACCATGGGGCGGTTTCATTCTGCAGGACCTCACCATGACCACCCCTCCCGGCATCGCCGATATCCACCGCGCAGCAACGCGATTGTCCGGCCTGATCGTCGAAACGCCGCTGATCGAATCACCGGAACTGAACAAGCGTTTCGACGCCAGGATCCTGTTCAAGCCGGAGACGCTGCAGCGCACCGGCTCGTTCAAGTTCCGCGGCGCCTACAACAAACTGTCGTCGCTGAGCGATGAGCAGCGCAGCCGCGGCGTCGTCGCCTTCTCGTCGGGCAACCACGCGCAAGGCGTCGCCGCGTCGGCGGCGATGTTCGGCGTCAAGGCGGTTATCGCCATGCCCACCGATGCGCCGGCAATGAAGGTCGGCAATGTCAGGAAAATGGGCGCCGAAGTGGTTCCGTTCGACCGGTTTCGCGACGATCGCATGGCGGTGGTTCGCCCGTACATGGAACGGGGCATGGTCCTGGTGCCGCCTTTCGACGACCCGGCCATCATCGCCGGCCAGGGAACGATCGGCCTCGAACTGATGGCGCAGGCGAAAGCACTCGGGGTGAGCCTCGACGCGGTCGTCATCCCCTGCGGCGGCGGCGGCCTGAGCAGCGGCATCTCCATCGCGGTCAAGGACGCCTCGCCGGTCACCGCCGTCTGGGCGGTGGAACCCGAGCATTTCGACGACACCTGTCGTTCACTGGCCAGAGGTGCTCGGGTTTCGATCGAACCCGGCCACACTTCGATCTGCGACGCGCTCCTCACCGCCGAGCCGGGCGCGATCACCTTCGAGATCAACCGCAGGAATCTCGCCGGCGGCATTGCCGTGTCCGACAGAGCGGCGGGACAGGCGATGCGCGACGCCATGGCCCATCTCAAGCTGGTGGTCGAGCCCGGCGGCTGCGTCGGGCTGGCCGCGCTGTCATCGGGCGAGATCGAGCTATCAGGCAAATGCGTCGCCGTGGTGCTGTCCGGCGGCAATGTCGATTTCGGCACCTATGCGGAGATCATGGCGGCGGCTTAGGTGGCGACCGAACCGGCACCATTCAAAAAAGGCTGACACGAAATGAAACTGCTCTTCAGCCGCAATCCCAATCCTCGCCTCGCGGTCGCCGTGGCACGTTATCTCGACGCAAAGCTCGACTTTGAGTTCGCATCGCCCTTCGCTCCCGGGCAGGCTGAGCGATATCGCCCGCTGAATCCCAATCTTTCATTGCCGATACTCGTAGGCTCGGGAAACAGCCTCTGGGAGGCTGACGCCATAGCCTGCCGGCTTTCACGCGACGCGCATTCGGATCTCTGGCGCACCGGCGACGACGAACCCGAGATGATCCGATGGCTCAGTTGGGGTAAAGAGAGCTTCGCAAGAGCTTGCGACGTCGTGCATTTCGAACGCGGCACCAAGCAGCGCTATGGGATTGGCCCGATCGATCAGCACCGGGTTGAGGAGGGGCTGAGAGACTTTCGCACGACCGCTGCAACACTTGAGGCCGCGCTTTCCGAGCGAGACTGGCTGGTCGAAAACTCGGTCTCCTATGCCGACTTTCGAATGGCGACGTTTCTGCCTTTCAACGATGTCGCCAGATTGCCGCTCGACGATTATCCTTCGGTCAGTCGTTGGTATCGCCAGCTTGAAGAGATCGACGCCTGGCGCGATCCCTTCAAAGGACTGGATGCGCCTGAATTGCCGCCGGTCCCGGATCAGGCCAGACCGGCATAAAATCTCGATCCGAATGGTCATGCATCCAAGGTGACATCTCGGCCATTGCGTGAGCTATTGAGTTGGATCCTAATCCAGCGTCCGGCGGAACCGCACCAGCGCCACGCCGGCAAACAGCGCCACGAACACGACCAGCCAGCCGATTTCGGTCGCGACCGCCGGCAGGTCGGCGCCCTTCAGCATCACCGCGCGGATGATGCGCAGGAAATGCGTCAGCGGCAGGATCTCGCCGAAGATCTGCGCCCAGCCAGGCATGCCGCGATAGGGGAACATGAAGCCCGACAACAGGATCGACGGCAGGAAGAAGAAGAAGGTGAGCTGCAGTGCCTGCATCTGCGTGCGCGCCATCGTCGAGATGGTGTAGCCGAGCAGCACCAGCGCCAGCACGAAGACCAGAACCGCCGCAAGCAGCAGCGACAACGACCCGGTGAAGGGAACCCCAAACAGCAGCTTGGCCGCCGCCAGCACCACCGCCACTTGCACGGCGCCGACCACCAGATAGGGCAGCACCTTGCCGAGCATGATTTCGAGTGGGCTGGACGGCATCGCCAGAAGGTTTTCCATCGTGCCGCGCTCGGTCTCGCGCGTCAGTGCGATCGAGGTCATCATCACCATCGTCATCTGCAGGATGACGCCGAGCAGGCCGGGCACGATGTTGTATTGCGAGATGCCTTCCGGATTGTAGCGTCGGTGCACAACGACTTCGAGCTGGCCTCGGGCAGCTTCGGCGGCCGTCTCCTGCATGCCGCGCGCCCTGAGCAGCGCCTGGTTGGCAACGGTGCCGAGCGTCGAAATGGCCCCGCTGGCGACTGCCGGGTCGGTCGCATCAGCCTCGATCAGGATTTGCGGCTGGTCGCCGCGCTCGACTCGCCGGGCAAAGTCGGCGGGAATGGTGACGACAAAGGCGACGTCGCCACGCGCCATCAGGAATTCCGCCTCGGCGGCATTTTGCGCGACATGGTCGAAGCGGTAGTAGCCGGTGGTCTGCAGCGCCGAAACCATGGCTCGCGTATAGGGATCGCTGCTCATCGCCACCAGGGCGGCCGGCAGGCTCTTTGGATCGTTGTTGATGGCATAGCCAAACAGCACCAGCTGCATTAGCGGCACGCCCAGCATCATGGCGAAGGTGATGCGGTCGCGCCGCATCTGGATGAACTCCTTGATCAGCAGCGCGCCGAGCCTGGCGAAGGAAAAGACGCTGTTTATCCCGTTTTTCATCCCATATTGTCCTTCGAGCCGGACATGAACTGGATGAACACATCCTCCAGGCTGGTCTCGCCCGGCGTCACCGTGACGCCCTTGTGGTCTTTCTCGACATCGGCGAGCGCAGCCTGAAGCGCCGTCTTGTCGGAGCCGACGACGTGCAGCGTCGCGCCAAACGGCGCCACCTGGTCGACACCGGACCGGCCGCTGAGTGCGGCAGCGACCTGGTCGAGGCGCGGACCCTGCACAACGAAGGTCGTCAGCCCGGCATTCCTGACCACCTCGTCGACCGTGCCGGTGGCCAGCATCCTGCCGTAGGAGATGTAGCCGATGCGATGGCAGCGCTCGGCCTCGTCCATATAGTGGGTGGAGACCAGCACGGTCAGCCCGCCGCTGGCTAGCCGATGGATCTCGTCCCAGAATTCACGCCGCGCCTTCGGATCGACGCCCGCCGTCGGCTCGTCGAGCAGCAGCAATCTGGGCTTGTGCATGATGCAGGCGGCCAGCGCCAGCCGCTGCTTCCAGCCACCGGACAGCGTGCCGGCCAACTGGTCCTTGCGCGAGGTGAGGCCAAGATCCTCCAGCGTCCTGGCGACATGCTCGTTGAGCGGCTTCAACCCATAGAGCCGCGCTACGAATTCCAGGTTTTCGGCGATGGTCAAATCCTCGTAGAACGAGAATTTCTGGGTCATATAGCCGACTTCGCGCTTGATCCTCAGACTGTCGGTGCGGATGTCGAAGCCGAGCACCGTGCCTTCGCCCTCATCCGGCGTCAGCAGGCCGCACATGATGCGGATGGTCGTCGTCTTGCCAGAGCCGTTGGGGCCGAGGAAGCCGACGATCTCGCCCTCGGCCACGGTCATCGTCACATGGTCGACGACGGTCTTGTCACCAAAATGCTTGACCAGGCCGTGGACGTCGATGACGTTCATTTGCCGATATCCGCCAGTTCGACATCAACGATCTGCCCCGGTTGCAGCGCGCCGGCGTCGCCCTCCGGCCGCGCCTCGACCAGATAGACCAGCTTCTGCCGGGTCTCGAGCGAGTAGATCACCGGCGGCGTGAATTCCGGGTCCGGCGACACGTAGCTGACGCGAGCCTTCACGTCCGGCCCGCAGCCGTCGCAATGGACGTTGAGCAGCGTGCCGACTTCCACCGACGAGAACGCGCTTTCCGGCACATAGACGCTGAGCTTCACCGCGCCGTCCGGCAGAATCGAAATGACCGGCGCGGTCGGCCCGGCGGTGTCGCCGGGATAGCGGATCACATCGTTGATGCGGCCGGGCGAAGGCGCCGCCAGCACACGCTTCGACAGCCGCCAGCGCGCCTGCTCCAGCGCCGATTGCGCCTGCCTGACCTGATTGTCGGCGGCCTTGATCGTCTCGGGCCGCGCCGGCAGGCCTCCGACAGCGAGATTGGCTTCCGCCTGGCCGAGCTGCGCGTTGGCAGTTTCCAGCGACGCCGAAGCCGTATCATAATCGGCCTGGGTGCCGGTGCCGCGTTTGAACAAATCGCTGGCGCGGGTGTATCTGCGTTTGGCGTCGGCGGCTTGCGCCTTGGCCATGTCGACCTGCGCCTTGAGCACCTCAATCTCTTCCGGCCGCTTGCCGACCTGCAGGTCGGCAAGTTGCGCCTGGGCCTGGGCAAGGGCCGCCTCGGCTTGCGCGACGGCTATTTTTGCGTCGGCGCTTTCCAGCGTCACCACTGGCGTGCCCGGCGCGACGCGATCGCCGCGCTTGACCGAAATCGTCTCGACCTGCGCCACCTCGATCGGCGCGAGCAGCACATAGTCGCCCTCGACATAGCCGACGGCGAGCGGCGCCGCCGGTGCGCAGGTGCTGAAAAGCAGGGCGGCGAGTGGCACAGAGCAGAGGAAACTCATGATCTACGATCCTTCCGGTCGGTTAAGTGACGCCGAGCCAAAATCGCGCCGAGATTATCCGTCACTGCCGCCGCGATCTTGGTGGCCTCGGCGTCGCCGATCGCGCGCCAGCCCATGCGGCGCATCACCGCCTCGCGGCCGATGCGGAAATAGACGACCTGGCCGATCAGCGTGAACACGGTGAGTCGGGTAGCCTCGCTTTCGGCCGCCTCGCCCGTCGCCTGCTCCCAGATCAGGCAGAGCCGGCGATGCGTCGGCTCGAACACGCCGTCATAGATGCGGTCGAGTGCCGCCGTCGGATGCGACAGCTCACGCAGGACAAACTGCACGATCTCGCCGGCCTCCGGCCTTGCCACGATGAAAGCCACCATCCGCTCCAGCGCGGTGAACAGTTGTGCCCGCGCCGCTTCGGGGTCGCCCGTTTCTGGTTCGCCCGTTTCTGATTCGCTTGAGCCCTGCAGATTGCCGATCGCCTGGCCGGCAATGGTCTGGATCGTGTCGACGATATAGTCGGCCGCGGCGGTGCGAAGCCCTTCCTTGCCGCCGAAATGATAGGCGATCGAGCCGATATTGGCCCTGGCCTCAGCCGCGATCTCGCGCGTCGAGGTGCCGTCAAAACCCTGGCGTCCGAACAGCTTCAGCGCTGCGCGAACAAGTGCCGCGCGCGTCATCTCGGCGGGGGATGCCTCGCGGCGCGGAATTTTGGCGTTTGTCGGTTTGCTGATGATCCGCAGTTTAATCAATCGAATGATTAAAGTCAAGCCTTGCCGATCTCCACCTTGCCATCTCCATCCGCACGCGCTTTAGTGTGGAGCCATGGTCAAGGAAATCGAGCGCAAGTTCCTGGTCTCCGGCGATGGCTGGCGGGATCTGGTCGAAGCGGACATCCGCATTCGCCAGTTCTATCTCGTTGCCGCGCCGGACCGCTCGGTCCGCGTGCGTATCAACGACGGCGCCTCGGCAAAGCTGACGCTCAAATTCGGCAGCAAGGCCCGCGAACGCGACGAATTCGAATATCCGATCCTTCTGGCGGATGCGGAAGAGATGCTGGCCTTCGCAATCGGTCGTGTCATCGAGAAGACACGCCACTATGTTAGGCATCGCGGCCATCTCTATGAAGTCGATGTCTTCGGCGGGATGCTCAGCGGTCTGGTGGTCGCCGAGCTTGAGACGCCGCAGGACGTGCAGCGCGAAATGCTGCCAGATTGGCTCGGCCGCGAAGTCACCGGCGAGCACAGGTTCTACAACGCGTCGCTCGCCCTCGAGGGGATTCCGGAGATCGCCGCATGAGCTATCGCATCGATCCGCGCCTGCCGTTGACCGGCGAGGTCAGGCGCATCCTCGCTGAGGAGATCGGCAAGGCGCTCGTCCATCTGGACGCGGCGCATGACAGGCCGGAGCAGGCGCTGCACAAATGCCGCAGGCGGCTGAAGAAGGTGCGTGCCTTGCTGCGCCTGGTCCGTCCCGGAGACGAAACATTTTGCAGTACCGAGAACCAATGCTACCGAGAGGTGGCTGCCCTGCTTGCCGGCCCGCGCGAGGCGACCGCGCTGGTTGAAACCATCGACCGGCTGGCAAAAAACTTTCCCGAGCAAAGCGCCGGCGGCGGTCTCGATGCCGTTCGCGACACGCTGGTGGCGCGCCAGCACCAATTGCATGGTGGAGTTGGCCTCGGCGCCGCGATAGCTGCCGCGACTGCCGCTTGCGAGGATGGCATCAGCCGCATCGATACTCTGGTCTTGCTCGACCAGCCTGAACAGGCCGCCGATGTGCTTGCCGAAGGCGCCCGCATCACTCTGCGTCGCGCCAGAAAGGCGCTGGACAAGGCGGGCTCCCGCGGTGATGCCGACGATTTCCACGATCTGCGCAAGGCGGCAAAGACTCACGGCATGCATCTGTCGCTGCTTGGAAGGCTGTGGCCGACGCCGATCAAGGCACGGCGCAAGGCGGTCGACGAACTTGGCGAAAAGCTGGGCGAACTGCATGATGTGTTCGTCTTGCGCACGCTTCTCGAGGCCCACGACCGGCCGCTCGGCTCTCCCCAGGAAACGCGACTGCCGAGCAAGCTGTTGAAGCGCTCGGAGAAAAGCCTGAAAAAGACCTGTCTTGCGGCGGCAGCCGATCTGTTCGGCGACAGGCCCAGGCGCTCGACAAAAAAACTCGCGCGCAAGGCGCGCACCGATCTGGCCGCCGCGCCGCACGAAGACGCCAGCGCGCCCGGCGCCGCTGCCTGACGCGGTGCTTGCGTCCGTCCGACATCGCTGACGATGAGGAGAGGGTTAGACCTCTCCCGGCGCGGCATTCTTCAACTGCGCTCGCGCGTCCCTGATCGAGGCGGCGTATGTCACCAGCGGCCGTTTGACGCCGTGGTTGATCAGCATGCGGCGTGTCTGCGGCGAAGCGCCTGATATGATGAAGCGCACGCAGGCGCGCCTCGCCTTGTGGGCAGCGCTCTCGATGACGTTGGCCGCCGTTGAATCGAAGAATGGCACGGCCGAGCAGTCGAGGATGAAGTTCTTGCGCTGGTCGGCGATGCGGTCCAGCACCGTGGCGACGGTCGAGGCGGCGCCGAAGAAGAAGGCGCCGGAAATCCGGTAGACGACGGTGTCGGCATCGCTGGCCTCGCTGGAATCGTATGCGCTGGCGGCGCCGGTTCTGTCGGCGACATCGTCCTGCACCAGTCCCTGATCCGGCTCAACCGCAATGCTCTTGGCCATGCGGTCGATGAACAGGATCGAGCCCAGCGCGAAGCCGACGACGATGCCTTCGGTGAGATCACGGAAGATGACGATCAGGAAAGTCGCCATCAGCACCAGCGCGTCGCCGCGCGAGGCACGCAGCAGCGTGGCAAAGGCCTGCTTCTCGAACATGTTCCAGCACACCACCGCCAGCACGCCGGCAAGGGCTGCAAGCGGGATGTAGCTGGCCAGCGGCGCCGCCACCAGCATCAGGGCAAGCAGGAGGGCCGAGTGGATCATGCCCGAGACCGGTCCATGCGCGCCGGCTCGCACATTGGTCGCGGTGCGGGCTAGGGTGCCGGTGGTGCAGATGCCGCCGAACAGGGCGGACGCGATGTTGGCGAAGCCTTGCGCCACGAGTTCGCAGTTGGAGCGGTGCCGCCTTCCTGTCATGCCGTCGGCGACCACCGCCGACAGCAGCGATTCGATCGCGCCGAGCAGCGCAAAGGCTAGGGCGTCCGGCAGGACGTCGATCATCCTGCCGAAGCTGATCGGCGGAAAGGCCGGCATTTGCAGGCTGCGCGGGATACCGCCGAAGCGCGTGCCGATCGTTTCGGCAGGCAGAGAAAACAGCGCCACGACAAGCGACGCCAGACCGATGGCGATCAGCATGGCGGGCCATTTCGGCCGCCACCGTTTCATCAGGGCAATGGCGACGATGGTCAGCAGAGCGACGAAGGTGGCGGCGAGATTGATCGTGCCGGCCGCCTCGCCGATCGCCATCAGCTTCGGCACCAGCGGTCCAGGTTCTTTGCCGGCGAGTTTTAGCCCGAACAGCTCGACGATCTGGCCGGAGAAGATGATGATGGCGATGCCGGCGGTGAAGCCGACGGTCACCGGATAAGGAATGAATTTGATGTAGGTGCCAAGCCTGAGGTAGCCGATGACGAGCAGCAAGACGCCGGCCATCATCGTCGCCAGCAGCAACCCGTCGACGCCGACCCGTGCCACGGTTGCCGCCATCAGCACGATAAAGGCGCCCGCCGGCCCGCCGATCTGGAAACGGCTGCCGCCCAGAGCCGAGACGAGGAAACCGCCAATGATGGAAGTGTAGAGCCCGCGCTCCGGAGACACGCCCGATGCGATCGCGATCGCCATCGACAGCGGCAGCGCCACGATGGCCACGGTCAGTCCGGCGATGGCATCGGCCTTGAAGTGCTCTGATGTGTAGCCTTCGCGCAGCACCGTCGCCAGCTTCGGCGTGAACAGTTCGGAAAATGTCGGCTGCGCCGGTTGATGAATTGCCCGCTGGGTTCGATGCATGGACTGCCTTCCGCTCCTGATGCATGCCGCCAAAAAGTGCACAGCGGCCACGCATAAAACCAAGCAGGCGGCGGGATCGTCGGCAGGACTGTCGGCGGTCGCCGTCGCGACTCTATTTCGGCTCAGCCTGGCGGGTTCTGCGGCACGACCGGCTTGAGGCGCACCCCCCTGCCGCCGCGCTCGCTGGCCTGGTTCTCGCCGATCAGCTCCACGCCGGCCCGGTCGAGGGCCTGGATGACCTTCATCAGCGTATCGACCACGCCCCTGACCACGCCGTCGCTCGCTTCCATGCGCTGAATGGTTGGAAGCGAAACCCCGGCGCGCTCGGCGAGCGTCTTCTGATCGATGCCGGCCAGAGCCCTTGCGGCGCGCATCTGCGCGGCAGTGATCATCGGCTAAAAACCCCCGTCTGAGTCTGCATTCCATGTATAATACCATCATTGTGATGGATCAAGCATCATCATGCACATGTCAGACATGTGCACACCAGGCCGTTTGCATCTAGGCGAGCCTGCGCGCCCGCTGGGCCAGCACGCCCCAGCCGCCGCAACTTAGAGGAGAATTGGCGCAGCGTCGTTCGGAACGGGCGGTTCAGGCGCCGGTGGTCTGCCCGCGCCATCGCTGGAACGCCCATGCGACCAGCCAGCACAGCATCGCCCAGGCGAAGCCGGCGCACCAGCCGGCCAGCACGTCCGATGGCCAATGAACGCCGAGATAGACGCGGCTGATGCCGACGAGCAGTGCTGTCAGCACGGCAAGTGCCAGCACATAGATCTTGGTCGTTCGCCCAGGCAGGAAACGCGACGCCATGCTGCCCAGCGTCAAATATGTCACCGCCGACAGCATCGCATGGCCGCTTGGAAACGAAAGCGTCGCCACGTCGGCGAGATGCGAGACCAGGTCGGGGCGCGGCCGATCGATTCCTAGCTTCAGCGTGCTCGACAGGGCCTGCCCGCCCGCCACCGCGACGAAGACCAGAAACGCTGCTCCCGGCTTGTGGATCAGCAGCAGATAGACGATCACCGCCACTGTGATCAGCCCGAGCACGATGGCGCTGCCGAGGCTGGTAATGTCGCGCATCGCCCCTTCCAGCCATGGCGGTCCGATCGGATTGTCGGGCTGGCCCGCTTCGCGGAAGGCGAGCATGATTTCCGTGTCGAAGGCGTGCGGCGTGGTGTCCCGCGCCACCTCCATCAGTTCCTCGAACCCCCACAGCCCGCCGGCGATGACCAGTCCGGAAAAAAGCACCGGGAATTCGATCCAGTTGAGCAGCTTGTTTGCGGTATTCTTCATCGGGCCAATCGTCTTACAGCGCCGCGCGTCCTTTTGGACGCGCAAAGGACGCTGTAGCACTTTATTTGGCGCATGATCCTTTCCGAAATCGTTTCCGATTTTCGGGGTCATGCGCAACTACAGTTTTTGCAGATAGGGTCCGAGCGTGATCAGCGCCACCGCTGCGACGGCGAGCACGATGCCGGTCGCCTGCAACGAATTGACGCGCTCGCCGAAGAACACCAGTGCCACCACGTTCACCGACACCAGTTGGATCACCGCCGACAGGCTGAACGACACCGACATGCCGAATTCACGGATCAGCCTCAGCATGATCAGATTGCCCGCTGAATAGAGCGCCAGAGTCAGAACGATCTTGCCGAGGCTCGGCGCCAGCCCCCATTGCTTGGCCGCCGTCGCCGCCAGCAGGAAGATCACTGTCGAAATGCCGAGCTGCCCTAGTCCCCAGAAACTCACTTTTTTGTTCCTCCTGACGCCGTGCTTGCGCGCCTGCCGCAGATCTTGTTTCGGAAGCGTCGGTCGCGGTCAAGCGGCCTGATCAAAGACATGAAATCGGGCTGGAAATTGGTCGGCAACGTCATCAAACTGTGATCTGCTGGCGATACGCGGTCAGTCAAGCAACACGCTCCAGCCATCCCAAAGAGCCAGAGGCACGCCCCCATGACTGAACATCGCCCCGACGCCCATTTCCGCACCAGCCTGCTCGAGGAAAACGATGGGCCAGGAACCAATCCCACTGACAACCGGACGATGGGCGAAATCATCGCCGCGCGATTCTCGCGCCGTGGTTTTCTGCAGGGATCGCTCGCGGCAACCGCCATCGCCGCCACCGTCAGCCCGCTCGCGCTGATCCTCGCCGACGATGCCCGCGCCGGCGGCGGCTCGGTCTTCAGTTTCGACGAGGTCGAGGCAGGCGTCGACGACAAGCACCATGTCGCTGCCGGCTACGACGCCGACGTGCTGTTGCGCTGGGGCGATCCGCTGTTTGCCGATTCGCCGGAATTTGATCCGACAAAACAGTCGGCGCAGGCCCAGGAAAGACAGTTTGGCTACAACAACGACTATGTCGGCTATCTCCCGATAGACGGCTCGGCCGAGCACGGCCTGCTGGTGGTCAACCACGAGTACACCAATCCGCATCTGATGTTCCCGGGCCTTGTCAGCATCGTCGATGGCGAGGCCAAGCAGGCCCCACTGAGCAAGGAACAGGTCGATATCGAGATAGCCGCGCATGGCGGCACCATCGTCGAAATTCGCAAGGTATCAGGCAAATGGCAGGTGGTGCGCGACGGCAAGCTCAATCGCCGCATCACCGCCAACACCGAGATGGCGCTGTCCGGCCCCGTCGCCGGCCACGACCGGGTCAAGACCAGTGCCGATCCGACCGGCACGAAGGTCTTCGGCAGCGTCAACAATTGTGCCGGCGGCGTCACGCCCTGGGGCACCTACATCATGGCCGAGGAAAACATACACGGCTATTTCTCGGGCGAGCTGCAGGAAGGTCACAAGGAAGCCGCCAACTACAAGCGCCTGGGGATTCCCGACGGCTCCTATGAATGGGCTGCGCATTACGCCCGCTTCGATATCGGCAAGGAGCCGAACGAGCCGAATCGCTTCGGCTGGATCGTTGAGGTCGACGTCAACGATCCGACCTCGGTGCCGCGGAAGCGCACTGCCATGGGCCGTTTCAAGCATGAGGGCGCTGAATCGATCGTCGCCAAGGATGGCCGTGTGGTGTTCTACCAAGGTGACGACGAGCGTTTCGACTATGCCTACAAATTCGTCACGGCCGGCAAGTTCAACGCCGAGGACCGCGCCGCCAACATGGATCTTCTCGACGACGGCACGCTCTACGTCGCCAAATTCGCCGAGGACGGTACCTTGGAATGGCTGCCGCTCGTTCACGGCCAGGGTCCGTTGACCGCCGAGAACGGCTTTGCCAGCCAGGCCGACGTGCTGATCGGGACAAGGCTTGCCGCCGATCTTCTCGGCGCCACCAAGATGGACCGCCCCGAGGATATTCAGCCCCACCCGACGACCGGCAAGGTCTACGTCATGCTGACCAACAATTCGAAGCGCAAGACGGAGCAGGTCGACGCCGCCAACCCGCGCGCCGAAAACGCCTTCGGCCACATCGTCGAGATTGTCGAGGACGGTGGCGATTTTACTGCCACCAAGGGCAAGTGGGAAATCATGTTGAAATGCGGCGATCCCTCGGTGGCCGAAGTCGGCGCTACTTTCTCGACTGCAACGACCGCCAATGGCTGGTTCGGCATGCCGGACAATTGCGCCATCGATGCGGCCGGCCGGCTCTGGGTCTCGACCGATGGCCAGGGCCCGAAGGCGACCGGCCGCACCGATGGCCTGTGGGCGGTCGACACCGAAGGCGAGGCGCGGGCGACCTCGAAGCTATTCTTCCGCGTGCCGATCGGCGCCGAACTCTGCGGCCCGCTGTTCACGCCCGACGACCAGACCGCCTTCGTCGCGGTCCAGCATCCGGCCGATGTCGGCGAGGACTGGGAGGCTTTTGGCCGTCCCTCCTACTATGAGGACCTATCGACCCGCTGGCCTGACTTCAAGCCCGATATGCCGGTGCGGCCGTCGGTCGTCGCCATCACCAAACAGGGCGGTGGCAAGATCGCGGTCTGAATCGCCGCAAGGCGCTAGCAGCGCCAAGGAAGGATTTCGTCGATACGAAATCCTTCCTTTTCCTGATGCGCGGGAATGCGCCTGATGGGCTCATTCTGCGCGCTGAACCACGGCCACGTTCATCATGCTTCTCAACCTGAAGCCAATGGACTCGTATAATCCTATGGCCGTGGTGTTGCTGGCATAGGCGTGGAGATAGGGAACTTCGCCGCGCGCCGCTATCCGGTTTGCCACGAACAGCGACAGCAGCCTGCCCAGGCCACCGCCTCGAAATTCCGGATGTGAGCACACCCCGCTAAGTTCGGTATAGCCGGGTTGCTTCATGCGTTCGCCGGCCATCGCCGCAAGTCGGCCCTCGATCTTCACACCCCAAAAATCGCCGAGGCTCAAGGCTTCGAGCGTGAATGGGCCGGGCTTGGTCACCAATGCCAAGGCGAGCATCTCAGCTGCATCGTCCCGCGTCAGACGTTGCACGCGCTCGTCGGAGACCATCTGCAATGGCCGCTCGGCAATCATCTGAACCCCGGGCGCGGTCGAAGTCGCCGAAAGTTCCGCGGGCAGAGCAATGGCGTCCACCTGAAGCAGGATCGCACTCTCGCCTGGGGAGACAAGTTTTCCGAGCGCCTGCAGGCTTTCCGCATCGTCCGCGGCACTGGCAGCGAACGGAGCTATCGAGGGCCGATACCGCATGGCGAGGTCGTCACCTTGCGCGAAGGCGTGGTGTCGCGTCCGAAGCGCGCTCCACACGGGACGGTCAAGCAGGTGTTTCATTGCGCGGCACCTTCCGGCTTCTTTACACGACGGTCGAGAGGCGCCGCGGCGAGGCCGTCCTCGATGGCGGCCAGCTGATCAAGAAGCGGCCCAGAAAGATCCGCGCACAGATCCGCGACGGCATTCTCGATGCGCGGCCAGACGTCGTGCTTTGCAATATCGGCCAGCCGCTGGCCGTGCAGGGTAAGGCAGACAATCCTGCGCCGCTGGTCATCATCCGATGGACTGACCTCGACCAGTCCCAATTCGGCCAGAAGCGACACGCTCCGCGTTACACCTGGCTGCGCGACCCCGAGGGATTGCGCCAGTTCCCCGACTGGCAGCGGGCCCAGCCTGTCGAGCGCAGCCAGCAGCGGGTATTGGCTCGACTGAACCGGCACATCGAGGCAGTCGAGCAGGCGCTGCGTATCCGCCTGCAATTGCTCGCCAATACGCTTCAGCCTGCTGCCCAGGCACAGGAAGCCAAGGGACCTTATGACGTCTTCCATAATCAACCTGCCAGGCAATTGATAACATGATATATAACATTATATGGAAATCAAGCGCCGCCATCGCACGGCCGCTTTCAAGCGTCGTCACCAGATTTGGTCGTCTTGGGTCGGGAACATCGCTCGGATGCTGGCGCTGCGTCGCCTGGGCAGGCCGTTCAGTCAGTTCCGCAGCCGGTAGCCGGTCCTGAAAATCCACGCGACGATCGCTATGCAGATAAGCAGGAAAACCACGGTCATGCCGAGGCTGATGCCGATCGAGACGTCGGACTTGCCGTAGAAACTCCAGCGAAAGCCGCTGACCAGATAAAGGACAGGGTTGAACAGCGTCACCGTGCGCCAGGTGCCGGGCAGCATGTCGATCGAATAGAAGCTGCCGCCAAGGAAGGTAAGCGGCGTGATGATCAGCAGCGGCACCAGCTGCAGCTGCTCGAAGCTCTTCGCCCAGATGCCGATGATGAACCCGAACAGGCTGAAGGTCACCGACGTCAGCACCAGGAAGGAGAGCATCCAGAACGGATGCTCGATGGTCAGCGGCACGAACAGCGACGCGGTCCCCAGGATGATCAGGCCGAGTATGATCGACTTGGTCGCCGCACCCCCGACATAAGCGATGATGATCTCCAGATAGGACACCGGCGCCGACAGCAGCTCGTAGATCGAGCCGACGAATTTCGGGAAATAGATGGCGAAGGAGGCGTTGGAGATCGACTGCGTCAGCAGCGACAGCATGATCAGCCCCGGCACGATAAAGGCGCCGTAGCTGATGCCGTCGATCTCGGTGATGCGCGAGCCGATGGCCGAGCCGAAGACGACGAAATAGAGGGATGTCGAGATGACCGGCGAGACGATGCTCTGCAGCACGGTCCGAAAGGCGCGCGCCATCTCCATCTTGTAGATCGCCCAGACTGCTCGCGGGTTCATGCGCCCTTCCTCACCAGGTTGACGAAGATCTCCTCGAGCGAGCTGTTTTGCGTGTCGATATCGCGGAACTGGATGCCGGCCGTCTCAAGGTCGCGCAGCAGCGAGGCGACGCCCGGCCGCTCGCTCTGGTTGTCATAGGTGTAAGTCAGTCGATCACCGTCCGGCGAAAGCTCCAAAGCGTAGCGCGACAATTTCTCGGGTATGGTGGCGAGCGGGCTGCGCAATTCCAGCAACAGCCGTTTGCGGCCGAGTGTGCGCATCAGTTGCACCTTGTCCTCAACCAGCACGATCTCACCGCGATTGATGACGCCGACGCGGTCGGCCATCGCCTCGGCCTCCTCGATATAGTGCGTGGTCAGGATGATGGTGACGCCATCCTCGCGCAGCCGGCGCACCATCGCCCACATGTCCTGACGCAGCTCGACGTCGACGCCGGCTGTCGGCTCGTCGAGGAACAGCACCCTCGGTTCGTGCGACAGCGCCTTGGCGATCATCAGCCGCCGCTTCATGCCGCCGGACAGGGTGATCGCCTTGGCGTCCTTCTTGTCCCACAACGACAGGTCGCGCAGCACTTTCTCGACAAAGGCGTGATTGGCCGGCTTGCCGAACAGGCCGCGGCTGTAGTTGACCGTCGCCCACACGCTCTCGAACGCGTCGATGGTCAGTTCCTGCGGCACCAGCCCGATGAGGCTGCGTGCGGCGCGATAATCCCGGCTGATGTCGTGGCCGTCGACGCTGACCGTGCCCGACGAGCGGTTGACGATACCGCAGACGATCGAGATCAGCGTCGTCTTGCCGGCGCCGTTCGGCCCGAGCAGCGCAAAAATCTCGCCGCGCTCGATATCGAGGTTGATCTCCTTCAGCGCTTTGAAACCGGTGGCGTAGGTCTTGGTGACCCCGGAAATGGAAATGATCGATGGCATGGTTGAAAAACGGCTGCTTGAAAGGAGGTCTGTTGATTTTAGTCCGCTGAATGTCGGTGCGCGCGGCCGGAAGTCAATGGCACTCCTGACATTCTGGACATCGGCGCATCCACCGCTGCGCGGTCCTGCGGCGTTCCGCCTCGCGTGACGCCACGCCGCTTTGACCGCCTGGCGCATCCGGCCTATCTTCCCTGACATAGCAGCAGCCGGAGCCCGCCATGGACCCGCTCATCCTTTCGCGCATCCAGTTCGGCGCCAACATCTCGTTCCATATCCTGTTTCCGGCTATCACCATCGCGCTTGGCTGGATGCTGCTGTTCTTCAAGCTTCGCTACAACGCCACCGGCGATACCGCCTGGATGCGCGCCTATTTCACCTGGGTGAAGGTGTTCGCGCTGTCCTTTGCCATGGGCGTGGTTTCGGGCGTCACCATGAGCTTCCAGTTCGGCACCAACTGGCCGGGCTACATGGAAATCGTCGGCAACATCGCCGGCCCGCTGCTCGCCTATGAGATACTCACCGCCTTCTTCCTCGAGGCGGCGTTCCTCGGCATCATGCTGTTCGGCTTCCGCCGCGTTTCCAACCGCATTCACACGCTGGCAACCGTGCTGGTGGCCGGCGGCACCACCCTGTCCGCCTTCTGGATCATCGCGCTCAATTCATGGATGCAGACGCCGGTCGGCTTCGAGATGCGCGACGGCGTAGCCCACGCTACCGACTGGTGGGCGATCGTCTTCAACCCGTCCATGCCCTACCGGCTCGTCCACATGCTGCTTGCCTCCGGCCTGACGGTTTCGTTCCTGATCGCCGGCCTGTCGGCGCTGCGCTATCTCTATGGCGACCGTTCGGAATCGATGTGGAAAGCCTTGCGCACCGGTGTCTTCACCGCGGCGGTCCTGATCCCCATCCAAATCTTCGCCGGCGACCAGCATGGCCTCAACACGCTCGAGCATCAGCCGCAGAAGGTCGCCGCCATGGAGGCCAACTGGAACACCGGCCCCAACGTGCCGCTGGTCCTTTTCGCGCTTCCCGACGAGGCGGCAAGGGAGAACAAATACGAGATCACCATCCCCGATGGCGCCAGCCTCATCCTCACGCACAGCGCCAGCGGTGTCGTGCCGGGGCTGAACGACTATGCCGGCAACCACCCGCCGGTGTTCCCGGTGTTCTGGGCTTTTCGCATCATGGTCGGCACCGGCGTCCTGATGCTCGTCGTCTCCTGGTCGGCCGCCTTTTTCCTCAAGCGCCGGCACAGCCTGCCGAGACCGCTGGCGCTGGTGATGGTGCCGATGGCGCTGTCCGGCTGGCTGGCGACACTGGCCGGCTGGTACACCACCGAGATCGGCCGCCAACCGTGGCTGGTCACCGGCGTGCTGAAAACTGTCGATGCCGTCGGCCCGGTCGCCGGCAGCCAGGTCGCGCTGTCGCTCGCGGTCTATCTCATCCTCTATGCGCTGCTTCTGATCGCCTATCTCGGCGTGCTGGTCTATCTGGCGCTGAAGGCGGCGAAGGACGGCGATGCCTCGCCGCTGCCGGGCGTTCTCGACGCTCCGCTGTCGCAGCCGGCGGCGAAATAGGAGAACGGCGATGACCCTCGACTGGCCGACATTGCTCCCCCTCATCTTCGCCGGCCTGATGGGCCTTGCCATCCTGATCTACGTCATCCTCGACGGCTTTGATCTCGGTATCGGCATCCTGTTCGCAGCGGCCGAGGACGCCGAGCAGGACACGATGATCGCGGCAATAGGCCCGTTCTGGGACGCCAACGAGACCTGGCTGGTGCTGGCCGTCGGCCTGCTGCTGGTCGCCTTCCCGCTGGCGCACGGCACCATCCTCACCGCGCTCTACATTCCGGTCTTCCTGCTCCTTGTCGGCCTGATCCTGCGCGGCGTTGCCTTCGATTTCCGGGCCAAGGTGCCGGCCGGTCACAAGCATCGCTGGAACCGCATCTTCTTCCTGGGCTCGGTCATCGCTTCGCTGGCGCAGGGCTACATGCTGGGGATCTATGTGCTGGGCCTTGATGTCGGCCCCGGCGGCATGGCCTTCGGCGCGCTGGTGGCGCTCTGCCTTGCCGCCGCCTATGCGGCGATGGGCGCGGCCTGGGTCATCTACAAGACGGAAGGCGAATTGCAGAAGAAGGCGGTGCTATGGCTGCGCCGGGCGCTGGTGCTGACCGCGCTCGGCATGGTCGCCGTGTCGCTGGCCACGCCGCTCGCCAGTCCGCGCATCTTCGACAAATGGTTCGTCTGGCCGGCCATGCTCTATTTGTCGCCGCTGCCGGTCCTGTCGGCGGTGCTGTTCGCATGGCTGTGGCGGCAGACCTTCCATCTGCCCAAGGCCGGCGACCGCCATGCGCTGACGCCGTTCCTGACGCTGGCCGCCATCTTCACGCTGGGCTTTGCCGGCCTCGCCTGGTCGTTCTATCCCTTCGTCGTGCCCGACAGGCTGACCATCTGGCAGGCGGCGTCCGCGCCGGAAAGCCTCGCCATCATCCTGGCCGGCACGGTGGTGGTGCTGCCGATCATCATTTTCTATTCGTTTTATGCCTACCGCGTCTTCGGCGGCAAGGCGACGGATCTGACCTACGACTGACTGGCAAACCGCCGAACTGCACAATATTTAGGCAGTCGATTGCTCGGGCGGCAGCGGCTCGTGAAGACTGCCTTGCCAATCCCACCTTGCCAATCCCGCCGGGAAAGTCCGATTCGCAGCGATTTCGATGGTTTGGCATGTCTGTTGCTTTGCCCTGGCAACCAATTGGTTTTGTCCAGTCAAAGGGAAAGATAATGAACCGTCGCAATGTCTGCATGCTGGCCTTCGCCGCCGCCGTTGGAATGGCCATGGCTTCGTCTCCGCAGGCGCGGGCCGACGCCTTGAGCGACATCGCGGCGCGCGGCACCGTCCGCATCGCCGTTCCACAGGATTTCCCGCCCTTCGGCAGTGTCGGCGCCGACATGACGCCGCAAGGCTACGACGTCGACATCGCCAATCTGATTGGCGAAAAGCTCGGCGCCAAGGTCGAGATCGTCCCGGTCACCAGCGCCAACCGCATTCCCTATCTCCAGACCAACAAAGTCGACCTGGTCATTTCCAGCCTCGGCAAGAATCCCGATCGCGAGAAGGTCATCGACTTTTCCGAAGCCTATGCTCCGTTCTACAACGGCGTGTTCGCTCCGGCAGACGTCGCCGTCGCAAAAGCGGAAGACCTCGCCGGCAAGACCGTTGGCGTCACCCGCGGCGCGATCGAAGATCTCGAACTGACCAAGGTTGTGCCCGCGAGCGTCGAGATCAAGCGCTACGAGGACAATAACGGCACTATTTCGGCTTTCCTTTCGGGCCAGGTCGAGGTGATCGCGACCGGGAATGTCGTCGCCGCCGCCATCCTCGAAAAGAACCCGCCCAAGCGGCCGGAGCTCAAGTTCCTGATCAAGAACTCGCCTTGCTACATCGGCATGAACAAGGAGCAGCCGGCGTTGATGGCCAAGATCAACGGGATCATCGCCGCCGCCAGGTCCGATGGCGCCCTCAACGCGATTTCGCAAAAATGGCTGAAGGTGGACCTGCCGGCTGAGCTGTGATCGCCGCCCGCCGCGTGTGGGAGGTCGGATAGCAAGCCATGACCTATCAGTTCGATTTCAGCTGGCTGATCGGATCTCTGCCGGTGCTGCTCAAGGGCATCCGGATCACCGTGCAGCTTATCCTGATCGGCGCGGTGTTCGGCGTGGCATTGGGCATTGCCTGCGCCTGGGTGCGGGCGCTGGGGCCGAAATGGCTAAAACCCGTCGTTGCGACCTATGTCGAGCTGATCCGCAACACGCCCTTCCTCATCCAGCTGTTCTTCATCTTCTTCGGCCTGCCGTCGCTTGGCATCAGGATGTCGGAACTGACCGCCGCCAACCTCGCCATGATCGTCAACCTCGGCGCTTACAGCTGCGAGATCATCCGCGCCGGCATCCAGGCCACGCCGCGCGGCCAGTTCGAGGCCGGCGCCAGCCTCGCCATGACCCCGTTCCAGACCTTCTGGCACGTGGTTCTGGTCCCGGCGCTGCAGCGCATCTGGCCTGCGCTGTCGTCGCAGATCGTCATCGTCATGCTGGGTTCGGCCGTCGTTTCGCAGATTGCCGCTGAGGACCTGACCTTCGCCGCCAATTTTATCCAGTCGCGCAATTTCAGGGCCTTCGAAACCTACATCGTCTCCACCTTGATCTACCTGGCGCTCGCCATCCTGCTGCGCCAGCTGCTGGCCGGCCTGGGCGGGATGCTGTTCCCGAGGAAGGCGTCGCGATGAGACAGGCGCCATGACCGAGTTCAGCTTCTGGGACATCCTGCGCAACCTGCTTCTGGCCGCCCGCTGGACCGTTGTCCTCTCGCTGGTCTCCTTCATCGGTGGCGGCATCGTCGGCGCGGCCCTGCTTTTCTTGCGCATCGGCGGCCGGCGTGGGATGCAGTTTCTGTCACGCGGCTACATCCAGCTGTTTCAGGGCACGCCGCTGCTGATGCAGCTCTTTCTGGCTTTCTTCGGGCTTGGCCTGTTTGGCATCGACGTTCCCGCCTGGCTTGCCGCCTGTGTCGCGCTCATCCTGTGGACCGCAGCCTTCCTCGCCGAAATCTGGCGTGGCTGCGTCGAGAGCATTGCCAAGGGCCAATGGGAGGCGTCAGCCAGCCTCGGCATGGGTTATCTCCAGCAGATGCGCTACGTCATCCTGCCGCAGGCACTGAAAGTGGCGGTGCCGCCGACCGTCGGCTTCTCGGTGCAGGTGGTGAAGGGCACCGCGCTCACCTCGATCATCGGCTTCGTCGAACTGTCGAAGGCCGGTTCGATCGTCACCAACGCGACGTTCCAGCCGTTCACCGTCTATGGCCTGGTCGCGCTCATCTATTTTGCTTTGTGCTGGCCGCTGTCGAAATCCAGCCAGCTCCTGGAAAGGAAGCTCAATGTCGCTCATCGCAATCACTGAGGTGAAGAAGCGCTTCGGCGACAACGAGGTGCTGAAGGGGATTTCCATCGACGTCGCGCCGGGCGAGGTCGTCGCCATCATCGGCAAGAGCGGTTCGGGCAAGTCGACGCTGCTGCGCTGCATCAACGGGCTGGAGACCATCGATGAAGGCTCGATCGTCGTCGCCGGCGCCCAGTTCCTGCCCGACGAGGTGCATCTCAAGGCGCTGCGCCTGAAGGTCGGCATGATTTTTCAGCAATTCAACCTGTTCCCGCATCTCACCGCCGGTGGCAATGTCATGCTGTCGCAGATGGTGGTGAAGAAGACGCCGAAGAAGGACGCCGAGGCGGTCGCGCGAAAAATGCTCGACCGCGTCGGTCTCGCCCACAAGTTCGATGCGTTGCCGGACGAATTGTCCGGCGGCCAGCAGCAGCGCGTGGCGATCGCCCGGGCGCTCGCCATGCAGCCCATCGCGCTGCTATGCGACGAGATCACCTCGGCGCTCGATCCCGAGCTCGTCGCCGAAGTGCTGGCCGTCGTCAAGGAATTGGCGGCGGAAGGCATGACGCTGGTGATGGTCACCCACGAGATGCGCTTTGCCCGCGACGTCTGCTCGCGCGTCGTCTTCATGCATCAGGGCCGCGTCCATGAGATCGGCGCCCCCGAGGACGTTTTTTCCAATCCCAGGACGCCGGAGCTCCGGCAGTTTCTGGGCGTGCAATAAGCTGTGTTGATATTCAGCCGGCCTGCAACCGGCGCTACTCGCGTAACCGTAAGTACGCTCCGTTCCGGTTCTCGGAATCCACCATTTTCGGCGCGGCCTGACCTAGTACCTCACCACACCCGACGCCGACATGCGTCCATTAGGACGCACCAAGTACACACTGGCAAAAGATCAGCTCTTGTTGCCGGCCAGCACCAGCACCGGCTTGTCCCTGTAGAGGTCTGGAAACAGCGTCTTCAAATTCTCGACCTTGGGCAGGTCGTTGTAGACGATGTAGGGATAGGTCGGGTTCAGCGTCAAAAAGTCCTGGTGGTAGTCCTCGGCCGGATAGAATTTTTTCCCCGTCTCCAGCGTGGTCACGATCGGCTCCGGAAACACGTTGGCCTTGTCGAGCTGGGCGATATAGCTCTCGGCCATCTTCTTCTGCGCGTCGCTTTCGGCAAAGATCGTCGAACGGTATTGCGGGCCGCGGTCCGGACCCTGGTAGTTCAGCTGCGTCGGGTTGTGCGCGACCGAGAAATACACCTGCAGCAGCTGGCCGTAACTGACTTTGGACGGCTCGTAGATGATCTCGACAACCTCGGCATGCCCGGTCCGGCCGGTGCCGACCGTCTCGTAGACGGCGGTGTCCTTGTCGCCGCCGGCATAGCCGGAGACGGCGCTGGTCACGCCCTTGACGTGCTGGAACACGCCTTGCACGCCCCAGAAGCAGCCGCCGGCGAAGATCGCCCTGGCGGTGCCGGCGGCGGGTTTTTCGTCCATCGCCGGTGGCGGGATCACCACCGCCGCCTCGGCCGAGATCGCCGGCGTCTGCCACAAGGCGGCGCCAGCCGCCGCGAGCATCAGCGCCGCAAGCGCGCCCCAGGCGACGTTGGTCAATCGTTTCGCGGCGGTTCTTTCAATGCCGGCCATCTCTGATCTCTCCTGCATGAGGTTTTCGACTATACGACAGTTAGGTTCGTCGCGGTTTCACATTGCCGTGCGGGCGTGTGCGTCGGCTGGCCCGACACCGTTCCGGACGTGGCCTACTTGGCCGTGCCCATTGCGTCGCAGGTCTTGGTCGCCTCGTCCTTCTTCATCGCGTCGGTTTCCATGGCAGCCTTGTCCATGCAGCCCTTCAGCTTTTCGACCGCCATCGGATCCGCGGGCTTCATCGCGTCGGTCGCCGGCTTCATGGCATTGGTCGCCATCGCATTGGCCGGCTTCATCGCATCGGCGCGGGCAATGCCGCCGGCAAAAAGCGCGGTCGAGCAAAGCGCGAAGGCAAGTGCCGGCAAGGTCAGGCGGGTGAAGGCGGTCATGATGGTCTCCCAGAGTTGGTGGCGCGCCGGAATGGCGATCACATCAGCTCTTCGCCGCCGCCTGGGCCTTCGTTACAGCCATCACCGCTTCGTGATCTCCCCCCTCCGCCCCTCCTCGAATTGGCCCACAAATAAAAACGCCGCCCGGTGGCAGGCGGCGTTATGAATGCTTTGCTTCGACAAGGTCGAGCGTTGCGCCGTTTCCCGTCCAGCTACTGGGTAAGCACTGTTTGCGAAGGCCGTTGATTGAAGTCGCATTTCCCGACCACGGTGTAGAAGAAGTCGGCGTTGGACACCGGAGCCGGGACGGGATTTCCGCCGTCCTCCCAGGCCTGCTGGCTGGATTGGCCGCACGGCACCGCGGTGAAGATGTCCACCTTCTCGCCGTTCGCGATCTCGACGCCGTCGATGTACAGCCGGTTCGATGTCGCCGAATCGTTGGATCTGAGCACGGGTGGCTTGGGCGGATTTGCTCTTGCGGCATCCGGCACATCCATCTGCAGAAACAGTGAATCCATGAGGCTAACATCGATCACCGCGCCGGCGCCGTTCGCCGGGTACATGGTGTTGGTGCAGGTGGTCAGGTATTTCTTGTTGCCGCTAACCTGTGTGATCGCCCCGGTTGGCAGGTTGTTGAAATTCTGCACCGTTTTGGTCGTGCATTTTTGTTCCTGGACCTTCGTCTCCGTCGCTCCATTGACCGTATAGACCGTCGACGTGCCGTAGCCTTTCGGATCACCAAAGTTGTTGTAGACATAGGTGATCTTCATCAACGGGTTGACCGCCGTCTCGATAAATTTCGTGCCGTAGAGCGACACCGTCTTGTTCCAATGGCCCGACACCTTTTGGACCTTGAACGTGGTCTGCACCAGCGCCGGCCTCTTGCGCACCGCCGAAGCGACGCCGATCTGCACGGTGTCGACGCGGGCGATCTGCATGAAGTTCGTCGGCATGGCAAAGCTGGCCGAAGCATTGATGCTGGCGGTGCCGTCGGCGGCGACGACGAAGCCGTCGAGCTTGGCGGTGCCTTGCCCGCTATTGGCCGCAAACGACTCCTGCAGTTTCACCTGACGTTCCGCCAATGACGTGCTGGTCGGCAGCGTGGTGATCGCCTGGGTCGCGGCATCGAGCCCATTCTGCATCGAGCCCTTGGTCGCAATGGCCGCGTTATAGTCGACCGAGAGGCCCAGAGCGGCACACATCGGGATAAGCATGATGGCGAGTATCGGCGCTAAGGAGCCGCTCTCGGAACATGCCGCGAATTATGCCCTAATCTGATGGAGCAAAGTTTAACGACGCTGCGATCGCCGGCGGCTCATGCGGCGCCCGGCCGCTTGCCCGGGCAAGCTGCCCCTGCTAAAGCGCCCGACATGACCACGCCGATCAAGAACATCCGCAATTTCTCCATCGTCGCGCATATCGACCATGGCAAATCCACGCTTGCCGACCGGCTGATCCAGCTGACCGGCGGGCTGGAGCTGCGCGACATGAAGGAGCAGGTGCTGGACTCGATGGATATCGAGCGCGAGCGCGGCATTACCATCAAGGCGCAGACGGTGCGGCTGAAATACCACGCCAGCAATGGCGAGGATTATATCCTCAATCTGATCGACACGCCCGGCCATGTCGACTTCGCCTATGAAGTGTCGCGGTCGCTGGCCGCCTGCGAGGGCTCGCTGCTGGTCGTCGATGCCTCGCAAGGCGTCGAGGCGCAGACATTGGCCAATGTCTATCAGGCCATCGACAACAACCACGAGATCGTCGTGGTGCTGAACAAGGTCGACCTGCCGGCCGCCGAGCCCGAGCGCATCCGCGAGCAGGTCGAGGAGGTGATCGGCATCGATGCCTCCAACGCCGTGCTGATCTCGGCCAAGACCGGCCTCGGGATTCCCGATGTGCTGGAGGCGATCGTCAACGATTTGCCGCCGCCGCGCGAGGGCGACATTGCTGCCCCGCTCAAGGCGATGTTGGTCGACAGCTGGTACGACGCCTATCTCGGCGTCATCGTGCTGGTCCGCATCATCGACGGCGTGCTGAAGAAGGGCCAGACCATTCGCATGATGGGCACCGGCGCCAAGTACCTGGTCGAGCGCACCGGCGTCTTCACGCCGGCCCGCATCAATGTAGACGAGCTCGGCCCCGGCGAGTTCGGCTTCTTCACCGGCTCGATCAAGGAAGTCGCCGATACCCGCGTCGGCGACACCATCACCGAGGACAAGCGCCAGACTGCACAGGCCCTGCCCGGCTTCAAGCCGGCGCAGCCGGTGGTGTTTTGCGGCCTATTCCCGGTCGATGCCGCCGATTTCGAGGATCTGCGCGCCGCAGTCGGCAAGCTGCGCCTCAACGACGCTTCTTTCTCCTTTGAAATGGAAACCAGTGCCGCGCTCGGTTTCGGCTATCGCTGCGGCTTCCTCGGCCTGCTGCATCTGGAAATCATCCAGGAGCGGCTGGAGCGCGAGTTCAACCTAGACCTCATCGCCACGGCGCCGTCGGTCGTCTACCGGCTGCTTTTGAACGACGGCACGACCAAGGAATTGCACAACCCCGCCGACATGCCCGACGTGGTCAAGATATCGGCCATCGAGGAGCCGTGGATCCGCGCCACCATCCTCACGCCGGACGAGTATCTCGGCGGCATCCTAAAGCTCTGCCAGGACCGGCGCGGCATCCAGGCCGACCTGTCCTATGTCGGCAAGCGCGCCATGCTGACCTACGATCTGCCGCTCAACGAGGTCGTCTTCGACTTCTACGACCGGCTGAAGTCGATCTCTAAGGGCTACGCCTCCTTCGACTATCATTTGACCGACTATCGCGAGGGCGATTTGGTGAAAATGTCGATCCTGGTCAACGAGGAGCCGGTCGACGCGCTATCGATGCTGGTCCACCGCACGGCGGCAGAAAAGCGCGGCCGCCTGATGTGCGAGAAGCTGAAGGAACTTATCCCGAACCATCTGTTCAAGATCCCGATCCAGGCGGCAATCGGCGGCAAGGTCATCGCCCGCGAGACGATCTCGGCCCTGCGCAAGGACGTCACGGCCAAATGCTACGGCGGCGACGTCTCGCGCAAGCGCAAGCTGCTCGACAAGCAGAAAGAGGGCAAGAAGCGGATGCGCCAGTTCGGCAAGGTCGACATCCCGCAGGAGGCGTTTATCCAGGCGCTGAAGATGGGCGATTGAGAAGCCGTCCGCGCGTAGCTGAGGGGGATCAGGCTTCGTGGCCCAGCGCTCGCGGCTTTATCCGCCGGCGCGTATCGGCTAAGGGCGGGGAGCAAAATCCCGGATCCGCCAATGACCGCCAAATCCTCCCCCCTGTTCCTCGGCATCGACACCGGCGGCACCTATACCGATGCCGTGCTGTGGTCGGAAGCCGGTGGCGCTAACGGAAAGGTTCTGGCCAAGGCCAAGGCGCTGACCACCCGTCACGATCTGGCGGTCGGCATTTCGGGCGCGGTCGATGCGGTGCTGCAAAAAGCCGCCACCGATCCGGCAGCAATAAAACTGGTGTCGATGTCGACGACGCTTGCCACCAACGCGCTGGTCGAGGGTCAGGGCGGCCGCGTCGCGCTGGTGATGATCGGCTTTTCCGAGGGCGACCTTGCCCGCGACGGGCTGAAGACCGCGCTCGGCACCGACCCTGTGGTGTTCTGCCCGGGCGGCCACGATGTCCACGGCAATGCGGCAAAACTCGATCTGTCCGGGCTGGAGGCAGCGCTGCCGGAACTCGGCGCCTCGGTGTCCGGCTTTGCCGTCTGCGCCTATTTCGCCACTCGCAACCCGGCGCATGAGCTAAGCGCGCGGAACCTGATCCGCGGCATAACAGGCCTGCCGGTCACCGCCAGCCACGAGCTTTCGGCCAAGCTCGGCGGCCCGCGCCGGGCGCTGACGACGCTGCTCAACGCCAGGCTGATCTCGATGATCGACCGGCTGGTGGCGGCGACCGAGGGCTTTCTTGCCGCGCGCGGCATCGCCGCCCCGCTGATGGTGGTGCGCGGCGACGGCGCGCTGGTTTCCGCCGCCTTCGCCCGCCAGCGGCCGATCGAGACGATTCTTTCAGGCCCGGCCGCCAGCCTTGTCGGCGCTCGCCACATGACCGGCCTCGACAATGCAGTCGTCTCCGACATCGGCGGCACCACCACCGACGTTGCCGTGCTCGACCGGGGCCGTCCCAGGCTTGACCCGGAAGGCGCCACCGTCGGCGGCTTCCGCACCATGGTCGAGGCGGTCGCCATGCGCACCTTTGGGCTCGGCGGCGATTCCGAAGTGACGCTGGAGGACGGCGCGCTCAACCCAAGAATCCTGCTCGGGCCGCGCCGCCTGGTGCCGCTGGCGCTGGCCGGCATGATGCATGGCGAAGCGGTGACCGTCGAACTGGAACGCCAGATCCGCGCGGCCAACCCCAGCCGCATGGATGGCCGGCTGGCGGTCAGGACCGGCGTGCCGGAGCGGCTGGCTGCCGGCCTGACCGGCGCCGAGGCCAAGCTTTATGAGCTGATCGGCGCGACCCCGCTCGCCGTCGACCGGCTTTTGACATCAAATGCTCAGAACGCCACCTTGAACCGGTTGGTGTCGCGCGGGCTGGTGCATGTCGCCGGCTTTACGCCGTCGGACGCCGCCCATGTGCTGGGCAAGCAGGCCAACTGGGATGCCGCCACGGCTCGGCTCGGTGCCGAGCTGTTCGCCCGCAAGCGCGACGGCCGCGGACAGGCGATCGCCGCCACGCCGGAGGCGATCTCGGAACGGGTGCTGACCACACTGACCCGGCTGTCGGCGGAAGTCATCCTCGAAACCGCCTTTGCCGAGGACGGGCTGGATGGCGCGGCGACCGTGGCGCACGCGCTGGTCCAGCGCGCCGTCGATTCCCATCCCGGCATCGCACGGCTGAGCGTCGCGCTCGACCGCCCGGTCATCGGCCTCGGCGCCTCGGCGCCGCTGCATTATGCCGGGCTGCCACCGCTGGTCGGCCATGACTGCGTGGTGCCCGAAGATACCGATGTCGCCAATGCGCTCGGCGCCGTCGTCGGCCAGGTCAGGGTTTCGGCGGAGGCGCGCGTCAGCCAGCCCCAGGAAGGGCTGTTTCGCGTCGCCTCAGGCGAAAGCGTGCGCGACTTCAATGACGAGGCGGCGGCGATCGCGGCAGCGGAAACCGATGTCCGCGCCATTGCCGCCGGGCGGGCCAGGGACGCCGGCACCGACAGCGCCGAAATCGAGATCGCCAGCGAATTCCGCGTCTCGACCGTCGAGGGCCAGCGCATGTTTATCGAGGCGCATGTGGTGGCGGTGGCGTCGGGCAGGCCAAGGATCGCGGTGTAGGGCGGGTAATCTCCTCCCTCGAGGGGGAGATGTCGCCTAAGGCGACAGAGGGGGTAGCCGCGCATGAAGCGCGACGCGATTTGGTGCAAAAAGGGGTCGCGCTCCACGCGCGGCGACCCCCACTGGCCTGCCGGCCATCTCCCCCTCAAGGGGAGAGACGGCTGCAAAATGCGTCCCCTTCACCCTAAGCTGAATTGACCCTGCCACCTTGACATGTCAAAGGCCCGGCCAAAGCCTTTCGTCTGGAGAAGCCCCGATGACCGATCACGTCGAAATCGCCGGATTGCGGATTGCCCGCGAGCTTTATGATTTCGTCGTGAACGAGGCGCTGCGGGCCACCGGCATTGCAGCCGACGCCTTCTGGACCGGCTTCTCGGCCATTGTGCATGATTTGGCGCCGAGGAACCGGGCTCTGCTCGCAAAACGCGACGCGCTGCAGGGCCAGATCGACCAGTGGTATCGCGACAATGGCGCGCCCGCCGACATGGAAGCCTACAAGGATTTCCTGAGGGAAATCGGCTATCTCGCGCCGGAAGGGCCGTCCTTCTCCGTCGCGACGGACAATGTCGACCCCGAGATCTCGGTGGTTGCAGGGCCGCAATTGGTAGTGCCGGTGATGAACGCGCGTTACGCGCTGAATGCCGCCAATGCGCGCTGGGGCTCGCTCTATGATGCGCTCTACGGCACCGATGCCGTTCCCGAGACCGACGGCGCCGAGAGGGGCGCCAGGTTCAATCCCGTGCGCGGCGCCAGGGTCATTGCCTGGGCGAAGGGTTTTCTCGACGAATCGGTCCCGCTGACGACCGGCAAATGGGCAGGGGTGAACGGGCTTGCCGTGGCCAACGGCATGCTGCGGCTGGGCGAGGGCGCCGGCGCCACCACGCTCGCCGATCCCAAACAGTTTGCCGGCTATCGCGGCGACGCCGATAATCCCGAAGCCGTCCTGCTCACCCGCAATGGCCTGCATATCGAGATTGTGATCGACCGCAGCAACCAGATCGGCAAGACCGATCCGGCCGGCATTGCCGATGTCGTGCTGGAATCGGCGCTGACGACCATCCAGGACTGCGAGGATTCGGTCGCGGCGGTCGATGCGCAGGACAAGGTTTTGGTCTACCGCAACTGGCTCGGCCTGATGAAGGGCGACCTTGCCGAGGAGATCACCAAGGCCGGCAGCACGTTTACGCGTAAACTCAATCCCGACCGGTCGTACACCGCGCCTGATGGTGGCGCGCTGTCCCTGCCTGGCCGCTCGCTGATGCTGATCCGCAACGTCGGCCACCTCATGACCAATCCGGCGATTACAGTTCGCGACAGCAACGAAGTGCCGGAAGGCATAATGGATGCGGCGATGACGGCGCTGATCGCGCTGCACGATGTCGGCCCGAACGGACGACGCGCCAATTCCCGCGCGGGCTCGATGTATGTCGTAAAGCCCAAGATGCACGGGCCGGAGGAAGTCGCCTTCGCCGTCGAGATATTCGACCGTGTCGAGGCGCTGCTCGGCATGGCGAAAAACACCATCAAGATGGGCATTATGGACGAGGAGCGGCGCACCACCGTCAACCTCAAGGAGGCGATCCGCGCCGCCAAGGATCGCGTCGTCTTCATCAACACCGGTTTCCTCGACCGCACCGGCGACGAGATCCACACCTCGATGGAAGCCGGCCCGATGATCCGCAAGGGCGACATGAAGCAGGCCGCCTGGATTGCCGCCTACGAAGCCTGGAACGTCGACACCGGGCTGGAATGCGGGCTGGCCGGCCGCGCCCAGATCGGCAAGGGCATGTGGGCGATGCCCGATCTGATGGCGGCGATGCTGGCGGAAAAGATCGCCCATCCCAGGGCCGGCGCCAACACCGCCTGGGTGCCGTCGCCGACAGCGGCGACGCTGCACGCCACCCACTACCACAAGGTCGACGTCGACGCTGTGCAGGCGGCGCTGAAGAGCCGCCCCAAGGCAAAGCTCGACGACATCTTGTCGGTGCCGGTAGCGGTGCGGCCGAACTGGTCGCCGGAGGAGGTCCAGAACGAGCTCGACAACAACGCGCAAGGCATTCTGGGCTATGTCGTGCGTTGGATCGACCAGGGCGTCGGCTGCTCGAAAGTGCCTGACATCAATGACATAGGCCTGATGGAGGACCGCGCGACGCTGCGCATCTCCTCGCAGCACATCGCCAACTGGCTGCATCACGGCGTGTGCACCTCAGACCAGGTGATGGAGACGATGAAGCGCATGGCCGGCGTCGTCGACCGCCAGAACGCAGGCGATCCGCTCTACCGGCCGATGGCCCCTGACTTCGACAAGTCGATTGCCTTCCTCGCCGCCTGCGACCTCGTCTTCAAGGGCCGGGTCCAGCCCAACGGCTACACCGAGCCGGTGCTGCACGCGCGGCGGTTGGAGCTGAAGGCAAAGGAAAGACCCTCGATAGCGCGCACAGAGTTCTAGTATAACCCGACGGATATTAGCAATTGCTAAACATCGTTGTCCCGGTGCACGCGATCTGCTACGATTTAACCACCGACAAACGGCTCTGGGAGGCCGTGGGTCCGACTTCATGCACAAGAACTCAAAACCGGAGAACGGCCATGACACGGCTTCTGACGGTCGCTGCCCTTGTGGCGGCGGGCAGTTTGGTTGCGATGCAAGGCGCAGCCGCCGATGACGCTGCGATGATCAAGAGCGCTGAATCCGCCGCACCCCCCGCTGTATCAAGCGGCGCTGCGATCCACGCCATGGATGAGAAGGGTGCAATGCGCACACTGCGCGAGGGCACAAACGGCTTCTGGTGCATGCCGGACAACCCGGCCACACCTGGCCCGGATCCAATGTGTGGCGATGCCAACGCGATGGAATGGGCGATGGCGTGGATTGGAAAAAAGGAACCGCCCAAGGGCAAGGTCGGCTTCATGTATATGCTGGCCGGCGGCACCGATGGCAGCAACACCGATCCTTATGCGACGAAGCCCGAGGAAGGCAACAATTGGGTGGAGACTGGACCGCACGTGATGATCGTCAACGCAATGGATATGATGCAGGGCTATCCGGCTGACCCCAAACCTGACACGTCCAGGCCATATGTGATGTGGGCGGGCACTCCCTACGCACATCTCATGATCCCGGTTAAGTAGCTGCCGCGGCGGGCCGGGCCGGTCACCCTCCCTCAAGGGACCCTCAAGGGGGGGAACGTGTCACGCCGCCTGCGCCATTCGCTCCGAACTCATGCGGTACGAAATCGCCTCGGCCAGATGGATGCGGCCGACAGTCTCGCTGGCCTCGAGATCGGCCAATGTCCGCGCCACCTTCAGCACCCGGTGATAGGCCCGCGCCGAAAAGCCGAGCTTTTCACTGGCATCCCTGAGCAGCGACAAGCCTGATGCATCCGGCATCGCGATCTCCTCGATGACAGAGGGGGAGCAGTGCGCGTTGGTGGTGACGGAGGTCGCGCCGAGCCGCTCGAAACGTTCGCGCTGGGTTGTCCGCGCGCGGGCCACGCGCAGCGCCACATCGGCACTTTTCTCCGCCCGGTCCGGCCGGATCAGATCGCTGGCCGAGACCGCCGGCACCTCGATCCGGAGATCGATGCGGTCGAGCAGCGGGCCTGATATGCGCGCCTGGTAGTCGGTGCGGCAGCGGTCGCCGCGCAGGCAGCGATAGCCCGGCTCGCCGGCCATGCCGCAGCGGCACGGGTTCATCGCCGCGACCAGCTGGATGCGCGCCGGATAGGTGACGCGATGATTGGCGCGGGCGATCATGCAGTCGCCGGTCTCCAGCGGCTGGCGCAGCGCATCTAGCGCCTGCGGCGAGAATTCGGGAAACTCGTCGAGGAACAGCACGCCGTGATGGGCCAGCGAGGCCTCGCCCGGCCGCACGCGCAGGCCGCCGCCGACCAGCGCCGCCATCGAGGCCGAATGGTGCGGCGCGCGGAACGGCCGCCGGTCGGTCAGCTTGCCTTCGCCAAGCTCGCCTGCCACCGAGGCGATCATCGAGACTTCGAGCAATTCCCGCGGCGCCAGCGGCGGCAGGATCGACGGCAGCCGCTGCGCCAGCATCGATTTTCCCGATCCTGGCGGACCGATCATCAGCATGTTATGGCCGCCGGCCGCCGCCACTTCGAGTGCCCGCTTGGCGGTCTCCTGGCCCTTGATGTCGGCAAGATCCGGCAGGTCGCGCGCCGAGGCATGGATGCCGGCCTCCGGCCGCGACAGCACCTGCGTGCCGCGAAAATGATTGGCGATGGCGATCAGGCTGCGCGGCGCCAGAATGTCGAAATCCTTGCCGGCCCAAGCCGCTTCCGGGCCGCAGGCGAAAGGGCAGATCAGGCCCTTGCCTTCGGCATTGGCGCCGATCGCCGCCGGCAGCGCGCCGGCCACGGCGGCGATGGTGCCGTCGAGCGACAGCTCGCCAAGCACGACATAACCGGCCAGCATGTCGCCTGGAATGGCGCCAAGCGCCGCCATCAGGCCAAGCGCGATCGGCAAATCGTAATGGCTGCCTTCCTTGGGCAGGTCGGCGGGCGCCAGATTGACGGTGACCTTCTTCGACGGCATCGACAGGCCCGATGCGTGCAGCGCCGCCTGCACCCGCTCCCGGCTTTCGGCCACCGCCTTGTCGCCGAGGCCGACGATGTGCATGTTGACCTTGCCGGGCGCGATCATCACCTGCACGTCGACCGGCACGGCCTCGATGCCCTGGAAAGCGACCGTACGGACCCGCGCAACCATCTTTTCTGCCCCCGGACATGGGCCCGCCCGAAGCCCATGCGATCATGCCGCGAACGGCGTCTTCTGAGACAACCACAGATTTTGGGCAAAGGCAAGAACATTACGGGAACAATCGAACGTGGTGCCTTGATGGCGTCGCATCGGCTACGGATCGGAAACCGCTGTTCCGGCAAGCATGGGTGCTACTTGCGCTTGTCCTCAACCGCATCCCAGAACAGGCTGGCGATATCGGCGCCGCCGAAGCGTTTTACCTCGCGCACGCCGGTCGGCGACGTCACGTTGATCTCGGTCATGTAGTCGCCGATCACGTCGATGCCGACGAGGATGAAGCCGCGCTCTTTCAGCGACGGGCCGATGCGGGCGCAGATCTCGCGTTCGCGCTCCGTCAGTTCGGTTTTTTCGGCGCGGCCGCCGACATGCATGTTGGAGCGCGAATCATGCTCGGCCGGCACCCGGTTGATGGCGCCGACCGGCTCGCCGTCGATCAGGATGATGCGCTTGTCGCCGGCTCGCACCTCCTTCAGATAGCGCTGCACGATGTAGGGCTCGCGGAACATCTGGCCGAACATTTCGAGCAGCGAGGCGAGGTTGCGATCGGCCTCATGCAGGTGGAAGATGCCGGCGCCGCCATTGCCGTAGAGCGGCTTGACGATGATGTCGCCGAACTCCCTGCGGAAGGCGGCAACCTCCTGGCTGTCCTTGGTGATCAGCGTTTCCGGCATCAGGTCGGGGAACTCGGTGACGAAGATCTTTTCCGGGCTGTTGCGTACCCAGGCCGGGTCGTTGACCACCAGCGTCCTGGGATGGATGCGCTCGAGGATATGCGTCGTGGTGATGTAGTTCATGTCGAAAGGCGGGTCCTGCCTGAGCAGGACGACGTCCATCTCCGACAGGTCGGTGCGCACTTTCTCGCCGAGCGAATAGTGATTGCCCTTCTCGTCGCGGACCTGCATTTCCTCGACGCCGGCAAACACCTTGCCGTCGCGCAGCGACAGCCGGTCGGGCGTATAATGGAACAACTGGTGGCCGCGTCGCTGCGCTTCCAGCGACAGCGCAAACGACGTGTCGCCGGCAATCGAGACGGTGGAGATGTGGTCCATCTGGACAGCGATTTTCAGAGGCATGGCGGATCTCCGGCGGATCGGATGGGCTGCTTGCCCTTACAACCTCCCCGGTCATCTGCCAATCGCGACATTTTGAGGATTGCCTGCTGGGCGTAGCTGAGGCGCAGGCGGAGCGCCTTGCCCAGTTCGGCTGCGCCGGCAGCAACGATTCCTGTTCGGCGGGCCGGTTGGTTTCGATGCCACGCTCGGCTATCTCAGAAATTCCCTCCGTGGCACCTTGCGCTCAAGGCGATCTGACGAGCGACTTGTCAGACATAAGCCCGCGAATTTGCGTTTTCTCCCTTGCTCCCCCGACCGGTCTGGCTAGGATGCGCGCCGACCGAGCCTACGGCGCCGCGCGTCCTTTTGGATGCGCAAATGACGCTGTAGCACTTTGATTTTGCGCATGGTCCTTCCGAAAATCGAAATCGATTTTCGGGGCCACGCGCAGGGAGAAAAAAATGATGCCATCGGCGCGCTTTGCCGACCTTGAGGGCGCTTCGGTGCTGATTACCGGCGGCGGCTCCGGAATTGGCGCGGCGCTGACCGAGGGTTTTGCCCGCCAGGGGGCAAAGGTCGCCTTCATCGACATCGCCGACGGCCCGAGCCTGGCGCTGGCCGACCGCATCGAAAAGGATCTCGGCCGCCGCCCCCTCTATCTCAAGACCGACATACGCGACGTCGAGGCGCTGCGGGCTTCGGCCGCCAGGGCGGCAGAGGCGCATGGCGACGTCACCGTGCTGGTCAACAATGCAGCACTTGACGATCGCCACGCGGTGGAAGACGTCACCGTGGAGTTCTGGGACAACAACCAGGCGGTCAACCTGCGTCCGCATTTCTTCTCCGCACAGGCGGTGGCGCCGGGCATGAAGCGGGCCGGCGGCGGCTCGATCATCAACTTCACGTCGACGTCGTTCCTGATCAACCACCCCGACATGCCGGCCTATACCGCCGCCAAGGCGGGGATCGTCGGCCTGACCAAGGGGCTTGCCGGCAAGCTCGGCGCCGACGGCATTCGCGTCAATGCGATCGCACCCGGCTGGGTGATCACCGAGCGGCAGAAGCAGCTCTGGGTCACCGAACAGGCGCTCGCCGCCCACGTGGCCAAGCAATGCATCAAGCAGGTGATGCAGCCGGAAGACGTCGTCGGCACGGTGCTGTTCCTGGCGTCGGACGCTTCGCGCATGCTGACCGCGCAGATGCTGATCGTCGACGGGGGCTTCCTGTGAACTCAGCGAGCAACGTGCCTTCTGTGGCCGCCGTCGATTGGGGCACCACCCGTCTCAGGGTCTGGCTGGTCGATGAGGCCGGAAATGTCCTCGCCGAGCGTCGCGGCGACGACGGGCTGATCACCGCGCAGGCGGCCGGGTTTTCGACCATCCTCGAAGGACATCTGGCGGCGATGGGCGCGCCGGAAGCGATGCCCGTGATCATCTGCGGCATGGCCGGCTCTCGCCAGGGCTGGCTGGAGGCGCCCTATGTCAGCGTGCCGGCGCCGATCGGCGCCATCCTTGCCGGTGCTGCGCGCGTTCCCGGCCAGCGCCGCGACATCCGCATCGTGCCGGGCCTTGCCCAGCGCCAGGCCGACGCGCCTGACGTCATGCGCGGCGAGGAAACGCAGCTTGCCGGCGCCGGTTTGCCGGCAACAAGCCGCCATCTCGTCTGCATGCCCGGCACCCACTCCAAATGGGTGCTGGTCGAGGACAGCGCCGTTGCCGGTTTTGGCACCTGGCCGACCGGCGAGCTGTTTTCGGTGCTGGCGGCGCATTCGATCCTGCGCCATTCGCTGGGCGAGCAGCCCAAGCCGGTTGCACCAGGCAATCCGTTTTTCCAGCGCTGGTGCGAGATCGCGCTGGCCGAGGGCGGCGATGTCACATCGAGGCTGTTCTCGATCCGCGCTGCGGGCCTATTGCAGGACCTGAAACCCGACGATGCCGCTGCTTGCCTGTCCGGCCTGCTGATCGGCGGCGAGATCGCCTCGGCCAGCCGCCGCTATCGAAAAGGCGCGGCGTCGATCGTGCTGGTCGCATCCGGCGCGCTCGGCACGCTCTACACTGAGGCGCTCGGTCTTGCCGGGCTTGCGGTGAGAGCCGTCGATGCCGACGAGGCGGTGCGTGCCGGCCTCATCGAGGCGGCGCGCGAAAATGGCATGATTGCCCAGACATGATCGACAACAGCGGAGTTGCCGCATGACCGAGACCGCATCGTTTCCGAAGCTCGAGCGCGGGCTTGTCGCCATCCTGCGTGGCCTGAAGCCGGACGAGGCGGTGGCCGTCGGCCGGGCGATCTTCGAGGCCGGCATCGAAGCGATCGAAGTGCCGCTCAATTCGCCGGATCCGTTTGTCTCCATCGCGAGAATTGTTGAGGCGCTGCCGGCGACGGCATTGGTCGGCGCGGGGACTGTGTTGACCGCAGCCGATGTCGACGGACTGAACAAGGCCGGCGGGCGGCTGCTGGTCAGCCCCAACATCGATGCGGAGGTCATGGGTCGCGCCATGAATTACGGCATGGTGACGATGCCGGGCGTATTCACGCCGACCGAAGCCTTCCAGGCCATCCGGCTCGGCGCCTCGGCGCTGAAATTCTTCCCGGCCAGGGTGCTCGGCGCGGCCGGGATCGCGGCGATGCGCGCCGTTTTGCCGGCTGAGACGCTGGTCGGCGCGGTCGGCGGCGTGTCGGAGAAGGACTTTGCCGGCTACAAGGCGGCCGGTGTCAGCGTCTTCGGCCTCGGCTCCAGCCTGTTCAAGCCTGGTATGAGCGTCGACGAGGTGGCCGTGCGGGCCCGCGCTGCCACAGTAGCCTGGGACGCAGCGTTTGGAGCAGCGCCATGAGCGACGACATCGTTTCGGTTTTTTCCGACCATGTCTGCCAGCTCGGCGAAGGCCCGAGCTATGACCCCGCCACCGACACGCTCTACTGGTTCGACATCGTCAACGGCCAGCTTCTGGAAAAGCCCCTGTCCGGCGGTGCCGTCAAAATCCACGAGCTTGGCCAAATGGCCAGCGCGATCGCCGTCGTCGACGACAAAAGACAGTTGATCGCCACCGAAACCGGCCTGCATGTCCGCGACGTGGCGACCGGCAAAATGACGCTGCATACGGCCATCGAGGCCGACAATCCGGCGACGCGCTCGAACGATTCGCGCGTCCATCCCTCCGGCGCCTTTTGGGTCGGCACGATGGGCAAGGGCGAGGCAAAGGCCGCTGGCTCGATCTACTGGTTCTTCAGGGGTGAATTGCGCCGGCTCTATTCAGACATAACGGTGTCGAACTCGATCTGTTTTTCCGAAGATGGAACCGTTGCCCATTACACCGATACCAGCACCGGCCTGTTGATGCGCGTCGGCTGCGATCCGGCGACCGGCCTGCCGGCTGGCGAGCCAAAAATCTTCGTCGATCACCGCAAGGCCAAGGGCTATATCGACGGTTCGGTGCTCGATCGCGACGGTGTCCTGTGGAACGCCTGCTGGGGCGGCAGCGTCGTTGAAGCCTACGGGCCTGACGGCAAGCTCATCCGTTCGGTCGCGATGCCGGTGACGCAGCCGTCCTGCCCGGCCTTTGTCGGCAGGGATGCCGACCGGCTGGCGGTCACCTCCGCCTGGTCGGGCAAGGATGAGAAACAGCGCCTGCTGGACCCGCAAGCCGGCATGACGTTTCTGCTCGACATTCCGGTCAACGGCCGCTTCGAGCCGCGCGTGCTGATTGCCTAGGCTGACGTCGATTTCGCGAAAGCCTGATACATCCGCCATGCGATGGTAGGCAGTCGCGCTGCCAGGCCCCGTTCATCGCCAGGAATCGTTGATGCCATGTCAAGCCGCAGGCCGAAGCTGATCCTAGTCTACGAGCCGGAAAACGCCTGCTTCGAGCGGCTGGTTGCCGATGGCCACGTGCCGGGGCGCGCCGCCGAAATCGCCTCCTATCTGGCGCAATCGACCGACATCGCCCCTGAGTTCGACGCGCTGGCCGCAGCCTGCCAGACGCGCGGCCTGTCCTTCGCGCCGGTGGCGCTCGACGATGCCGCAAATCTGCTTGCCGGTGAGGATCCGAAGACGACGCTGGTGTGGACGCTGACCGACGGCATCGCCTATTTCCGCGGCGGTGCGGCGCCGGCGCTGGCAAGGCTGAACGGCCTGAAGCTGCTCGGCGCCGATGATGCGCTGTTTGCGCTCTGCCAGGACAAGTTCCGCTCCGGCGCTGTGCTCGGCGCACTCGGCCTGCCGGTGCCGCAATCCGGTTTGGCACGCGACGGACGCTGGCTGGTCGAGCCACCGGCTGCGCCAGCCGGCTGGTTCGTCAAGCCGAACCGGCTCGGCGCCAAGATCGGCATCTGGCCGGATTCGCGCAGCAGAAATCTCGGCCACGCGCTTGAGCTTAGCCGGCGCGTCTTCGCTGCCTATCGCGACGATGTCGTCGTGCAGCCCTACGTCACCGGGCGCAATGCGCGCGCCAGTTTTCTCGGTCTGAAGCCGGACACCGGCGTCGAAGCGCTCGGCATCGTCTTTGTCGATTCCGGAAGTGATTTCCAGACTATGGGAGACAGCCTGGCGCTCTACGGCGACACCGGCGAGGCTGCCAGGGCGGCGGGAACATATGCCGAGCCGGTGCTGCTGCCGGTTGCCGCCAGCCAGCCGCGAGCCAATGCAAGGATCCGACGGATCGCGCAAAGCCTGATCGCCGGGCTTGGCCTGCGGGATGTGTTTTCCGTCGATTTCCGGATCGAAGCCGACGATAGCATCCACCTCATCGAGTTCGAGGTCTGCCCGGGCCTGCCTTGCTTCGATTTCCGCGCCTATTGCCGCACGCAATGGGAGATGGGCCTCGCCGATGCGATGGCCGCGACCGCCGCGAGCCGTTTTTTCGCCTCGCCCACGAAATGAGCAGCGCCCGCGTACGCAGCCGCGCCGACGGGCCAGGACCGTGCCTCGACAAACGGCTTGCGTTCCGAGATTTCACTTAATAGGGTGTTAAGTGAAGGAGGCACTCGGTGAAAGTCGACCCTGCGACATTCCCGGAGGTAGCAGCGCTGGCGACGACGGAAGCCGGCAAGGCCAAGCATGTCGGCGGCCGGATCAAGGCCATTCGCATGGCCCGACGCATTTCGCTTCGCCAGCTGGCCGACATGGTCGGCACGACGGCGAGCTTCATCAGCCAGCTCGAGCGCAATCTGAGCGGCGCCAGCGCCAGCACCTTGATGCGGATCGCGGCAGCCCTGGATCTCGGCATCAACGAGCTGTTCGAGCAGACTGAAGGTGGGTTCCACAAGGTGCTTACCAGAGCCGACCGCCCCCTGCTGCCGATCAGCCACGGTTGCCGAAAGACGCTGCTGTCGCGTCGGCCGATCCATGAATTCGAGGTTTATTCGGGGGAGTTCGACGTCGGCGGCTCGACCGGCGACGAAGCTTACACGCATGGCGGCAAGCACGAGATGTTCGTCGTCCTGAAGGGCACTGTCGAGCTGACGCTGGCAGACGAGCGCTTCGTCATGAACGAAGGCGACAGCATCGAATACGCCACCTCGACGCCGCATCGTACAGAGAATGTCGGCAAGAAGCCGGCGCAGGTGCTCTGGATCATCGCGCCCCCGACCAGTGGCGCGGCGGAACTCAATCGATACACGTCCGGACAAGGCTCGCAGCCGGACGGACCGAACTGATGCGGGCGCACATAAATGGGAGATAAAACATGAAGACCAAGATCGGACAGGTGGCGCGCTCGGGCTGCTGATGATCACCACAGCAGCGCTTGCGCAGGGCAAGCCGGTGGCGGGCGAGGTAGCAGAGGGCTCGCTCAAGGGCAAGACGCTCACCTTCGTCTCGTATGGGGGCATTTATCAGGATGGTCAGATCGCCGCGCTGAAAGAGTTCGTCGACAAGTCAGGCGTGACGCTGCTCAGCGACGGGCCAACCGAGATCTCGAAATTGCAGGCGCAGGTCGAGTCCGGCAATGTCACCTGGGACGTTGTCGATACCGGCGATTTCCCGCCCTACGTCTATTGCGGCAAGCTGTTCCAGAAGCTGGACTTCTCAAAAATCGATACGTCCAACATTCCGGAGGGCCAGATCAGCGAATGCAGCGTGCCGGCCATGAACTATGGCGTGGTGCTGATGTACAACACCGAAAAGTACAAGGATAACCCGCCCAAGAGCTGGAAGGATTTCTTCGACATCGAGAAATTCCCGGGCTCGCGCGCCCTGGAGGGCAGCGGGGATCTGTCCGGCGGCATGATCGAGCAGGCACTGCTCGCCGCCGGCGGGTCGGTCGAAAACATGACGGTGGCCGATATCGATAAAGCTATCGAGAAGGTGAAATCGCTCGGCCCGGACACGATCTTCTGGAAGACCGGCGCCGATTCCCAGCAGCTCGCCGAATCCGGCGAAGCCGACATGATCGCGATGTGGACCGGACGTGCCATGACCGCGGTGAAGAACGGCGCGAAGTACACGCCGGCGTGGCAGGACTGGCTGGTGGTGATGGACCAGATGACCATTCCGATGGGCGTCAAGGACCCCGACGCGGCGCATGCGCTGATCAACGCCTACCTCGGCAAGAGCGCGCAGGAGACGCTTGCAAAAACCACCTCGTATACCCCGATCCACAAGGACGCGAAGCCCGAAGTGGACGAGATCACCGCGGCGTTCATGACCAACACGCCGGACAAGCTGAAGCTTGGCTATCAGCAGAACATCAAGTTCTGGGTGGAGAACTTCGAGGTGGCGAACGAAAAGTGGAATGGGTTGATGGCCGGCAATTAGGTCCGCCGCCGTGGCAACGAGAGCAATCGACAGCCGGGACACTGTTCCGGCTGTCGCGGCAGACGGCCGGCGGCGCTGGTTTCGTGGACAGGCTTTCTGGCTCGTCGCGCCGGCGCTGCTGCTGCTCGTCATCTGCCTGGGCCTGCCGCTCGCCATCGTGACCTTGCGCAGCTTTTCCGAGCCGCAATGGGGATGGCAGAACTATGCCTGGTTCTTCGGCACACCGGTCAATCTGACGGTGCTTCAGCGGACCTTCGCGATCTCCGCCTGGGTGACGCTGGTATGTCTCATCGCCGGCTATCCCTATGCCTATGTGATGACCGCGGTCGGACCCAGGATGCGGCTCGTCCTCATCCTGTGCGTGCTGGTGCCGTTCTGGGTGAGCGGCGTGGTGCGCACTCTGGCATGGGTCATCCTGCTGCAGGATTCCGGCGTGATCAACTCCGTCATCAGGGCAGTCGGCCTCAGCCCGGTCAAGCTGATCCGCACGCAGACAGGCGTGGTGATCGGCATGGCGCAGGTGCTGTTGCCGTTCATGATCCTGCCGCTCTATTCGGTGATGAAGACGATCGACCTGCGGCTCATGCAGGCGGCACGGAGCCTCGGCGCGAGCCCGGCACGCGCCTTTGCCCAGGTCTATCTGCCGCTCTCGCTTCCGGGCGTCTACGCGGGCGCCATCATCGTCTTCATTCTTGCACTCGGGTTCTACATCACCCCGGCGCTGCTCGGTGGTCCGCGGTCGACCATGCTCTCGACCCTGATCCAGAACCAGGTGCTCAGCCTGCTCAACTGGGGCCGCGGCGGTGCGATGGGTGTGGTGCTGTTGATCGCCACCTTCGTCCTGCTCGCGCTCGCAGCGCCGCTGTCGCGTCAACCGCACAAGATGGGCTCGAGGCGCTGATGAAACAGCCCGGTCGAATCCTGCTCGGTCTGTACTGCCTGCTGGTCGCGGTCTGGCTGGTCGCACCGACAATCGTCGTCGTGCCGATGTCGTTCAACGACAAGAAGTCGCTGGCCTTTCCGCCATCCGGCTTTTCCTGGCAGTGGTACCAGAACTTTTTCACCAACCCCGAATGGTCGGCGAGCCTGGTCGGCTCGCTCAAGGTTGCCGTCGTCACGGCGCTGTTCGCCACGGTCATCGGCACGCTGGCGGCATTCGGCCTCGATCGCATGAAAAGTCGCGTCAGCGGCGTGCTGCGCGCGCTGCTGATCACGCCAATGGTCGTGCCGGGGGTGGTGCTCGCCGTCGGAATCTACGCGGTCTATCTCGATACGCGGTTGGTCGGCACCATGACCGGCTTCGTGCTGGCCCACACGATGCTCGCCGTTCCTTTCGTCATCATCGCCGTCTCCGCCAGCCTGGAAGTCTTCGACAAACGGCTGGAGACTGCTGCGGCCAGCCTCGGCGCGACCCGGCTGACGGCGTTCAGGACGGTGACCTTGCCGCTGATCGCGCCCGGGCATCCTGTCGGGGCTGCTGTTTGCGTTCGTGACCTCATTCGACGAGATCATCGTCGCGCTGTTCATCACCAGCCCGTATCTGAAGACACTGCCGGTCCAGATATTCTCGAGCATTACCCGGGACGCCGACCCCACCGTTGCGGCAGTGGGCACGCTGCTCTTCATCGTGACGTCGCTAGTGATCGGGGCGGGGCTGCTGATCGGTTCGAGACAGGGAAAACGTTGACATGGCCTCACCATCGACCCGCGGCGCAGCCATAGATCTCAAATCCGTCAGCAAGCACTATGGCAGCTTCATCGCCCTCGACAAGGTCTCGCTGCGCATCGAGCCGGGGGAGTTCATGACGCTGCTCGGACCCAGCGGTTCGGGCAAGACGACCACGCTCAACGTCATCGCCGGCTTCACCGAAGTCAGCTCGGGTTCGCTTGATGTCGGCGGCAAAAGCGTCATCGGCGTACCGGCGCACAAACGCAATATCGGCGTCGTCTTCCAGCACTACGCGCTGTTCCCGCATATGACGGTGAGCAGGAACGTCGCATATCCGCTGACCCTGCGCAGCATCGCCAATCCCGATCGCGCGGCCCGGGTGCGCAAGGCGCTGGACATGGTGAGGATGGCCGATTTCGGCCACCGCTTCCCCAGCGAGCTCTCCGGCGGACAGCAGCAGCGCGTCGCGCTGGCACGTGCCATCGTATTCGACCCGCCGCTGCTCTTGATGGACGAGCCGCTCGGCGCACTCGACAAGAAGCCGCGTGAGTGGCTGCAGCTCGAGATCAAACGGATCCACAGGGAATTGGGCACCACCTTCGTCTACGTCACGCACGATCAGGAGGAGGCCCTGGTCCTCTCGGACCGCATCGCCGTGTTCAACCAGGGACGCATCGAGCAGATCGGCACCGGTCGCCAACTCTACGACGAGCCCGAGACGTTGTTCGTCGGAAAGTTCGTCGGCGACTCGACGATACTGCGTGGTGCAGCCTCCACCTCCGGCAACGAGACCGCCATCGACGTAGCCGGACGGAAAGTGGCCGCCGCCAAACGCCTTGCCGACGGCGCCAAGCCGGTGATGCTGCTGCGGCCGGAGAAGCTGAGCCTCGCCAGGCGGGGAAAGGGCGGACAAGATCGAAACACCCTGCCCGGGCGCATCGGCGAGGCCATCTATCTCGGATCTGGCTCCAAATACGAGGTCGTGCTGGCCGACACCTCGAAGGCGATCGTGCGCTCGACGCTGGAGGCCGAAACCTTCGCCATCGGCGACGAGGTCGACCTCGTATTCGCGGGCAACGACGTGAAGCTGCTGGCCGACGACGAGAATGCCGATTTCACGCTGACCTAAAATCCTGTCTGGGAAAAATCGCGACAATGGACGTGAAGAAGAACGGCGACGTTTCATTCTGGTATGCCGACATCGGCGGCGTGCCCGGCTATCGGCCGCCGCTGCAGGGCGATATCGTGGCCGACGTCTGTATCGTCGGGGCCGGCTACACCGGCCTTTGGACCGCCTATTATCTGAAGCAGGCAGCCCCGCATCTCAATATTGTCGTCATCGAGAAGGAGTTCGCCGGCTTCGGTGCTTCGGGGCGCAATGGCGGCTGGCTGTCCGGCGGCTTCTCATGGTCGCGCGAAAAATATGAGGAGGCAACCTCGCGCGCTGGAGTCATCGCCATGCAGGCGGCAATGATGGGCACGGTGAACGAGGTCATATCGGTTGCGGAAGCTGAAGGCATCGACGCCGACATTCGTCGCACCGACGAACTGCTGGTCGCAACCAACGAGGCGCAGGAGCAGCGCGCCAAGGCGATGTATGCCCATGCCAGATCCTGGGCGCTGACCGACGAGCGCGTCGGGTATATCGATGCAGCCGAGATGCGTCGGCGCATAGCGGTACACAACGCCCGCGGCGCCTTCGTCATCAAGAAGGTTGCGCGGATTCAGCCCGCAAAGCTGGTGCAGGGGCTCGCCAGGGCAGTGGAGCGGCTCGGCATCCCGATCTACGAACAGACGACCGTGCTGTCGATCGAGAGCGGCAAGGTCGCAACCAACCGGGGCGTGGTGCGGGCCGAAAAGATCGTTCGGGCGACCGAGGGTTTTACCGCGGGAATCGCCGGCCACGAAAGACTGTGGTTGGCGCTCAACAGCGCCATCGTGGTCACCGAGCCGCTTTCCGACAAGCTGTGGAGCGAAATCGGCTGGGATGGCTACGAGGTGCTCGGCGACGCCGCGCACACTTACTGCTACGCCCAGCGCACCCGGGAAGGACGCATTGCCATGGGCGGGCGCGGGGTGCCCTATCGGTTCGGCTCGAAGACCGACGTTCGAGGCGTCACCCAGCAGGCGACGATCGACAAGCTGCATAAAATCCTGACGACGCTTCTGCCGCAGACCAAGGGGCTCAAGCTCGACCATGCGTGGTGTGGAACGCTGGGCGTGCCGCGCGACTGGTGCACGACGGTGGGCTTTGACAGGCAGACCGGAATAGGCTGGTCCGGCGGTTATGTCGGCCTCGGCGTTTCCACCTCGAACCTCTCGGGGCGCACTCTGCGCGATCTGCTGCTGGGCAACGACACCGAGTTGACGCGGCTTCCCTGGGTCAATCGAACCGTGCGCAAGTGGGAGCCAGAGCCGCTGCGCTGGCTTGGCGTCCATTCGATGTATCAGCTCTATCGAATTGCCGACGAGCGGGAAGCAAAGGGGCTGCCGCGCACGTCGCGGCTGGCCGCCCTGGCCGATCGCATCACCGGGCACTGAACCGCATCACTTCAGGAATTTAGCAATGATCGACTTCAAGACCTTCGCCCACCTGGCGCATATCGACCTCGGTGAGCCCCAGCCGAAGCCCACCTCGCTGGAAGGCGATCAGATGGAAGCAGCCAACACGCTTTGGACTTCCGAGGATGGCAAGATCGAAGTCGGTGTCTGGGAATGTTCGCAAGGCCGGTTCACCGCGCGCCGTGACACGAATTCCGAGATTTGCCACATCGTGTCCGGCCGCGTGACGCTGCACGGTCCTGGTGGCGCAGCCAAAGATGTCGGACCCGGCGAATTGCTCGTCCTGCCGCTTGGCTGGGAGGGCGAATGGACCATCCATGATAAAACGCGCAAGCTTTACATCCTGCATTCGATCTGAACGCCGCGGGCACGTTCGCGACGGTACGGCAGTGGCCGCTGAACTAAACTAGACCCCTTCGACCAGCACGATCTCGCCGTCGGCCACCTTCTGCCGGATCGCGACGGCGCGCTGGTATTCGGGCGAGCGATAGCAATCGTGCGCCGCAGCCAATGACGGAAACTCGATGATCACGTTGCGGTCGCGGCCCGGCCCTTCTGCTTTTTCATGCGCACCGCCTCGTGCCAGGAAAACCGCGCCGAAACGATCGAAAGCCGGTTTGGCGGCAGTGACATAGTCCTTGTAGCCTTCCGCATCGCGCACATCGACGCGGGCGATCCAGTATCCCTTCGGCATGCTTGTTCTCCGAATTGTTAGGCCGAGCGCATTTCGTCAAGAATTGCTTCCGCGACCGCTCGCCTGTCGGCGGCGCTGACGATCGGCCGGCCGACGACGAGATGGCTGGAGCCGTTGCGGATCGCCTGCGCCGGCGTGACGACGCGTTTCTGGTCGCCATGGTCGCTGCCCTTGGGCCGTATCCCCGGCGTGACGACGGCCATGTTGGGGCCGACGATCCGGCGCACCGCCTCCGCTTCCTCGGCCGAGCAGACGATGCCGCCCATGCCGGCATGCAGCGCCTGCTCGGAGCGCCTCAGCACCAGCGTATGCGGGTCATGCTCATAACCGGCGTCGATCACGTCCCGCTCGTCCATCGAGGTCAGCACGGTGACGCCAAGCAGGCAGAGATCGCTGCCCCTGGCGGCCGCGACCGCTGCCTTCATCGTCTTCGGATAGGCGTGCAGCGTCAGCATGGTCATGCCCATCCTGGCAATGGCCTCGACGCCCTTGGCTACCGTGTTGTCGATGTCGAGCAGCTTCATGTCGAGGAAGATCCTGGTGCCGCCGCTGGCGAGCTCGCGGGCGAAGTCGAGGCCGCCGGCGAAGGCGAGCTGATAGCCGATCTTGTAGAAGGAGACGACCCCGTCGAGCTCGCGCACCACCGTCTCGGCGTCCTTCAGCGTCGGCACGTCGAGGCCGACGATCAGCCTGTCTTGCATGGTGCTGGCGCGCTCCTGGATCACGCCTCGATCCGCGTCGACAGCAGGCGCGAGGTTTCGATCAGCGTGCGGCATAGGTGCTCCATCGATCTGTGCAGTCGCTCGTCCCTGAAATTCCCGTCCTCGTCGAAGGCGTTGCCGCCCTCCGGGACAGAGCACTCCGGCGTCACCACCTCCATCTGGCAGCGCACCAGCACGGCGCGCAGATGGTTGATGCAGCGTACCCCGGCGAAATGTCCTTTGGAAGACGAACAAAGGCCGGCGGGCTTGCCGGTGAACGGCCTGAACGACCGCCCGTCATCTGTGCGCACCCGGCTCACCCAATCGATTGTATTCTTGAGCAGCGGCGGGATCGAGCCGTTATATTCGGGCGTCGCGATCAGCAGCCCGTCATGGGCCGCGATTTGCCGGGCAAGCTTGATGGCGTTCTCGGGAATGCCTTTCTCCTTTTCCAGGTCCTCGTCGAGGATCGGCAGCGGATAGTCGGCAAGCGAGATGCGGGTCACCTCGGCGCCGTGCAGGGCGAGTTCCTTCTGCGCCACATCGGCGGTCCTGCCGCTGTAGGCGCCAGAGCGATTCGAACCGGCGAAGACGAGAATTTTCGCGATCACTGCTATCGGCCCCCTTGTTCCCGGACAGGTACAGCCAGGGATCTGTCAAATCAACGCACCGGCGCAAAAATCGAAAAGGGATCTTGGGGGCACATGAGTGAAGGGTGTGTTGAGATTCAGGTCAGGCCGAGCCGAAAATGGTTGGTTCCGAGAACCGGAGCGGAGCGTACTTGAAGTACGTGAGCACCGGAAGCGCAGGAAGCTGCCATTTGCAGGCCGGTCTCACCTGAATATCGGCACACCCTAATTCGCCCCGCGCCGGTAGATCCAAAGCTGCGTAGGTGGGATGTTGCGGATGACGAAATGGAAATGCTCGACCGTGTAGTCGCCGCGGCCGGGCGGGATCGGCGACAGCGGGCCGTAGGTCAGCTGCACGACCGGGCGGCCTGTCGGGATGCGGTCGAGAAGGCTTTCGACGTAGGCGACGCGCTGTTCGACCGGGAAATTGAGCAATGGCACGCCGGAGATGACCGAATCGAAGGTCAGGCCGCTCTTGTCGCCGAGCGTCGCATCGAGATTGAAGGCATCGCCCTCGATGACGTTGACGCCGGGATAGAGCTGGCGCAGATGGCGCACGAAATCGGGGGAGTATTCGACTGCGTAGAGATTTTCAGGCTTTACGCCGTGGGCGAGGATGGCTCGGGTGATGACACCGGTGCCGGGCCCGACTTCGAGCACCGGCAGGCCCGACATCGGGTTGACGACGGAGGCCATCTTGCGGGCCGTGATGGAACTGGTCGGCACGATCGAACCGACCGCCTTCGGCTTGTCGATCCAGCCCTTGAAGAACTTCAGTTCGTCGTCGAACTTCTCTGCCAGCGTCTTTCGCAGTCCGGGACCATGTGCCATGCAAGTTCTCCTGAACGGTCCCCCGAGTGGCTACTTAGCAGCTACGGGCTTCAAGGCAAGGCGGACGCCGGTATAAGGTGTTGATGACGCTAGGGGAGCTTCCGCTCGGTTGTATTCTACATCCGATTGGCGAGAGTCGCCATCAGCGCTCGCTGAAGGTCTCGAAAAAGTCCTTCATGCGGGCGAAAAAGCCGCTCGACTGCGGCGAATTATCCTTCGAGGAAAGCTGCTCGAACTCCTCCAGCAGCTCGCGCTGGCGGCGGGATAGGTTCTGCGGCGTCTCGACCGCGGTCTGGATGTAGAGATCGCCGACATTGTGCTGGCGCAGCACCGGCATGCCCTTGCCCTTGAGGCGGAACTGGCGGCCGTTCTGGGTGCCTTCCGGCACCTTGACCTTCGTCTGGGTGCCGTCCAGCGTCGTCACCTCGAAGGAACCGCCAAGGGCAGCCGTCGTCATTGAGATCGGCACCTTGCAGTAGAGATCGGCGCCGTCGCGCTGGAAGAATTCGTGCGGCTTGACCGCCAGGAAAATATAAAGATCGCCCGACGGGCCGCCGCGCAGGCCGGCCTCGCCCTCATTGGCAAGGCGGATGCGGGTGCCGTCCTCAATGCCGGCCGGGATGTTGACCGACAGCGAGCGCTCCTCGGTGACGCGGCCCTGGCCGGCGCATTTCGCGCACGGCTCCTTGATGGTCTGGCCACGTCCCTGGCATTGCGGGCAGGTGCGCTCGATCGAGAAGAAGCCTTGCGTGGCGCGCACCTTGCCGTGGCCGTTGCACATCGAGCAGGTGACGGGCTGGGTGCCGGGCTTGGCGCCGCTGCCGGAGCATTCCATGCAGGAGATCGAGGCCGGCACGTGGATCTGCGCCGTCTTGCCGGCAAACGCCTCCTCCAGCGTGATTTCCATATTGTAGCGCAGGTCTGCACCGCGCTCGCGTCCGCCTGACGAGCGGCGCTGGCGCCCGCCCATCATGTCGCCGAAAATATCCTCGAAGATGTCGGCGAAACCGCCGGCGCCGAAGCCGTGTGCGCCGCCGTTCATGCCGCCCTGTTCGAAGGCGGCGTGGCCGAAACGGTCGTAGACCGCCCGCTTCTGCGGATCCTTCAACGTCTCGTAGGCTTCGTTGATTTCCTTGAACTTGTGCTCGCAGGCATGATCGCCGGGATTGCGATCGGGGTGGAACTGCATGGCCAGCTTGCGGAAAGCGCTCTTGAGCTCCTTCTCGTCGGCCCCCTTTTGCACGCCCAGCGTTTCGTAGAAATCAGCTTTCATCTTTTCCCGCAGTCCGGATATTCAACGTCTTGAAGCACTTTGCGTCGTTCGCCGGCACGCTGTTCCGATTTAGGTGCGATGGAGCCGGGATGCCAGTGTTGATACGGGCTTGCCCGCACTTTTTCGATCAGGCACGCACTTTTTCGGCCAGAGTGGCAAAAAAGCCCGGCTTTACGCCGGGCTTTACTACAGCGCCGCGCGTCCTGTTGGACACGCAAAGGACGCTATAGCACTTTGATTTTTGCGCATGATTCTTTCCGGAAATCGATTCCGATTTCGGGGTCATGCGCCTAAACCTGCCGGCAGGCCGCTTAGGCCGACTTCTTCTTGTCGTCGTCCTCGTTGATTTCCTCGAAGTCGGCGTCGACCACGTCGCTGTCCTTGGCCGCGTCCGCCTTGGCGTCAGCTTCCGCGGCTTCCTTCTGCGAAGCCTCGTACATGGCCTGGCCGAGCTTCATCGAGGTTTCGGCGAGCGCCTGCGTCTTGGCTTCGATCTCGGCCGCGTCGTCGCCTTCGGCAGCGGTCTTCAGCGCCGCGATCGCATCGGCGATCGCCGTGCGGTCGGCCTCGGAAACCTTCTCGCCATATTCCTTCAGCGACTTTTCCGAGGAATGCACCAGCGCCTCGGCCTGGTTGCGGGCCTCGACCAACGCGCGCCGCTTCTTGTCGGCCTCGGCATTGGCTTCGGCGTCCTTCACCATCTTCTCGATGTCGGCGTCCGAAAGGCCGCCAGACGCCTGAATGCGGATCTGGTGCTCCTTGCCGGTGCCCTTGTCCTTGGCCGAGACGTTGACGATACCGTTGGCGTCGATGTCGAAAGTGACCTCGATCTGCGGCACGCCACGCGGCGCCGGCGGAATGCCGACCAGGTCGAACTGGCCGAGCGCCTTGTTGTCGGCGGCCATTTCACGCTCGCCCTGGAAGACGCGGATGGTCACGGCCGATTGTGAATCCTCGGCAGTCGAGAACACCTGGCTCTTCTTGGTCGGGATCGTCGTGTTGCGCTCGATCAGCCGCGTGAACACACCACCCAGCGTCTCGATGCCGAGCGACAGCGGCGTCACGTCAAGCAACAGCACGTCCTTGACGTCGCCCTGCAGCACGCCGGCCTGGATGGCGGCGCCCAATGCGACGACCTCATCCGGATTGACGCCCTTGTGCGGCTCCTTGCCGAAGAACTGCTTCACGATCTCCTGGATCTTGGGCATGCGGGTCATGCCGCCGACCAGGACGACCTCGTCGATTTCGCCGGCCTTCAGGCCGGCATCCTTGAGCGCCGCCTTGCAGGGTTCGATCGTGCGCTGGACGAGATCCTCCACCAGGCTCTCGAACTTCGCCCGCGTCAGCTTCAACGTCAGGTGCTTGGGGCCGGTGGCATCGGCGGTGATGAAGGGCAGGTTGATCTCGGTCTGCGTCGTCGACGACAGCTCGATCTTGGCCTTTTCGGCCGCTTCCTTGAGGCGCTGAAGCGCGAGCTTGTCGCTGCGCAGGTCGATGCCCTGTTCCTTCTTGAACTCGGCCGCCAGATATTCGACCAGACGCATGTCGAAATCCTCGCCGCCGAGGAAGGTGTCGCCATTGGTCGACTTCACCTCGAACACGCCGTCGCCGATTTCGAGCACCGAAATGTCGAACGTGCCGCCGCCAAGGTCATAGACGGCAATGGTCTTGCCTTCCTTCTTGTCGAGGCCGTAGGCAAGTGCGGCCGCGGTCGGCTCGTTGATGATGCGCAGCACTTCCAGGCCGGCGATCTTGCCGGCATCCTTGGTTGCCTGGCGCTGGGCGTCGTTGAAATAGGCCGGAACGGTGATGACCGCCTTCTCGACCTTCTCGCCGAGATAGGCTTCCGCCGTTTCCTTCATCTTCTGCAGGATCATTGCCGAGATCTGGCTGGGCGACTGCTTCTTGCCGCCGGCCTCGACCCAGGCGTCGCCATTGTCGCCCTTGACGATCTGGTAGGGGACAAGCTTCTTGTCCTTTTCCGTAACCGGATCGTCATAGCGGCGGCCGATCAGGCGCTTGACCGCGAAGATGGTGTTTTCAGGGTTGGTGACCGCCTGGCGCTTGGCCGGCTGGCCGACGAGGCGCTCGCCGTCGCTGTTGATGGCGACGATGGAAGGGGTCGTGCGCGCGCCTTCCGCATTCTCGATGACCTTCGATTCCTTGCCGTCCATGATGGCGACGCAAGAGTTGGTGGTCCCCAGATCGATACCGATTACTTTTGCCATTTTTCTAATCTCTCCGCTAAGCAGGCTCTCAGGACCCATACAGGCGTTCCGCCGAAAGCCCCTGTTCACAAGAAATTCCGCTTCGGCAACCGGCATTCCGGCGCCGAACGGCTTGGCGCGTATATAAGAACAGGCTGCGCGGCGCGCAAGCATTCTGCGCAAGGCATCCAACACATCCTTTTCTCGGCCCGGCCAGGGTTCTCCGGCCCATGAACCTTTCAGCGTCGGTTCGCACTGACATCCAGATGCGCTGCGTGGTGCGGCCCTGGAAAGGAAAGGCCATGACTGGAAATCCAGTCTCAGCGCGACCACCGCTTTCGGGGTGGGGTCGCTATGCCAGGCGTTCCGCTGGTTCCGTTGACCATGCGTAAGAGCCGGCATATCGTGATCACGAGGAAAGCAGACAAATTCGATCAGGGAAAACGTGCCGGAACGTCGCGCCTTGCCCTGGTTTGCGCGGAAACACCGGATGTTTCTCCCGTCGCCCGCGGGGGGAATTCCATGTCTTGCGACCACGGCGCGTTCGTACGCTCTCGTGCTGGCCGTTTGCGCCGTGCGATGCAAACAGCCAGCGGCTTTCCGGCGTTGGCGCTCGCCACCATCCTGTGGCTTGGCGGTGCCGTGCAGGCGCAGGAAACGCAGATCATCTATCCAGGCTCGATGGCGGTGACCGGATTTTCCGGTACCGTCATTCGTGATCCTGAGGAGGGCCTGCCGCCCAGCGTCGACCCGGTCGACGAGACCTTTATCGACACGACGCGCGCAACCTTGCGCGTCTTTGACGTTTCAAGGCTGGGCGGGCGGGCCTCCGGCCAACTCGTCTTCACGCCGCCGCCCTTCGAAGTGACGGCCGGGCAGATCGGCCAGGTGTTCGGCATCACCTATGACGACGGGGTACGCGACGGTGCTCCCTCGGGCATTGCGAACCTCTATGCCGGCGCCACCTCGCTGCATGGCGCCCGCATCGTCACGTCAGACGAAGATGCGGACGGTCGTCCCGAGCGGCAGCGTCATGGTGCTGCCGGCGCCACCTTCATGGACGGCCAGTTCGGCACCGAGAACGGTGGCGGACCGGGCACGATCTGGAAGATCGACGGCATCACCGGCCAGGTCAGCAAATTCGCCGACCTCGAAACCAACAGCGGCCCTAGCATCGGCGACGTCACCTTCGACACTATCCGCCGCCAGTTCTTCGCCAGCGACCTCGACACCGGTCTCATCCACCGCATCGACGCCAACGGCACGCTGGTCGACAGGTTCGACCATGGCGTTGCCGGACGCCCGGCGCACGGGCTGGCCCCGCTTGCCGACGATGGCTTGGTGATGGACATCGAGGATGCTGCCTTCGACAGCGAGGACCCCGACAGCTGGGGTTATACGCAGGATGAGCGTCGCGTCTGGTCCGTCGCCTATCACGGCGGCCGCCTCTATTATTCCGTCGCTGAAAAGGCCGATCTCTGGTCGGTGGGCGTTGCCCGCGACGGCAGCTTTGCTGGCGACCCGCGCTGGGAATTGACGGTCAAGGCCGACAACGGCCACGCCGTCACCGACATCGCTTTCGACATCAGCGGCTTCATGTACCTGGCCCAGCGCGGCCCGGTGGAAAACCGCTACGACTACAGCCGGTTCGCCGATACCGGCACGGGTGAGGTCTTCCGCTACGGGCGCGAAAACCCGGACGATCCGGCGACGGAATCAATCTGGGTGGAAATGCCGCAGGACTATGCGGTCGGCTTCCCGCAAGACAACCGGCAGTCGGCTGGCGGCCTCGACCTGCAATATGGCTATGACGCCGACGGCAATCTCGACGCGAGCATCTGCACCGAGACGCTGGTCAAGACCGCAGACAAGTTGCGCGACAACCCCGCGCTTGCCGAACGGCTTGCCGGCGGCGGGCCGCTCGCCGTGCACGGTGTGCAGATCACGCCGACGGCGCTGGTCAAGCCAGCCAACGTGCCGCCTTTCGGCGCGTGGTTCGTCGACTTTGACGGCCATTTCGAAGACCCCGAGGTAGAAGGCCCTGAGGCAGAAGGGCATGTCGGCGACGTCGAAGTCTGGCATCCCTGCGAAGGCCGTGCCGGCTACAATGAGCAGATACCGGGCGGCGGTTACCTGCCGCCTTTCTATCCGCCTGATTTTCCGCGGCCCGGCGGCATGCCTCCTTGCCTCGACAACGACCGCGACTGCGCCTCGATCCCGATCTGCCGGCGTGGCGACCGGGGCCGCGACTGCCGGCCGCCGGTGGAAAAGAAGGTCGATTTGATCCTGAAGAAGCGTGCCCGCACCCCGGTCTGCACGGCAGATGGTGTCTGCACCTTCGTGATCGATATCATCAACAACGGCAACGTCCGCTACGACGGGCCGCTGACGGTTACCGACACCTATCCGGGTGGCGTGCCGGCATCGTCGAGCTTCGGCCCGACCCCGCCATGGACATGCGGACCGAACGGCCCCGGCCAGTTCCGTTGCGACAATGCCGGCATCGTGCTCTCGCCGGGCGCTTCGACGCCGATCTTCGTCAAGGCGGTGATGCCGGCCGGTTACCGGCCAAACACGGTCGAGAACTGCGCCGAGGTGAAAGCCATCCCCGGCGAGAACAACCTCACCAACAACAGGGCCTGCGCCAGGCAACGCATCCGTCATCCCGACAGCGGCAAGCCGGCCATGCGCATCACCAAGATGTGCAGGGGAGCACTGGCCGGTGCTGCGGTCGTCACCTGCCGCATCACCGTCATCAGCACCGGCACCAGTGCCCCCACCGGTCCGCTGCGGGTCAACGATGCCGCGACGCTGGTGCCCGGCGGCAGGCCCGTTCAGATCCAGACCGTCACTCCCGACGGCGCGGAATGGACGTGCGGACCGGTTCCGGCCAATGCGTTGTCGTGCCAGATTCCCGGCGCCGTCATGACGCCCGGAACCAGCCGTCACTTCGACGTGGCGCTTGCAGCGAATGGCGTATTCGAGAACTGCGCACGCGGCTCCTACGGCCCGGCGCCAGGAGACGACGTCGTCCATCCGATCGGCAGGGCCTGCGCCAAGGGCGGCGGCGCCTCGACCATCCGTGTCGAGAAAACCGGCGATGCCGAGTGCCGGGTCGGCCAGCCCTGCTCGTTCGAGATCACCATCGCGAATGATGGGAAAAACGCCTTCTCCGGTCCGGTTCGCATTGGTGATGCGATCGGTGTCGAAGGCCTTGGCCGGCTGGAAGGCGTGGCGATCACCCCAATCGACCCGCCCTTCGGCTGTGCGCCGGAACCGGCGACCTTGCCGGCATCCTGCATCGCCAACCTGACGCTCGGCGCCGGGGAAAGCCACGTTCACCAAGTGACTGTGATCATTCCCGACGACGGCCGCCTGGCCAATCTGCAGGGCACCGTCAGCGGCCAGAACTGTGTCGGCGTGCTGTCGCCCGATACGCCGGTGCGAGGTGCCGGCAAAATGCTCTCCCGCGAGTCGGCCAATGTGCAGGGCGATCGCGGCAAGGCCTATGCCTGCCATCCCTTCACCATCAAGAAACAGGTGAAGAAGGCGTGCTCGCAGGGCCTCGTCATGAACGACGCCGGCCGCTGCGTCTGCCCGCAAGGCACCACTTTCCGCAACGGCCAGTGCTCGTCGGCTGGCGGCACGGTCATCATACCGAAGCCGAAGGAGCGCTGCGTGCTGCTCAAGGGCCAGATCCGTACCTCCGACGGGCGTTGTGTCTGCCAGCGCGGAACCGAGCTGGATAACCGCAGGTGCGTGTCGACCGACGAGCCGCCGGCACGCCTGTGCAAGCTGCTGCCTGGCCAGATCCGCACCAAGAGCGGCGATTGCGTCTGTCCAAGACGGACGGAACTGAGGGGCAGGGCCTGCATGCCGATCGTCACGAAGCCGACCGTTGAACAGTGCACCATCCGCGGCCAAGTTCACAACAAACGTGGCGCCTGTGTCTGCCCGCGCGGGACCGAGGTGATCAGAGGCGCATGCCGCCGGGCACAGCTGGAGTGCGCGCCTGGCTCCGGGCTGATCAACGGCCGGTGTCAGCCGATCATCAGGCGGCGCTGCCCGGTCGGGACAGTCGGACGGTACCCAGACTGCACTCCGATCCGCAGGGCGCCGACGCTGCAGATCAATCCGAACCTGCTGCTGAACCCGAGCATCCTGCAGCAGCCGAGGCGCAGGCCGCGGGCTCTCCAGTAGGGTCCCGGGCTCAGCCCAGCACCAAGACCTCGCCCGAGCAATCCGGCGGGGTTTTTTCGTCCGTCGGACGTGTTTCAGCCGCTGCGTGAACCTTATCGCCGCAGTCGGCGACAAACTCCCCGAAGCAACATTTCAGGGAGAGAGAAAATGTCTTCAGCCAAACATGCTTTCCGCAACACGGCAGCGGCCGCTGCCCTGATCGCAGCTGCGCTCGCCACCACGCCGGCCTTCGCCAAGCAGGCGAACATCAAGTCAATGTCGTTCAACACCGAAAGCGCCAACACGACAATCCATGTCGGCTCGAGCGACAAGCAAAAATGGGACACGCTGAAAAGCGGCAACGTCCAGTTCTGGGGCCACATGAAGCTCAACACACGGTGGCCAGGCTATGTGCAGGACGTCGGCGTGGCGCTCGGCGTTTGTGGACCGGGCCAGTGCGGCGCGTTTCCTCCGATCTGGAGCGCCTCGCCTGTCAGCCGCGACTACGATCACCAGCAAAATTTCTCCTTCGACCCCTCAATCATGCCGCTGTCCTCAGATAGCGGTATCGCCGTCGTGCCTTACGGCGACCAGATCATCGCCAGGTGCAACCAGCACCTCCAGCCCGATGGGCCGACAAAATCCTACTCGTTCACGCACAGTTTTCATGCGAGCTTCTCGGCACTCACCGACACGGCGCTCGACATGGACAATGCGGTCAGCGAGGCCCAGGGCGGCAGCTGGCCCCATCCGCTGTACGACTCGCACTATGCCGAGCATGGCTCGTTCGACGTCCAAATCGTCTGCGACCCCGTCATCAAGCCGCCGGTTCAGGACGTCGCCAATGATTTCGGCGAATTCGACGTCGAAAACGTCAAGCTGTTCCTGACCACCTACCAGTCGAACCAGGCCGGCTCGACGCCCGGTACGGTCTGCCCGTCGTTGAAGGTCACGAGCCGGGCGCAGGCCAACCAGGCCGGGCCGGTGTCGATGCGCATCTGGCGCCAGAAGAACGACGGGCCGATCACCTCCGAGGTGCAGCAGGCGTGGGCGTCATACGACGCGACCAAGAATGGCTATTTCGCCACCTATGAGAAATGGGAGGACGTCGGCGCCACCGCCTATTTCCAGTACAAGACCGAGATCATCGGCAACGGCCCGTTCGAACCTTTCGACGGCTGGAAGGACATCACCGTCCATTGCACCGGCGCGGGTGGGGGCGGCTTCACCGACGCACCTCAGGATAACCCCGAAAACCCGCCGGCGCATTCGGACTGGCAAGGCGAGGTCACCGTCTCGGACAGCGCTGGCTTCAAAAAACTCTGCCCGCGCAAAGGCCAGGTGGCGTTCGAGGTCGAGCGCGATGCGCCGGGTGCGTTTCACTACCGCATCAGTTGCTCGAACGGCGCATTCTTCACCGGCACGACAGCCGCCTTTAACAATGGCGGTGTGTTCAAGGCGAGTGCCGCACACGAACTTAGCATCGTCAGAACCCGCTCGATCCAGTGCACCCTGCAGGAGATCAAGCAGAACGGTTCGATCGCCACCGTCGACAACAGCACGGAGGATTTTACCTGCATCAAGCGCAATTTTGATCCGAATGCCGATGGTCTGGCGGTCGATACGCGACCCAATCCCGGCAAACCGCAACTTCCGCCGGTCGTCATCGATGCCGGCCGCACATGCCTGCCGAGCCAAAGGCTGATCCGTGGCAAATGCGTCGACAGGCCGGTCGTGGCTGCCTGCCGCAGCACCGAAAAGCGTGTCGACGGCAAATGCGTTGGGGTCAGCATCCACTGCCTGCCCGGTCACCATCAGGTCGGCCTGAAATGCGTGCGCAATGCAGTGATCGCCGACAGGTGCAAGCGCGACGAACAGCGCATCGATGGGAGATGCGTGCACAAGCCCTCCATCATTGTCGATTGCAAGCGCGGCTATCATCTGGTCGGCAATGCATGCGTCAAGAAGCCGGTGATCGTCACCGCCTGCCGGGCAACCGAAAAACTGCTGCGTGGACACTGCGTGCCCAAGCACCCTGTGAAGAAGCTCAACCTGCAGAAAGTGAAGCAAGGCAGCGGCAAGGTGTTGCCGCCACGACCGGCCAGGCCGCGGCATCCCGTGAACTGAAATCGCGACGCTTGAACAGGGGAGAGAGGTGGCCGATGCTGCCTCTCTCCTTTCGCGCTGGCACCGGATTCCTGTCGACAAGCAGCGCTGAGACGATTACGGCGAAGGCGGGCTCGAGAACGGGAAGCGAACATGGCTCAAAAGACCCTGATCGCGCCATCGGTGCTGGCGTCGGATTTTTCGAAGCTCGGCGACGAGGTCGAGGCGGTGGTGGCGGCCGGCGCCGACTGGATCCATCTCGACGTCATGGACGGGCATTTCGTGCCCAAGATCACCTTCGGCCCGCCGGTGATCAAGGCGATCCGCAACCGCACCAAAACCTTTTTCGACTGCCATCTGATGATCGCGCCGGCCGATCCCTATCTGCAGGCGTTCGCCGAAGCCGGCTGCGACGGCATGACGGTGCATGCCGAGGCCGGGCCGCATCTCGACCGTTCGCTGCAGACGATCAGGAACTTGGGCAAGAAGGCCGGCGTGTCGCTAAACCCGGCGACGCCGGAAACGGCGATCGAATACGTGCTCGATCGGCTCGATCTGATCCTGATCATGACCGTCAATCCGGGTTTTGGCGGCCAGGCCTTCATCCCGGAGGTCATCGACAAGGTGAAGCGGGTGAAGGCGCTGATCGGCAATCGGCCGATCCGGATCGAGATCGACGGCGGCGTCTCGCCCGAAACCGCGCCACTGGTCACCGCCGCCGGCGCCAGCGTGCTGGTCGCCGGTGCGGCTATCTTCAAGGGCGGCAGCGTCGAAGCCTATCGGGCGAACATCGAGGCGATCAGGACAGCGGCCGACCAGGTGGCCGGCTGACGCTGCCGGCGCGACGTCACCGGCACGCGCTGTTCTCCCCAGCCGGTCAGGAATTCGTTGGCCGACGCCGGTGCGCCTGCGCTCGTGACATGCGATCCCCAGCCAAAATGGCCTTGTCCATTTTTGGCGATTTTATTGGCATATCCAAAACTACCATCCATATTCTCTGTCTCACCATGATGCCTCTCCGGACCCTCCCGCAGGCTCCCCTTCGACGGTCGGATCGATGAATCGCAGCCCCTTCTTCGCTGACCTGCTGAACACCATCGCCGACCGCGGCCGGATGATGCTGAACCTCGTGCGCGGTGACGAGCCGGTTTCGGCCGACAGCCTGGCACGTTTGTGCGTCCGTCTGCTTTCCAGCCAGGGGGAGGCATCGGGCGTCGCCTATGCAAGAGAAATACTCGATCGCTGGCGAACTCTCGGCGCCGATGGCAGGCTGGCTTTCCTGCATGTACTGTGCGATCGTTTCGGCACCGATCACACCAGGCTTGCCGCCGCGGTGGATGCCTATCGCGCCGCGCCGGACGATCGTTCGGCACTTGCCCTGCACGACGCCGCCGAGCCGGCCAGGCAGGAGCTTTTGCGCCGCCTGAACCTGGCGCCCGGCGGCATCGAGACGCTGGTGCGCATGCGCGAGGATCTGCTTGCCCGGCTGCCCACATTGCCCGATCTCGCCATCGTCGATGCCGACTTCACGCACCTGCTGTCGTCATGGTTCAACCGCGGCTTCCTGGTGCTGCGGCGGATCGACTGGTCGACGCCGGCCAACATCCTGGAGAAAATCATCCGCTACGAGGCGGTGCATGCCATCCACACCTGGGATGATCTGCGCCGCCGGATCGAGCCCGCCGACCGGCTCTGCTATGCGTTCTTTCATCCGCAGCTCGGCGACGAGCCGCTGATCTTCGTCGAAGTCGCGCTCACCCGGGCGATGCCGACGACGATCGCCGAGCTGCTCGCCGACGAGCGGCCGCTGGTGCCGCCGCGGCAGGCTACGACGGCGGTGTTCTATTCCATTTCCAACTGCCAGGAGGGCCTGCGCGGCATCTCCTTCGGCAATTTTCTGATCAAGCAGGTGGTCGAGGACCTGCGCCGCGACCTTCCCGGCCTGACCGATTTCGTCACCTTGTCGCCAGTGCCGGGCTTTGCCCGCTGGCTGGCCGAGCAGGCCGAAACCATCCCCTCCGCCACTGAGGCGCTGGATCTCGTCGCCGACGAGGGCTGGCGTGCAGATGCTGCCGTGCGCGACCGCGCAGGCCAAGCCCTGCTTCCGCTTGCGGCACAGTATTTCCTCGAAGCTCGCACCGCCTCCGGCAAGGTGATCGACCCGGTCGCCCGCTTCCATCTCGGCAATGGCGCGCGGCTGGAGCGCATCGACCTTTTCGGCGATCTGTCGCCCCGCGCCTTGCGTCAGGCGCATGGCCTGATGGTCAATTATCGCTACAAGCTCGACGACATCGAGAAGAACCACGAGCTGTTCGCCGCCAGGAACGATGTGGCGGCCGCGCCCGCCGTGCGCCGCCTGCTGCCGAAACCGACGAGACCGTCTGCACCGCGGCTTCCGGCGCCAGCCCAGGTGATTGGGGACAAGAGGGACAGTTGAGCAACCAGCCGCTTCAGGCTGCGGGCCAAACGGCTGATATCTTAGGCACCCTTTGCGACACCGACCTCGAAAACCCTCTTGCCTTCTATCCAGACGCCCTTGACGTCCAATTCGTCCGAGAGTGCAACGATATCGGCGGCGGTGCTGTTGGCGAAGCGCCCGAGCCGGTGTGATTGGCCGATCGCCTGCGCCGGATAGAGCGAAGCCATGCGCAGGACCTCCGACAGGTCCAGTCCGACGATGCGGTGGACGAAGCGGACGGCGGCGATCATGTCGAGATCGGCGCCGGCCAGCGTCCCGTCGGCGAGCCGCAGGCTGCCGTCCTTGCGATAGATGGTGCGGCCGTTCAGCGTGAACGAGGTCATATCGGTGCCGATCGTCGCCATGGCGTCGGTGACCAGGAAAATTTTTGCCGGGTCCTGCTTGGCACGCAGCGCGATGGCCATGGTGGCGGGATCGACATGGATGCCGTCAGCGATGATGCCGGCAAACAATGTGCCTGTATCGATGGCAGCACCCGCCAACCCCGGCTCGCGGTTGCCGATCTGGCTCATGGCGTTGAACAGATGGGTGACCATTGTTGCGCCGGCATCGGCGAACGCGCGCGCCTTGGCATAGAAGGTGTCGGAATGGCCGAGGCTGACGACGATGCCGGCCTCGACCAGCGCCGAAACGCGTTCCGGGTCGACGGATTCCGGCGCTACAGTCGTCAGCAGCACCGGCAGGGTTTTCCGCGCCGCAACCAGCACCGCTTGGTCGGCATCCAGCATCGGCCGGATCAGCGCCGGGTCATGCGCGCCCTTGCGGGCGATCGACAGATGCGGGCCTTCGAGATGCAGGCCCAAAAAGCCCGGCACCTTCTGCTGCGCGGCCTCGACCCCGGCGGCAACCGCCGCTGCGGTGATGGCGGGCGTGTCGGTGATCAGCGTCGGCAGCAGCGCCGTCGTGCCGAACGGCGCATGTGCCCGGCAGATGGTCTCGATCGAGGCGACATCGGGGTGGTCGTTGAGCATGACGCCGCCGCCGCCATTGACCTGCAGGTCGACGAAGCCCGGTGCAAGCATGCCGCCGCCGGTTTCGATACGCTCGACGCCGGACGGAACGGCTCCGGCGGCGACGATGGCCTCGACGAGACCGTCTCGCACGACAAGGGCAGCGTCGTCGTGCCAGTCGTCGCCGTCAAAAATCCGGGCGCCAGTCAGGGCAAAACGGTCGCTCATATGGTTTCCGTCACCTTGCGAAGATTGGGTGGCGTGTCCGGATCGAGACCGCGATGGCGGGCAAAGGCCTCGACGAAGCCATAGAACGACACGATCAGCGCCAGCGGGTCGGTCAGTGGATGGCCGGTGGCGACATGCGGCAGGTGCTGAGCGCTTGTCGCCTTGTCCGAAGTCACGAAGACGGCCGCGCCCTTGCCCGCCAGGCTGTCGGCGGCCTCTGCGACCGACGGCTCGGAAGCATCGCGGGCGGCGAGCGCCAGCACCGGAAAGTCAGGCCCGACTAGCGCCAGCGGGCCATGCATCACTTCGGCAGCACTATAGGCCTCGGCGTGCATGGCGCAGGTTTCCTTGAATTTCAGCGCCGCCTCATTGGCGATCGCCGCGGACGGACCACGACCGAGGATGAACAGAGACTTCTGCGTCTCAAGGGCGCTGGCCAGCGCCATCCAGTCGCAGGCGATCGCCTTGCGGAAATGTTCTGGCAAACGGGCGAGCGCCGCCAGCAACTTGTCGTCCCCGGTGCTATGCGCCATCAAGGCGAGGCCGGCGACGGCTGAATTGACGAAGGTCTTCGTCGCCGCGACGCTGCGCTCCGGGCCGGCCAGGATGTCGATGGCGTAGTCGCAGGCCCGCGCCAGCGGCGAATCGGCGGTGTTGGTGATGGCGACGGTCAGCGAACCGCCGGCTCTCGCGGCTTGCGCCATGGCGACGATGTCCGGGCTCTTGCCCGACTGCGAGATCGCCAGGCAGGCCGAGCCGGCCAGCTTGAGCCTGGCGCCATAGATCGAAGCGATCGACGGGCCGACCGACGCGACGGCAAGGCCGGCGGTCAGTTCCACCGCATACTTCATGAACGTGGCGGCATGATCGGAGGAGCCGCGCGCTACGGTGACGACGAAGTTTGGATCGCGCTCGCGAATGCCGCGCCCGGCCTCGGTCAGCACCGCTGCCGAGCCGTCGAGCAGGCGCGCGGTCGCCTCCGGGATCTCCTCGATCTCGCGCCGCATATGGGTAATTGTCGCGCTCATGGCCGGCCCTCTTCGCCCGGCCCGCTCAGCCGGAGCTCGGCGACGAAATCATAGGCGTCGCCCCTGTAGATCGAGCGGGTGAATTCGATCACCTTGCCGCTCGCCAGATAGGAAATACGCTCGATGTGCAGGCCGGCAATGCCAGGCGGCACTTCGAGCAGGCGCGCGTCGTCGTCGCCGAGATTGGCGGCGGAGATGCGCTGCACCGCCCGCACCGGCCGATGGCCGGTCGTTTCAAGCGCCGCGTAGAGCGACGAACCGATCGCCGCCGGGTCGGGCAGCACGCTGGCAGACAGTGCCGCGCGCTCGATCGCCAGCGGCGTTTCGTTGGCGATGCGCAGGCGCGCCACCCGCGCCACCAGTTCGTTCGATGACAGGCCGAGCACCATCATCTCGTCCGGCGACGGCGCATAGAGGCCGCGGTCGAGCCAGGCCGAACGCACCGCCATGCCGCGCCGCGCCATATCCTCGGTGAAGGACGTCAGCCGCGACAGCGACTGCTCGACGCGCTCCATCCGCGGCGCGACAAAGGTGCCGGAGCCGTGACGCTGGACAAGGATGCCGTCCTTGACCAGATCCTGCACCGCCTTGCGCACGGTGACCCGCGAAATGTCGGCCTTGCTGGCGATGTCGCGCTCGGACGGCAGCGCGTCGCCCGGCCCGATCAGGCCGCGATTGACCGCGTCCTCGATGCTCTTCCTGAGCTGCAGATAGAGCGGCGCGCCGCTTTGCGCCGACTGTTTCAGCGTGGCGAAGATCTGGTCGGCGGCCTCGCTCATCGCGCCGCCTCCGTCGCACTCGAGAAAACCCGCACCGCCATCTGCACGGCGCCGCCCAGCGCGTCGTCGAGCGGCGGCTTCAGCAGCGCCCGGTAGCGCGCCGACAGGCGTCGTGCATAGAGCGGCGCCAGCCCGCCAAGCAGGCAGAGCGGATCGTCGTCGCCGAGATCGAGCACGCCAAGTGCTGCCTCGACGTCGGCGATTGCCTTGTCGAGGATCCAGTTGGCGACGGCGTCGCCCTTTTCGGCATGCTCGAAGACCTTGGGCGCGAAGCCACCGAAATCGCCGGGTTTTGCGTTGGTGGTGAACTCGACCAAATCCTCGGGATTGTCGCGGAAGATGGCGAGCATGGCCTGCGTCAGCGGCGATCCCTGGCGGATGCCATCATAGGCGAGCAGCGTCTGCTCGAGCAGGTCGCGGCCGATGCGGGCGCCGCTGCCCTGGTCGCCAACCTGGAATCCCCAGCCGCCGATGGCGCGCGACTTGCCGTTTTTGCGCGCCATGTAGGCGGTGCCGGTGCCGAGGATGGCCATGGCGCCGTCACCGGAGCCGACCGCGCCTTCCAGCGCGATCTCGGCGTCGGTCTCGACACGGTTTTGGCTGAACGGCAGGATCGCTTCGAGCTGCTGCCTGTAGGTGCCGACATTGGCGCCGGCGAGGCCGAGGACGGCCGGCGTCTGCGGGATCAGTTCGGGATCCTGCCCGGCGGCGACAAAGGCCTGCCTTGCCGCCTCGACAATGTTGGCCCTGGCGCCGGTGAGATCGGTGCGGATGTTGGCGGCACCGCTCTTGGCGCGGCCGACGACAGTGCCGTCCGCCGTTGCAAGAGCCGCCCTGCAGCTGGTGCCGCCGCCATCGATGCCAAGCACAAATTTCACACGATTTCTCCTCCGGGCGGATAATACCAATAAAATACCAATAGCCAAGGCTTAATTTTCGTTTCAAAAAGATTAAGGTGTATTTTATTGAAAAACCTGTGCATTTTGACGAAAGGCCAGTTCCGAGGCATGGAAATCGCTAATGCATATGGACAAGTGGTATTTTTTTGGTATTGTTTTGGGGATTGGAGGGAAAGCAAATGGCCGAAACGCGCACCGAAGCGCTTCACCAGAATGCCGAGGGGCTGGACATCCAGGCTCCGGACGCCATCCTTTCCTCGTTGGCCAACGCGCAGATCGAGGCCGCCAAGGCGGTGCGCGGCGCCGTTCCGGCCATCGCCAAAGCCGCCGAGATCATCGCCAGCCGGCTGAACAGCGGCGGCAAGCTCGCTTACGCGGCAGCCGGCAGCTCGGGCCTGATGGCGCTGGCCGATGCGCTGGAGCTGCCGGGCACCTTCGGCATTCAGCGCGACCGCATCGCCATCCTGATCGCCGGTGGCGACGATGCCTTCAAGACACTGGCCGGCGGGCCGGAGGACGACACCGAAGAAGCCTCGGCGGCGGTTGCCGCTGCCGGCATCGGCGAGGGCGACTGCCTGATCGCGGTCTCGGCCAGCGGCTCGACGCCCTATGCGGTCAGGGCGATCGAGGACGCCGGGCGCCGCGGTGCGGCGACCATCGCCATCGCCAACAACAAGGATGCGCCGCTGCTTCGGCTGGCCGACATCGCCATCCTGCTCGAAACGCCGCCGGAGCTGATCGCCGGCTCGACGCGCATGGGTGCCGGCACCGCCCAGAAGATCGCGCTCAACATGCTGTCGACGCTGGCCGCCATCCACCTTGGCCATGTCCATGACGGCTACATGGTCAATCTCATGGCCGACAACATCAAGCTGCGCGACCGCGCCGCCCGCATCGTCGCCGCGATCAGCGGACGCGACAGGGACGATGCGGCGCGCCTGCTCGAGAACAGCGGCGGCAACGTCAAGACCGCCATTCTGCTCGCCGCCGGCGCCGCCAGCGCCGACGCGGCGCAGAAGATACTGGAAGGCACCGGCCAGAAGCTGCGTCCGGCGCTTTCCGCGATCGAGGGGAGCATGGGGCGGAAAGCCCCTGTTCTCAAAACCGAACCTGAAAAAGGTCAACAGGGAGACTGAGCATGACAACCAAACTACTGACGGCACTGCTTCTCGGCACCAGCATTCTCGGCTCGGCCGGAATGGCCTGTGCCCAGGACGTAACGCTCAACATCGAAAGCTGGCGCGGCGACGACCTTGCCATCTGGAAGGACAAGCTGATCCCGGCTTTTGAGGCCAAGAACCCGGGCATCAAGGTGGTGTTCGCGCCGTCGGCGCCGACCGAATATGACGCAGCACTCGGCGCCAAGCTCGCCGCCGGCTCGGCCGGCGACCTGATCACCTGCCGCCCGTTCGACAAGTCGCTGGAACTGTTCAAGAAGGGCAATCTCGCTGATATCTCGACGCTGCCTGGCATGGAGAATTTTTCCGACGTCGCCAAGGCCGCCTGGCAGACCGACGACGGCAAGTCGAGCTTCTGCGTGCCGATGGCTTCCGTCATCCACGGCTTCATCTACAACAAGGACGCCTTCGACCAGCTCGGCATCAAGGTGCCGACGACCAATGAGGAGTTCTACGCCGCGCTCGACAAGATCAAGGCCGACGGCACCTACATCCCGATGGCGATGGGCACCAAGGATCTCTGGGAAGCCGCGACCATGGGCTACCAGAACATCGGCCCGAACTACTGGAAGGGCGAAGAAGGCCGTCTGGCGCTGATCAAGGGCGAGCAGAAGCTGACCGATCCGCAGTGGGTTACGCCGTTTGCCGAACTCGCCAAGTGGAAGCCCTATCTCGGCGACGGCTTCGAGGCGCAGACCTATCCGGACAGCCAGAACCTGTTCACCCTCGGCCGCGCCGCCATCTACCCGGCCGGCTCGTGGGAAATCGGCCTGTTCAACACCCAGGCGCAGTTCAAGATGGGCGCGTTCCCGCCGCCGGTGCAGAAGGCCGGCGACGCCTGCTACATCTCCGACCACACCGACATCGGCATGGGCCTCAATGCGGCGTCGAAGAATGCGGATGCGGCCAAGACCTTCCTGACCTGGGTCGCCTCGCCGGATTTCGCCACCATCTACGCCAACGCGCTGCCGGGCTTCTTCAGCCTGAACAACACCCCGGTGAAGATGGAAGACCCGCTGGCCCAGGAATTCGTTTCTTGGCGCGACAAGTGCAAGTCGACCATCCGCTCGACCTACCAGATCCTGTCGCGCGGCACGCCGAATCTCGAAAACGAGACATGGGTTGAATCGGCCAACGTCATCAACGGCACCGTCACGCCGGAAGCTGCCGCCAAGAAGCTGCAGGACGGCCTCGACAGCTGGTATAAGCCGGCGAAGTAAGAGCGAGCGCTATCCCCCCTCGAGGGGGAGATGTCGCCGGAGGCGACAGAGGGGGTCGGTAAAGGCAGGCTGCGACTTGATCGTTGCCGGGAGGCGCGGTCGAAGTCACGATCGCGCGGCCTTAGCCGACCCCACCCGCCTCGCTTCGCGAGGCACCCTCCCCTCGAGGGGGAGGGAGGTGCCGCACCCTTGGCGGCAATTGCAAGAACCTGATCGGCGGGGACCGAACGCATGGCCGCAGCACCGAAACGACCGTTCCGCTGGCATATCGTCGTCTTCCTGGCGCCGGCGGTGCTGGTCTATACGGCGATCATGATCCTGCCGCTGGCCGGCACGCTGCAGCTCTCGCTGTTCCGCAACATCGACCAGGCCCAGGTCTTCGTCGGGTTCGAAAACTTCCGCAGGCTGTTCGGCGATCCCAACTGGTCGGTCAATTTCTGGAACGCGCTGCGCAACAACGTCTGGTTCTTCATAATCCACATGATCGTGCAGAATCCGATCGGCGTGCTTTTGGCCGCACTGCTGTCCAGCCCGCGGCTGAGATTCTCCGCCTTCTACCGCACGGCGATCTTCGTGCCGACGATCCTGTCCTTCGTCATCGTCGGCTTCGCCTGGAAGCTGATCCTGTCGCCGCTGTGGGGCGTGGCGCCAAACCTGATGGATCTCGTCGGCCTCAAAAGCCTGTTCACGCCGTGGCTCGGCAAAGAACAATATGCGCTGACCACGCTCAGCCTGATCTCGGTGTGGCAGTTCGTCGGCATCCCGATGATGCTGATCTATGCGGCATTGCTGTCGATCCCAGAGGAGGTGATCGAAGCCGCCGAATGCGACGGCATCACCGGCATGTCGCAGTTCTGGAAGATCAAGCTGCCGCTGATCCTGCCGTCGATCGGCATCATCTCGATCCTGACCTTCGTCGGCAATTTCAACGCCTTCGACCTGATCTACACCGCGCAAGGCGCGCTGGCCGGACCGAATTACTCGACCGATATCCTCGGCACCTTCCTCTACCGCGCCTTCTTCGGTTTCCAGCTGCAGGTCGGCGATCCCAACATGGGCGCGGCGATCGCCACGATGATGTTCCTGATCATCCTTGGCGGCGTCTGCGTCTACCTGTTCCTCGTCCAGACGCGCCTGCGTCGCTATCAGTTTTAGGGGGCGATATGAGCACGGCAACCCACTCCCTGCCCCGCACCATCGGCGCCCATGCGGTGCTGTTGACCTACACGGTGATCGCGCTGTTTCCGGTGATCATCGTCATCATGAATTCGTTTAAATCCCGCGCCGGCATCTTCGGCGCGCCGCTGACGCCGCCGACCCCGAAAACCTTCGACCTGATCGGCTACACCACCGTCATCGGCCAGGGCGATTTCATCCATTACTTCCAGAACAGCCTTGTCGTCACCGTCGCCTCGCTGTTCTTCGTGCTGCTGTTCGGCGCGATGGCCGCCTTTGCGCTGTCGGAATACCGTTTTCGCGGCAATTCGCTGATGGGGCTTTATCTCGCCCTCGGCATCATGATCCCGATCCGCCTCGGCACCGTCGCCATCCTGCAATTGATGGTGGCGAGCGGGCTGGTCAACACGCTGACGGCGCTGATCCTGGTTTATACAGCGCAAGGCCTGCCGCTCGCCGTCTTCATCCTGTCGGAATTCATGAAGCAGGTGTCCGACGATCTGAAGAATGCCGGACGCATCGACGGTCTGTCCGAATACACCATCTTCTTCCGGCTGGTGCTGCCGCTGGTGCGGCCATCGATGGCGACGGTCGCCGTCTTCACCATGATCCCGATCTGGAACGATCTGTGGTTTCCGCTGATCCTGGCGCCGTCGGAGGAGACCAAGACGGTGACGCTCGGCGCCCAGCTGTTCCTCGGCCAGTTCGTCACCAACTGGAACGCCATCCTGGCCGCGCTGTCGCTGGCGATCATGCCGGTGCTGATCCTCTACGTCATCTTCTCGCGGCAGCTGATCCGCGGCATTACTTCGGGAGCGGTCAAGTGAGTTCGGAAAAACCTCTTCGCGTCGTCGTAGCCGGGCTCGGCAATATGGGCCGCAGCCATGCGCTGGCCTATCACACCAATCCGGGTTTTGAGATCGCCGCGCTGGTCAACCGTTCGGACGTGCCGCTGCCGGCCGGGCTTTCCGGCTATGGCATCAGGCGCTCCTTCGACGAGGCGCTGCGCGACGAAAAACCAGATATCGCCTGTATCGCTACTTATTCCGACAGCCATGCCGACTATGCCGTCAGGGCATTCGAGGCCGGCTGCCATGTCTTTGTCGAAAAGCCGCTGGCGACGACGGTGGCGGATGCCAAACGTGTCGTTGCCGCAGCTAAGGCCAACGGCAAAAAACTGGTAATCGGCTATATCCTGCGCCATCACCCGTCGTGGATCAGGCTGATCGCCGAGGCGCGCAAGCTCGGCGGTCCTTACGTGTTCCGCATGAACCTCAACCAGCAATCCTCCGGCCATAGCTGGCAGACGCACAAGCAGTTGATGCAGACGACGTCGCCGATCGTCGATTGCGGCGTGCACTATCTCGACGTGATGCTGCAGATCACCGACGCCAGGCCGGTCGAGGTGCGCGGCATGGGGCTGCGGCTGAGCGACGAGATTGCGCCCACGATGTACAATTACGGGCATCTGCAGGTGCTGTTCGACGATGGTTCGGTCGGCTGGTACGAGGCCGGCTGGGGGCCGATGATCTCGGAAACCGCCTTTTTCGTGAAGGACGTGATCTCGCCCAATGGCTGTGTGTCGATCGTGATGAAGGAGGGCGTCAGATCCGACGACATCGACACCCACACCAGGACCTCGACCCTCCGCCTGCACAGCGCGGCGACCGGCGCGGACGGAAAATTCGCCAGGGCGGATGAGATACTGTCGATGGAAGGCGAACCCGGCCATCAGGAACTCTGCGATCGCGAACAGGCCTTTCTGCTCAAGGCGGTCCGCGAGGATATTGATCTGACCCGCCACATGGACGACGCCGTGAAGTCGCTCGCCGTCTGCCTTGCCGCCGACGAAAGCGTCCGCAGCGGGAAGGCGGTGCGATTGTGACAGGGGAAATTTCGTCAGGGATAGCGCTCTACAGCGCCCCCACATTCCAATCCGGAGGAACGCCGTGGGCTCGCTGAATATCGAGAATGTGAAGAAGGCGTTTGGGCCGGTCGAGGTGCTGAAAGGCATCAACCTCGAAGTGACCGATGGCGAATTCGTCGTCTTCGTCGGCCCCTCCGGCTGCGGAAAATCGACACTTCTCAGGGTCATCGCCGGGCTGGAGGATTCGACCTCGGGGCGTGTGGTCATCGACGGTGCGGACGTCTCCGCCACCCCGCCGGCCAAGCGCGGCATCGCCATGGTGTTCCAGACCTATGCGCTCTACCCGCATCTGACGGTGAAAAACAATATGGGCCTTGGCCTCAAGCAGGCGGGCACGCCAGCGGCCGAGATCGACCGCCGCATCGGCATCGCATCGTCGATGCTGTCGCTGGAGCCCTATCTCGCCAGGCGGCCGGCCGAGCTTTCCGGCGGCCAGCGCCAGCGCGTCGCCATCGGCCGCGCGGTGGTGCGTGAGCCCAAGCTTTTCCTGTTCGACGAGCCTTTGTCCAACCTCGATGCCGCACTGCGCGTCAACACCAGGCTGGAGATCGCGCAACTGCATCGCCGGCTGAAGGCGACGATGATCTATGTCACCCACGACCAGGTCGAGGCGATGACGCTGGCCGACAAGATCGTCGTGCTCAACGCGGGCAGGATCGAGCAGATCGGCGGACCGATGGAGCTCTACAATGCGCCGGCGAATGAGTTCGTCGCCGGCTTCATCGGCTCGCCGAAGATGAATTTCGTCGACGGCGCCAGGCTTGGCGAGACGGCCAAGACCATCGGCGTCCGCCCAGAGCATCTGACCGTCGATGCGAAATCCGGCGCCTGGAAAGGCACGGTCGTCCACGCCGAGCATCTCGGCGCCGACACCAACCTCTATCTCGACTGCGAGAAGGCCGGGCTGATCACCGTGCGCATTTTTGGCGTCTACAACGCCGAACCGGGCGCCACGCTCTACGCGACGCCGGATCCGGCGAAGACTTATCGGTTCGGGACTGACGGCAAGGTGCTGAAGTAGCGCCCCTTTTTCCTTCTCCCCTTGTGGGAGAAGGTGGATCGGCGCGCAGCGCCGAGACGGAAGAGGGGTGTTGGACGGAGTGCTGTCGGTGCCAAGCTGGAGCACCCCTCATCCGACCTCGCGGAGCCTGTCCTCGGGCTTGCCGAAGGCAAGACCCGTGGGCGAGGCCACCTTCTCCCACAAGGGGAGAAGGCAGAGCGCCGCTACTCGTCCGCCTTGAACGTCTGCTTCTGCATGCCCAGCCCTTCGATGCCGAGCTCGACGACGTCGCCGGGCTTCAGGAACACCGGGGGCTTCATGCCCAGCCCAACGCCGGGCGGCGTGCCGGTCGAGATGATGTCGCCCGGATGCAGCGACATGAATTGGCTGAGATAGGAAACCAGGTAGGCGACGCCATAGACCATGGTCTTGGTCGAGCCGTTCTGCATCGTCTTGCCGTTGACCTTCAGCCACATCGGGATGTTCTGCGAATCCTGGACCTCGTCCTTGGTCACCAGCCACGGGCCGATCGGCCCGAACGTGTCGCAGGACTTGCCCTTGGTCCACTGGCCCTGGCGCTCGGCCTGGAAGGCGCGCTCGGACACGTCGTGCGCGACGCAGTAGCCGGCGACATAATCTAGCGCCTCGGCCTCGGTGACGTATTTCGCGGTTTTGCCGATGACCACGCCAAGCTCGACTTCCCAGTCGGTCTTGACCGAGCCGCGCGGGATCAGCACGTCGTCGTCAGGCCCGACGATGGCCGAGCTTGCCTTCATGAAGATGATCGGCTCCGGCGGCACGGTGGCGCCGGTCTCGGCGGCATGGTCGGAATAGTTCAGGCCGATGCAGATGAATTTGCCGGTGCCGGCGACGCAGGCGCCGATGCGCGGATTGCCGGAGACCGCCGGCAGCGATTTCGGATCGAGCTTCGACAATGTTTCGAGCGATGCCGGGTCGAGCGCCTTGCCGGCAATGTCGGTGACATGGGCGGAGAGGTCGCGGATCGTCCCATCCGCATCGAGCAGGCCGGGGCGTTCGCTCCCCGCTTCGCCATAGCGCAGCAGTTTCATTCTTTTTCTCCTGATTGCGGCGCAGAGGCCGTTTGCAAACTCAGAGTTTTCAAATGGCCTCTTAGATCGACCAGCCACCGTCGATATTATAAGCCTGTCCCGACGTATAGGTGGCGCCGGCCAGATAGACGGCGAGATCGGCAATTTCCTCTGCTGTGCCGAGGCGGCCCATCGGCTGGCGGGCGATGAAGGCGGCGCGGGCCGCCTCGTAGTCGCCCTGCGCATGCATGCGGTCCTCCAGCGACGGGCTTTCGACCGTGCCCGGGCAAATGGCGTTGCAGCGTATGCCCCTGCCGACATAGTCGGCGGCGACCGATTTGGTCAGGCCGATGACCGCCGCCTTGGTCAGCCCATAGACGAAGCGGTTGGGCACGCCCTTGGTCGAGCCGGCAAGCGACGCCATGTTGATGATCGAGCCGTCGCCGCGCTCCAGCATGCCGGGCAGCACGGCGCGGATGGTGCGGATCATCGAGCGGACGTTGAGATCATAGGCAAAATCGAGATCGGCGTCCTTCATCTCGAGGATCGAGCCGGAGTGGACGAAGCCGGCGCAGTTGAACAGCACGTCGACAGCGCCGATCTCGGCGAAGGCCGACGTCACAGCCTCGTCGTTCAGCACGTCGAGCTTGCGGGTCTTGATGCCAGCAATCTTGCCGAGGTCGGCGAGCAGCACCTCGTTGATGTCGGTGGCGTGGACGACAGCGCCCGCCCTGGCGAAAGCCAGCGCGCTCGCCCGGCCGATGCCTTGTGCCGCCGCCGTGACGACAACGATCTTGCCTCCCAGATCCGCCATGCTTTTTTTCTCCTTGTGGCCGCCCGGGTGCCTAGGGCGGCAAATGTTTTTTCTCGGTAAAGAACATCTATTAGCCCGTCAAGCCCGGCGCCGAGGCAGCGTCTTTCTCCCCGTCACTATACGGGGAGAAATGCCCGGCAGGGCAATGAGGGGCGGCGCCGACGTCGACAATCTACACACGCTCAATCGCCGTAGGGCACCCAGACGTTCTTGACCTCGACGGCACGGCGCAGCAAGGCATCGCCGGCGGCCTCGGCCGACGCCCAGTCGAGGCTGCGGCCGTTGCCGGTCCAGACGCGCTTGAGATTGCCGACGGAGTCGGCTTCGGCCCTAGCGCAGGTCTCGGCATCGGCGAACAGCCAGAGCCCGTCGACATCGTCATGCCTGGCCAGCACGCCGGCGAGCTCGGCGCTGCGGCCGGTGACGATGTTGATGGCGCCGGCCGGAACGTCGGAATATTCGATGACCTGGTAGAGATCGGTGGCAAGCAGCGGATATTTTTCCGACGGCACCGCGACCACGGTGTTGCCCATCGCCAGCGCCGGCGCCACCAGCGAGATCAGGCCAAGCAGTGGCGCATTGTCGGGTGCCACGATGCCGACGACGCCGACCGGCTCGTGCAGCGCCAAAGTGACGGCGCGGGCCGGCGGCTGGTGGACACGGCCCTCGAACTTGTCGGCCAGGCCGGCATAGAGGAACAGCCGCTCGATCGATTGCTCGACCTCGTCTCGCGCGGCCTTGGCGGTGGCGCCTGTCAGCTCCGTTAAACGCGCCGCGAATTCTCCGGCACGGCCCGAAAGATTTTCGGCCAGATAGTACAGCACCTGGCTGCGGTTATAGGCAGTCGCCTCCGGCCAGGCCTTGCAGGCACGTGCGGCCGCGACGGCATCGCGAACATCCTTACGGCTGCCGAGCCCGACCTCGCCGGCAAGCTTGCTCTTGGCAGTGGCTATATCAAGCGAATAATTGCCGTCCGGCCTGACCTGCTTGCCGCCGATGAACAGCTTTGCCGTGCGGTCGATGGCATCGCTTTCCGACCGCTCGATCGACTGAGCCGTAGCCGGTGCCGGCTTGATGGCCGGGCCGAGCGGCAGCTTTGCCGAGAGGTATTCGAGCATGCCCTCGCGCCCGCCTTCGCGGCCAAAACCGCTCTCGCGATAACCGCCGAAGCCGCAGGCGGCGTCGAACATGTTGGTGCCGTTGACCCAGACGACGCCGGCCTTCAATTGCGGCGCGACGTGCAGCGCGAGGTTGACGTTCTCGCTCCACACCGAGGCGGCCAGCCCGTAGCGCGTGTTGTTGGCGAGCTCGACCGCTTCCTCGGTGTTGCGGAAGCTCATGGTCGCCAGCACCGGGCCGAACACCTCTTCCTGCGCCAGGATGTTGGCCGGCGAAACGCCTGTCGCCAGCGTCGGCAAATGGTAATAGCCGGAGGACGGCAGCGCCACGTCCGGCTGCCAGCAGACGGCGCCCTGTTTGGCGCCTTCGGCGACCAGGCCCTTGACGCGATCGAGCTGGGTCAGGTCGACCAGCGGCCCGATATCGGTGTTCTTGTCGAGCGGGCTGCCGACGCGCAGCCGGCTCATCCGCGCCTTGACCTTGGCGATGAAGGCCTCGGCGATGCCCTCCTGCACCAAGAGGCGCGAGCCGGCGCAGCAGACCTGGCCCTGGTTGAACCAGATGCCGTCGACCAGTCCCTCGACGGCGCTGTCGAGGTCGGCATCCTCGAAGACGACGAAGGCCGACTTGCCGCCAAGCTCCAGCGATATTTTTTTGCCCGACCCGGCAGTGGCCTTGCGGATGATCTTGCCGACCTCGGACGAGCCGGTGAAGGCGATTTTTTGGACGCCGGGATGGTTGACGATGGCCCCACCTGCCTCCGGCCCGCCGTGGACGATGTTGACGACGCCCTTCGGCACGCCGGCGCGCTCACAAATCTCGGCGAACAGGATGGCGGTAAGCGGCGTGAACTCGGCCGGCTTCAGCACCACCGTGCAGCCGGCGGCCAGTGCCGGCGCGATCTTCCAGGCCAGCATCAACAGCGGAAAGTTCCACGGGATGATCTGGCCGACGACGCCGACGCCCTTCTGATCCGGGAAATCCCTGTCCAGCGCCTGCGCCCAGCCGGCATGGTGGATGAAATGGCGGATGGCCAGCGGCACGTCGATGTCGCGGCTTTCGCGGATCGGCTTGCCGTTGTCGATCGATTCCAGCACCGCAAACAGCCGCTGGTGGCGCTGCATGGCGCGGCCGATAGCATAGAGCACTTTGGCGCGTTGGTAGCCGGTGGCTGCGGCCCATTTCGGCAGCGCTTTTGTCGCGGCCGAAACCGCCGCGTCGATATCGGCAGCTCCGGCATCCGACACCTTGGCCAGCAATTTTCCCGAAGACGGGTCGCTGGTATCGAAGGTCTTGCCGCTGGCGGCCGCCTTCCAGTCGCCGCCGATGAACAGCGCTTTGGAGAAATCACGAGCGGCAAGCCAGGCATCGGCCTCATTGCGGGCCTCCGGAGCCGGACCGTAGTCCATGGCGTGATAGCGTTCGAGAATGTTCATGGAGCGCTCCCGATAGTCACGCCATCGCGTGGCGATGATTGGCCGAATAATGACCGGTCAAATGATGCTCGAGCTGGCGCTCGATGTCGGTCAGAAGGCTCGACGCGCCGAAGCGGAACAGGTCCGGCTCCAGCCACCGCCGGCCAAGCTCTTCCTTCATCAGCACCAGCCAGTCGAGCGAAGCCTTGGCGGTCGAAATGCCGCCGGCCGGCTTGAAGCCGATGAGGTAGCCGGTCTCCTCGAAATAGGCGCGGATGGCGCGCACCATGGCAAGGCCGACCGGCAGCGTCGCGTTGACGCTTTCCTTGCCGGTCGACGTCTTTATGAAATCGGCGCCCGCCATCATCGCCACCATCGAGGCGAGCATGACGTTGCGCAGCGTCGCGAGGTCGCCGGTGCCGAGGATCACCTTCAGATGCGCCTCGCCGCAGGCGGCGCGCATCGAGACGATCTCGTTATAGAGTTCCTGCCATTTCGCGGCAAAGACCAGGCCGCGCGGAATGACCACGTCGATCTCGTCGGCGCCGTCGCTCACCGAAGCTTCGATCTCCTGCAGCCGCGTCGACAGTGGCGTGAGGCCGTGCGGGAAGGCGGTGGAAACGGCGGCGACATGGATGCCGCTGCCGCGCAGCGCATCGACGGCGGTGGCGACGAAGGGATGATAGACGCAGACCGCCGCCGGGCGGATCTTTTCACCTGCAATGCCGAGGCCTTCGACGATGTCGCGGCGGAACGGATTGATCGCCTTGGCGCAGAGCCGGCGCACGCGCTCGTCGGTGTCGTTCGAGTTCAGCGTGGTCAGGTCCATGCAGGCAACGGCGCGCAGCAGCCAGGCGGCCTGGTTGTCGGCCTTGATCGAACGCCGCTTGGTCAGGCTGGCGACACGCCGTTCCAGCGCCGAGCGGTTGACGCTGCGCATCGATTCCATGAAGCCGAGATCGAGCGTCATGCCGGGGTTGCGGGCAATGCCGTGCGCTTGCGGCGCCGGCGCATTGGCAGCGGTGCGCGCCGGCAGCGGCATGATCTTCGAAGGTCCGCGCTCTGCTTCGCGGCTGGTGCTGCTCATCTCCTGCCCCTTTGTTCGACGACTTGCGGTCGAAGATAGACCGTGAAGCAGCGCTTCACGAGTCCTTCAGGCGGTCATAGCGGAAAAAGCCTGCTGTGACATCAGCCGAACAGCGCGGCGGCGTAGAATGAAAGCAGTAGCGATCCTTCCCACCGCATCAAAAAGGCCTGCAACATTTGCGATTAGCCGTAAGCCCCCATGCCTTCGTCATCCTAGGGCGAAGCAAGGAGCGAAGCGACGCGGCGCAGACGCTAGGATCCATGCCGTTACGCCAGCCGGAGAATGCAGCGGCTCAGGATAAAATGCTGATCTGCAGCGATCCTTGGCGCCCCCCTCTGTCCTGCCGGCGTCAAAGGTTCAGCACCGTCGTGGCGCTCGACCGAACTGTGTCAAGGCTCTACCCGACAAACGCGCGCTCGACGACGAAGCTTGCCGGATGGTGCAGCGAGCCTTCCTCGAAGCCGAGGCTTTCGGCCAATTCCTTGACATCCCTGAGCATGTGCATCGAGCCGCAGATCATGATGCGGTCGGTCTCCGGGTCGAGCTTGTCGATGCCGAGATCGGCGTAGAATTTTCCCGAGCCGATCAGCGCGGTGATGCGGCCCATGCGCTCGGAGGTTTCGCGCGTCGTCGAATTGTAGAGCGTGACGCGGCCGCCGGTCAGTTCGCCGATCAGCGGGTCGTTCTCCAGCTCTGCGACCAGCTCCTGGCCGTAGGTCAGTTCGGCATTGTCGCGGCAGGTGTGGGTCAGCACGACCTGCTCGAATTTCTCAAAAGTGTCGGGATCGCGCAGCAGGCTGGCGAAGGGCGCGATGCCGGTGCCGGTCGAGATCATGAACAGGCGCTTGGCCGGGGTCAGCGCGTCGACCACCAGCGTGCCGGTCGATTTTTGCCGCATGATGACGGTGTCGCCGATCTCGATTTTCTGCAGCTCAGAGGTCAGCGGGCCGTCCGGCACCTTGATCGAAAAAAACTCCAGCTCGTCGTCCCAGGCCGGGCTGGCGATCGAATAGGCGCGGAACACCGGCTTCTCGGCATTGGGCAGGCCGATCATGACGAACTCGCCGGAGCGGAAGCGCAGCGACTGCGGCCGGGTGATGCGGAACGAAAACAGCCGGTCGGTATAGTGCTTCACCGAGACGACGGTTTCGGCATAGACATTGGCCGGAATTGGGAACTGCAGCGGCCGGGCGCCGGCGGTGTTGAGCGCGGATGTGGTGTTCATCAAACCTAACCTTCTGGCCAACCCGAGGACGCTGACGCCAAATCTTCTGCTGCGCGCCCGAACCGATCAGGTTCCGGCGTGCCGTTCGCACACTGCCAAGCGGTAAGCTCTTGTGTCCGGAATTTATTAGTATACAAATGATATTTGCGTCAAGACGCCAGGCTGAAACACCTTTCCAAACTGAGACATATCTGTAGTCCTGACATTTCGGGTTTCGACAATGGAAGAGAATTTTTCGGCGCAGACGCTGGATTCCTCGGGCAGCGTCGTCGCCGGCATCGATGTCGGCGGAACCTTTACCGACCTGCTTCTGATCGACGGCCGTCACGGTGGCAAGGTGCATATCGCCAAGACCCCGACCACCATCGACAACCAGGCTTTTGGGGTCGTTTCGGCTCTCGACGCCACCGGTTTTCCCATCCGCGGCATCGACCTCATCGTGCACGGCACGACCACCACCACCAACGCAGTGCTCGAACGCCGGCTGGCCAAGACCGGCATGGTCACCACGCGCGGCTTTCGCGATGTCATCGAGCTTGGCCGGCGGACGCGGCCGCAGGCCTATGGCATGACCGGCAGCTTCGCCCCGATCATTCCGCGCAATCTGCGGCTTGAAGTGTCGGAGCGCGTCGAAGCCTCGGGCGCGGTGCGCATTCCGCTCGACGAGGTCGAGATGCGCGCGGCGGTTTCACAATTGATCGAGGCGGGCTGCGAATCGCTCGTCATCCATTTCCTGCATTCCTACGCCAATCCGGCGCATGAGCGGCGCGCCGCCGAGATCGCCGCCGCGCTTTGGCCGAACAGCTACATCACGACAGGCCATGCGCTGCTGTCGGAAGCGCGCGAATTCGAGCGCGGCGTCACCGCTGCGGTCAACGCCTCGGTGCAGCCGATCCTCGAGCGCTATGTCGAGCGGCTGCGCAAGGAATTGGCATCAAAAGGCTACGCCCGCGACTTCCTGATCATGAACGGCAATGGCGGCATGATCTCGGCCCGCTTTGTCACCCGCGAATCGGCCAAGACCGTGATGTCCGGCCCGGCCTCCGGCGTCATCGCGGCCGCCTATACGGGAAAACGCGCTGGCTTCGAAAACCTGGTCACCTATGACATGGGCGGCACCTCGACCGACGTGGCGCTGATCCGCAACGCCGAACCGGCGGTGTCGAACGAGATCGAGATCGAATATGCGATGCCGATCCACGTGCCGATGGTGGCGGTGCACACGGTCGGCGCCGGCGGCGGCTCGATCGCCCGCGTCGATGCGGCCGGCCTGATCCAGATCGGCCCGGAAAGCGCCGGCGCCAATCCCGGGCCGATCTGCTACGGGCGCGGCGGCAGCGAGCCGACCATCACCGATGCCAATCTGGTGCTCGGCCGGCTGGCGCCGAAAAAGCTGCTTGCCGTCGAAAATCCGGTCACCGTCGAGCACGTCACCGGCATTTTTGAAGACAGGATCGGCCGCCCCACCGGCCTGTCCGGCGTCGAGGCGGCGGGTGCGGTGCTGCGGCTCGGCAACATCAAGATGGCCGGCGCCATCCGCATGGTCTCGGTGTCGCGCGGCCACGATCCTCGCGATTTCGCGCTGTTCGCTTTTGGCGGCGCCGGTCCGCTGCATGCGACAGCACTGGCGCGCGAGCTCGGCCTGCCCAAAGTGCTGGTGCCGGCGCGGCCGGGCATCACCAATGCGCTCGGCTGTGTCGTCGCCGATCTCAGGCACGATTTCGTCAACACCGTCAACCAGCCGGTAGCCGGGCTCGATGAAATCCAGCTTCACGCGATATTGGAACGGCACCGAAACGAAGGCGAGGAGCTGATCGGCAAGGAAGCGGTGAAGCCGGAGACGATCCGCGTCACCCATTCCGCCGACATGCAGTTCGTCGGCCAGACCCACATCATCAACGTGCCGCTGCCGTCGTCTTCGGTGACGCGCGCGGTACTGCAGCAACTGTTCGAAAAAGCCTATTTCGCCCGCTTCAAGGTCGAGCTGCCGGAAATCCGCGCCAATCTGGTCAACCTCAACACCTCGGTCACCGGCGTGCGGCCGGCGATAGATCTTTCGCGATTGATCGACCCGGCTGGCCGCGCCAGAACACTTGATGAGGCGCGTCGCGAAATCCGGCCGGTCTGGTATGGCGGGCGCTGGCACGACACGCCGGTCTATAGCAGGGAAAATCTGCCGCTCGACGCCGCCATAGAAGGGCCGGCGATCCTCGAACAGATGGACGCCACCACCGTGCTCGAGCCTGGCGACCGGGCGCGCTCGGACGCCGACGGCAACATCATCATCGACATTGGTGAGGCCTGAGATGCAAAAGCTCGACGCTATCACGCTTTCGGTCATCCAGGCGGCGCTGCAGCAGGTCTGCGACGAGATGGACCTGACGTTTTCGCGCGCTGCCTTTTCGCCGGTCATTGCCGAGGCCAATGACCGTTCCGACGGCATCTATTCGGCGGTCGATGGATCGCTGATCGCACAAGGCAGCCAGGGGCTGCCGGTGTTCGTCGGCGTGATGCAGTATTCGACCAAAACGGTGATCGAGATGATCGCCGACGGACGCTGCCTGCCGCCCGAGCCAGGCGATATCTACATCGTCAACGACCCCTATCTCGGCGGCACCCATCTGATGGATGTACGGTTCGCCATGCCGGTCTACCGCGATGGCAAGATCTTCTGCTGGCTGTCGAACACCGGCCACTGGCCCGATATCGGCGGCTCGGTGCCGGGCGGCTTTTCCGCCTCGGCAACGGCGGTCGAACAGGAGGGCTTGCGGCTGCCGCCGGTGAAACTGTTCAAGCGGGGCGTGCTCGACCGCGAAATCTACGCCATCATCTGCTCGAACATCAGGGTTGCCGACCAGCGCATCGGCGATATTCGCGCGCAGGCGGCGGCACTGTTGATCGGCCAGGACCGGCTCACCGGAATCCTGGATCGTTACGGTGACGAAACGGTCGTCGAGGCGATCGCCGAACTGCGTCGCCGCGCCGCCGAGCAGATGCGCGCCAACATATCGGCCATTCCCGACGGCATTTATCGCTCCAAAGCCTTCGTCGATTCCGACGGGGTGGTGAACGAGCCGCTGACCATCGCGCTGGCGGTGGAGAAACACAGCGACACGCTCAGCTTCGATTTTTCAGGCTCGTCAAAACCTTGCGCCGGGCCGATGAACAGCGTTCTGGCGACGACCTTGTCGTCGGTCTATCTCGCCATGCGCCACATTTTCCCCGACGTGCCGATCAGCGCCGGCGCCTTCGAGCCGCTGATCGTAAAGCGGCCGGAAGGCACTTTTCTCGACGCCAAATACCCGCGCCCGGTCTCGGGTTGCGCGGCCGAGGTCTCGCAGCGCATCGCCGAGGCGGTGTTCGCGGCGATGGTGCAGGCGCTGCCGGACCAGGTGACGGCGGCTCCCGCCGGCTCCAGCGGCAATTTCGCGCTCGGCGGCAACGACCCGGCGCGCGGCCGCGACTACGTCATGTACCAGATCTCCGGCGGCGGCTATGGCGGCAATGCCGGTCATGATGGCCTGAGCAATGGCTGCTCGACCATCGGCATCTCCAAATCGCCGCCGGTCGAGATCATGGAGCAGGCGTTTCCGGTGCTCTACCGCCACTATGCCCTGCGCGAAGGCTCGGGCGGTGCCGGCAGGCATCGCGGCGGTTTCGGTCTCGCCTATGAGGTCGAGATCCTGCGCGGCGACGCCCGCGCTTCTTTCGTCATGGACCATGGCCGCTTCGGCCCGCAGGGCGCGCTCGGCGGCAAGGACGGCGCGGTCAACACGGTGACCGTGTTTCGCGACGGCACGCAGCATGTGCCGCCGCACCTCTCGAAGGAGCAGGACATCGCGCTGCAGGCCGGCGACCGCGTGCGTGTCGGCACGCCGGGCGGCGGCGGCTATGGTGATCCCCTGCAGCGCGACCCGGAACTGGTGCTGCGGGATGTCAGGCTGGGGTACTATACGCCCGAACAGGCCGGCGAGAAATTTGGCGTCGCTCTTTCCGCGGACGGGTCGGCGATCGACCAGGCCGCCACCGGGCGGGCACGAGCAGCCGGCTGACCGCCGAAGCCTCCAATCGGCCTTGCCGCGCCGTGATCGCCGCAGGCCATGTCGTTTCCGTCTCCGCCGCGCCCACAAAACCCCGTAGACTCGGGCTACACAACGGAGATCTGGATCATGCGCCTTTTCGGTCGTTTCTTGGCTGCCGCTTCCGTCGCCATGGCGCTCGCCACCGGCGCCGCCTCCGCCCAGGACAAGAAACTCAGGCTTGGCACCGAGGGCGCCTATCCGCCCTTCAACTATGCCAATGCCGATGGCACGCTGGGCGGCTTCGACATCGATCTCGGCAAGGCGCTGTGCGGCGAGATGAAGACCGAGTGCGAGTTCGTCGTGCAGGATTTCGACGGCTCGATCCCGGCCCTGCAGGCCGGCAAGTTCGATGCCATCATCAACATCACCATCACGCCGGAACGCGCCGAGAAGGTCGACTTCACCCACAAATACTACCAGACGCCGCCGGCCATCGCGGTGCCGAAGGATTCGACCGTCACCGGCACCTCGCCCGAGGACCTGAAAGGCAAGGCGCTTGGCGTGCAGAGCGCCACGATCCACCAGAATTTCGCCGAGCAGAAATACGCAGGCTCGACCATAAAGCCCTATCCGACCGGCGACGACGCCCGCACCGACATGGTCAATGGCCGTCTCGACGCGGTGATGGACGGCTCCATCCTGCTGACCGAATGGCTGGAGAAGCCCGAGGGCGCCTGCTGCAAACTGCTCGGCACCCTGGCGCCAGACCCGGCCATCCATGGACCGGGTGTCGGCATCGCGCTGCAGAAGGGCAACAAGGAGTTGGCCCAAAAACTCGACGCGGCGATCGACGCGCTGCGCGCCAACGGCAAATACAAGGAAATCAACGACAAGTATTTTGCCTTCGACGTCTACGGCGAGTAGCGAGTCCCGGGCAATCGCCTCAGGTTTGCGCTGCCCCTCATCCGCCTGCCGGCACCTTCTCCCCGTATAGTGACGGGGAGAAGGGGATTTCCTGCACCGCTGCCGATTGGCGAAATCCTCGGTGACGGCGTCCTTCTCCCCGTCACTATACGGGGAGAAGTGCCCGGCAGGGCGATGAGGGGCAGCGCCAACATCGACAATTGGTGAAGCCCGAACGGCGCTCCCCCTTCTAGAGCAGCATCGTCGGGCCGGCCCCCACTTTCCCGCTTGACTGACCCGCCGTACCGAATACGCTAATGGAGAAAATACCGGCTCCGACCGCCGGGCGGCAAAAATGCCTCGTATGCCTCGCCTTCCGCGGCGGCGGCTGCGGGGCATTGTTATTTTGGGGATTTGCTTGGGACGGCGTATTGAAATCGGCATCCTTTACTCGCGGTCTGGCAACTACCGCCTGCTGTCCGAATCCTGCCGTTCCGGTGCGATGACGGCCATCGCTGACATCAATGCCGATCCCGCCATCCCGATCGAATTCGTTCCTGTGGAGCGCGACCCGCAAGGCAACATCGACGGCTACGCGACGGGATGCGCCGACATTCTCGCCAACAGCGGCGCGCGTCACATCATTGGCTGCATTACGTCATGGAGCCGCAAGGAGGTCATCCCGATCCTCGAGCGCGCCGGCGGCACGCTCTGGTATGCCTGTCCCTATGAGGGCTTCGAAGCAAACGAGCATGTCGTCTACATGCACGCTTGCCCAAACCAGCATCTCGTTCCGCTGCTGGCCCATGTCGTGCCGCGCTTCGGCGCCAACGGTTTCCTGCTCGGCTCGAACTACATCTGGGGCTGGGAGACCAACCGTGTCGCCCGCGACCTGATCGCCGACGCCGGCGGCAAGGTTTTGGGCGAACGCTATCTGCCGCTCGGCGAGGTCGATGTCTCCAGGCTGATCGCCGAGATCCAGGCGACCCGGCCGGATTTCGTCCTGAACAACCTGATCGGCTCGTCGTCTTACGCCTTCCTCGCTGCCTATGCCGAGCTCGCCGAACGCGACCCGCATTTCAGGCCGGAGCGCTGCCCGATCCTGTCCTGCAATCTCACCGAATGCGAGTTGCCGGCGATCAACGGGGCGGGCAATGGCCACCTTTCCGTGGGGCCATACTTTCACGATATCTCGGCAGCGGATCGCCAGGGCAATTCGGCGGCGCCCTCCATCATGCCTGCCTCGTCCTTCGAGGCCGCGGCCTATGCCTCGGTGCGGACGCTTGCCGAGATCCTCGCTCGCAATCCCGGCGCACAATGGCCGGACCTTCCCCAGGCCTTTGCCGGAACCTCGTTTCGAACCCCGCTGGGCGACATCTCTATCGATCCGCAAACCCAGCACGCCACTTTGCCGGTGCAGATCGGGCGCATCGAGGGGACCGCGTTCAAGACCGTCACGCTGACCAAGGGTGTCGCGCCCGATCCCTATCTGTCCCGCTATGACCGGACCGAGACGTTCGGCCGGCCACGCTTGAGGGTGGTCTCGTGAGCAAGGTCCCGCGCATCCCGAATCTCGGCGGCGCCAGGGCCTTTGTCCTGCATCGTCCGCATCCGACGGTGCAGGCGATCACGCGGCAATTGTCGGCCATCGGCCTCGAGACGGTCGGCTGCTGGCCGGAACTGCCTGCCGAGGCGCTGGCGGCGGACTTCGTTTTCTTCGATGCCGATCTCGGCTTCGACGAACAATTCCCCTGGGCGCCGGGCGAGGCGCCGATGCCGCTGGTGGCGCTGATCGGCTCCGAAGCGCCGGGCCGCATCGAGTGGGCGCTGTCGCACAAGGCCGACGCCCAGTTGCTGAAGCCGGTCGGCAATGCCGGCGTCTACAGCGCCCTGTTGATCGCACGGCAGAGTTTCGAGGCGCGCAAGCTTTTGGCAAGTGAGATATCGTCGCTTCGCCTGCGCGTCGCAGAGCGCCAGACCATCGTGCGCGCGGTGGAGGCCTTGTCGAAAGGCGCTGAGGACGGCCGCGCCTATGCGCAGCTCCGGTCGCTGGCGATGAGCTGGCAGATCAGTGTCGAAGAGGCCGCGCGCAGGATCGTGGCGATGACGGAAGAAGGCGGCGATGACCAATCCCATCGCGCCTGATCTTCCGGCAACCGGGCGCATGCCGGCCAGGCCGCGCGCCGGCGTCTGGCGGCGCTTGGTCAAGCGTCCCCTGGCGTTGATCGGCCTAGTGATCGTTGCCGTCGTCGTGGCCGGCGCCATCCTGGCGCCGTGGCTGACCGGCTACGATCCGAACGAGCAGATGTTCGACGGGCTGACGCTTGAAGGCGCGCCCTTGCCGCCGAATGCCAGCTTCTGGCTGGGCACGGATCTGCTCGGTCGCGATCTGCTGACCCGCATCCTTTTCGGCGCACGCACCTCGCTGATCATCGGCATCGTCGCCAACGGCGTGGCGCTTTTGATCGGTACGCTGGTTGGCGTCACCGCGGGCTATTTCCGCGGCTGGATCGGTGGCGCGCTGATGCGCTTCACCGATCTGATGATGGCCTTTCCGGCGCTGCTGCTCGCCATCTGCCTGGCGGCGGTGCTCCAGCCGAGCCTGTGGATCGTTGCCATGGTGATCGCTCTGGTGAACTGGGTGCAGACCGCGCGGGTCATCTACACCGAGACCAGCTCGCTCGCCGAGCGCGAGTTCATCGACGCCGAGCGTACGATCGGGGCCAGCGCGCCACGCATCCTGTTTCGCCATATCCTGCCGCATCTGCTGCCGACGATCATCGTCTGGGGCACGCTCGGCATCTCGACCACGGTGCTGCTCGAAGCAACGCTCAGCTATCTCGGCATCGGCGTGCAGCCGCCGACCGCATCCTGGGGCAACATCATTTTCGAGAACCAGACATATTTTCAGGCAGCGCCCTGGCTGGTCTTCTTTCCTGGTGCGGCGATCCTGGCGCTGGCGCTGGCCTTCAACCTCATCGGCGATGCGCTGCGCGACATCCTCGATCCGACGCAAAGGGGCCGGGCATGATCGCCTATCTCGGCCGCCGCGTTATTCAGTCCGTGCTCATCCTGCTCGGCGTCTCATTGATCACATTTGCACTGCTCTACCTGCTGCCCGCCGACCCCGTCCGCCAGATCGCCGGCCGCAGTGCCACGCCCGAAACGGTCGAGAACATCCGCCGGCAGCTCGGCCTCGATCAGCCCTTCTTCATCCAGTACTGGCACTATCTGATCAGCCTGCTCAGCGGCGATCTCGGCCGCTCCTACATCCAGCGTTCCGAGGTCACGGAGCTCATCGTCTCGCGGCTGCCGGCAAGCCTGCTGCTGATGGTCGGCGCCATCCTTTGCGAACTGGCGATCGGCCTGACGATGGGCCTTGTTGCCGCCGTGAGGCGCGGCACCGCCACCGACCAGACGCTGATGGTCGCGTCCTTTGTCGGCGTCTCGGCGCCGCAATTCGTCGTCGGCCTGCTGCTCCTTTACGTATTCGCCGTGCAGCTCGGCTGGTTTCCGATCGGCGGCTACGGCACCTGGCGCCATCTGGTGCTGCCGTCCCTGACCATGGGAATACTCGGCGCCGGCTGGTACGCCCGCATGATGCGCTCGTCGATGATCGACGTCCTGCGCCAGGATTATATGCGGACCGCCCGCGCCAAGGGCCTTGCGCGCGGCGCCATCATTTTCCGCCATGCACTGCCCAACGCAATCCTGCCGGTCATCGCCATGATCGGCATCGACATCGGCATCTTCATGGGCGGCATCGTGGTGGTCGAAAGCGTGTTCGGCTGGCCCGGCATCGGCCAGCTTGCCTGGCAGGCCATCCAGCGCGTCGACATCCCGATCATCATGGGCGTCACCCTGGTTTCGGCCTTCGCCATCGTGCTCGGCAATCTCCTGGCCGACACCGTCGCGCCGTTCATCGATCCGCGCATCAAGCTCAGATGAAGGCCAAAAAAAGACCGGTAACAACCAGAGAAAGGGAACATGAGATGAAGAAATTCTTGACCTCCACCGTTGCGGTATCGGCGCTCGCGCTGATGCTCGGCATGACAAGCGCCCGCGCCGAACACGCCGTCGATCCGAACGCCAGGCAGGGCGGCGCGATCACCATCACCTACAAGGACGACGTCGCCACGCTCGATCCGGCCATCGGCTATGACTGGCAGAACTGGTCGATGATCAAGAGCCTGTTCGACGGGCTGATGGACTACGAGCCGGGCACCACCAATCTGCGGCCCGACCTCGCCCAGAGCTACGAGATTGCGCCCGACGGCAAGACCTTCACCTTCAAGCTGCGCCAAGGGGTGAAGTTCCACAATGGCCGCGAGATGACTGCCGACGACGTGAAATATTCGCTCGATCGCGTCACCAATCCGAAGACGCAGAGCCCGGGCGCCGGCTTCTTTGGCTCGATCAAGGGCCATGAGGATGTAGCTGCAGGCAAGGCGGAAAGCCTGGCGGGCGTCACCGTCGTCGACCCCTACACCATCAAGTTCGAACTGACCCGGCCCGACGCCACCTTCCTGCATGTCATGGCCATCAACTTCTCGCATGTCGTGCCGAAAGAGGAGGTCGAGAAACACGGCGCGGACTTTGGCAAGCATCCGGTCGGCACCGGGGCTTTCAAGTTCGCCGAATGGACGCTCGGCCAGCGCGTCGTCTTCGAGCGGAACCCGGATTACTGGCACAAGGGCCTGCCGCATCTCGACAAGGTCACCTTCGAGATCGGGCAGGAGCCGATCGTGGCGCTGCTGCGGCTGCAGAAGGGCGAGATCGACGTGCTCGGCGACGTTATTCCGCCGGCCAAGTTCCAGGAGGTGATGGCCGATCCCGAGCAGAAGGCCCGTGTCGTCGAGGGCGGCCAGTTGCACACCGGCTACATCACCATGAACACCACCATGGCGCCTTTCGACAATGTGAAGGTGCGGCAAGCGGTCAACATGGCGATCAACAAGGACCGTATCGTCCAGCTGATCAACAACCGCGGGGTGCCGGCCAACCAGCCGCTGCCGCCGTCGATGCCCGGCTACGACAAGGAATTCAAGGGCTATCCCTATGACGTGGCCAAGGCCAAGGCTTTGCTTGCCGAGGCCGGTCATCCCGATGGTTTCGACACCCAGCTGTTCGCCATGAACACCGATCCCAACCCGCGCATCGCCCAGGCGATCCAGCAGGACCTGGCGGCAGTCGGCATCAAGGCCAGCATCCAGTCGCTCGCGCAGGCCAATGTCATCGCGGCCGGCGGCGACAAGGCCGGCGCGCCGATGATCTGGTCCGGCGGCATGGCCTGGATCGCCGATTTCCCCGATCCGTCGAATTTCTACGGGCCGATCCTCAGCTGCGCCGGCGCGGTTCCGGGCGGCTGGAACTGGTCGTGGTACTGCAACAAGGATCTCGACGCCAAGGCGGCGGAGGCTGACTCGATCGTCGATCCGGCCAAATCAGGCGAACGTGCCAGGATGTGGAGCGCGATCTACGGCAAGATCATGGAAGACGCGCCTTGGGTGCCGGTCTTCAACGAGCAGCGCTTCACCATGAAATCGCCCCGGATGGGCGGCGCCGACAATCTCTATGTCGACCCTGTCCATATCCCGATCAACTACGACAATGTGTATGTGACCGATGTGCAATAACTGCGACTACACCATCCACGGGCGCCATCACCATTTCGGCTGGGACAATTCCTTTGTCCCGACCGAGCGGGTGGCGCCCGGTTCGACGATCGAGTTCCAGTGCCTGGACTCGTCCGGAGGCCAGTTGACGCTGGACAGCACTGTGGACGACGTCGCTTTGCTCGACTTCGCCAAGGTGAACCCCGTCACCGGGCCCATCTATGTCGAAGGTGCCGAGCCGGGCGATGCACTGAAGGTGACGATCGAGATGTTCAGGCCGTCCGGCTTCGGCTGGACGGCGAATATTCCGGGGTTCGGCCTGCTCGCCGACGATTTTCCGGAGCCGGCGCTGAACATCTGGACATACGACGCCGCCTCGCTCGAGCCGGCGCTGTTCGGCAAGCAGGCCCGCGTGCCGCTGAAACCCTTTGCCGGCACCATCGGCAACGCGCCGGCTGAAATGGGCCTCCACTCGGTGGTGCCGCCAAGGCGCGTCGGCGGCAATCTCGACATCCGCGATCTCGCGGCCGGCACCACGCTCTATCTGCCGGTGGAGGTGGCCGGTGCGCTGTTTTCGGTCGGCGATACGCATGCCGCGCAGGGCGACGGCGAAGTGTGCGGCACGGCGATCGAAAGCCCGATGGATGTCGTGCTCAAGCTCGACCTGGTTAAAAATGCGCGGTTGAAGACACCGCGCTTCACCACGCCGGGTCCGGTGACGCGCCATCTCGACGCCAAGGGCTATGAGGTGACGACCGGCATCGGACCGGACCTGATGACGGGCGCCAGGGAAGCGGTCTCGCAGATGATCGACCTGCTTGCCGGCCGCTACGCAATGGACCCGGTCGAGGCCTACATGCTGGTTTCGGTCTGCGGCGATCTCCGGATCAGCGAGATCGTCGACATGCCGAACTGGGTGGTGTCGTTCTACTTCCCGTGCTGCGTCTTCGAATGACGTCGGGTCGACGCCGCACCCCCCTCTGTCCTGCCGGACATCTCCCCCTCAAGGGGGGAGATCCGACTGTGCGCAGGATTTCGCCAACCCCCAGCTTTGCAATGGGGAGAGCCGACCTTGGTGACGGCCAATCTCCCCCGTTGAGGGGGAGATGTCCGGCAGGACAGAGGGGGGTGCGACGGAATAAATCCCTCGCAGGGCTGCGCCTGCAATGACCAGCGAAACAAAACCCATCCTCGACATTGCCAACCTGACCGTCAGCGTGCGCGGCGAAGACGGCGAGCGGCCTGTTGTATCAGACCTGTCGTTCTCGATTGCACGCGGCGAGACGCTTTGCATCGCCGGTGAATCCGGTTCCGGCAAATCGATGACCGCACTGGCGATCATGCAGCTCTTGCCGCAGCCTGCCGCCCGCATATCGTCAGGCATGATCCGGCTTCACGACATGGATCGGGGCGACATCGATCTGGCAGTCCTCGATGAGCGTCGGATGCGCCGCATTCGCGGCGACCGCATCGCGATGATCTTCCAGGAGCCGATGACATCGCTCAATCCGGTGCTGTCGATTGGCCGGCAGCTGGTCGAGTCGATCGAGGCCCATACCGGTCTGTCTCGCGCCGAGGCGCGCCGGCGCGCCGTCGAGGCGCTGAAGGCCGTCCGCATCTCGGAAGCCGAAAGCCGGCTAAAACAGTTTCCGCACGAACTGTCCGGCGGCATGCGCCAGCGCGTGATGATCGCTATGGCGCTGGCGCTGAAACCGGATGTGCTGATCGCCGACGAGCCGACGACGGCGCTCGATGTCACGGTGCAAGGCGAGGTGCTGGAACTGCTGCGTGATCTGCAGCGCGAACACGGTACCAGCATCATCCTTATTACCCACGACATGGGCGTGGTCGCCGAAATGGCCGATCGCGTCGTCATCATGCGGCACGGCCGCATGGTCGAGCAGGGAACAGCCGCCGATATTTTTGCCCGCCCGCAAGCCGACTGCACGCGCGAGCTGCTCGCTGCCGTGCCGCGCATTGGTACCGGCGTCGGCCGCCAAAAATCCGCGGAACAAAAGTCGGTCGAAGCGGAAATGTCCGGAAGCGTGGCGGTAGTCAACGATCTGCATGTCCGCTTCGACCTGCGCGGTGGCTTCTTCGGCCAAGTGAACCGCCGTGTCCATGCCGTCGAAGGCATCAGCTTTTCGATCGCGCCGCGCGAGACGCTGGCGCTGGTCGGCGAATCCGGCTGCGGCAAGTCGACCACCGCCAAGGCGTTGGCCGGGCTTGTGCCCTACCACGGCGATATCGTGATCGGCGGGCGCAATCTCGCGGGCCTTGGCCGTGACCAGCGCAAGGCGGTTCGCCGCGATGTGCAGATGATTTTTCAGGATCCCTATGCCTCGCTCGACCCGCGCATGCGCGTCGGCGACCTCGTTGCCGAGCCGCTGTTGATCCATGGCATCGCCTCGAAGGAAGAGCGTAGCCAGCTTGTGGCGGCGCTGTTCGAGCGCGTCGGCCTGTCGGCCGATCAGATGGAGCTCTATCCACACGAATTCTCGGGCGGCCAGCGTCAGCGCATCTGCATCGCGCGCGCTCTCGCGCTCAGGCCCAAACTCATCATCGCCGACGAGAGCGTTTCGGCGCTCGACGTGTCGGTCCAGGCCCGCGTGCTCGACCTGCTGAAGGAACTGCAGCGCGAATTCGGCATCGCCTATCTGTTCATCTCGCACGATATGGCGGTGGTCGAGAACATTTCCAATCGTGTCGCCGTCATGTATCTCGGCCAGATCGTCGAAATGGGCACCCGCGACCAGGTCTTTTCGAACCCGCGCCACCCCTACACCAAGCGCTTGATCGAGGCCGTGCCGGTGCCCGATCCGGCAAGACGCCGGCCGCGTTTCGCGCGTCTCGATCAGGAGATTCCGAGCCCGACCCGAAAAATCGGCGAAGAGCCGCCGAAACTGGCCCTGAGGGATCTTGGCAACGGTCATCTCGTTGCAGTTTCCTGACGTGCGCAACTGTCGGCATTCTTGCGACGCTCAGAGCCACCGCCGCACGGTTTGCCTGTAGCCGCGATACGCATCGCCGAATCGCCGCTCGAGATAGGCCTCCTCGCGGGCGACGACGCCGTAGCGGATCAGGATCGCAAGCGGCAGCGTGAGGACAAGGATCCAGATATTCTGCGCGGCCACGCCGACGCCGCCATAGATGAGGAACATGCCGAGGTAGATCGGATTGCGCGTCCAGCCGTGGATGCCGGTCGTCACCAGCACGCGCGTCGGCTCATTCGTCGGCACCGGCGTCGCCGCGCGGGAGAAATTGCGAATGCCCGCGGCGAAAAGCGCAGAACCGATCAGGATCAGCGAGCCGCCGATGATCCAGCTAACCAGCCCCGGACCGGGGAACGGCAAGCGCAGCAGGCGATCCAGCACGAAGCCAATCAGGAAAGCAGCGAGAAACAGCAGCGGCGGTCTCGCGATGACACCTGCGGTTCCGCTGTCGGTTTGCCCAGCCTGGTCCATTGCCATGTCTGCTCCCGCAGATGCCTAGGGCTACGAAGCCCATAGCCGCCTAGAAACGACAACTAAGGTGTCATTCTAAAAGTTGACAACGTAGGTGTCAATCGCCGAAATGGCACCGGCAAAAGGGAACTGAAGCGATGGCGTCGGCACGACACGGGACTGACCGAACGACGGGGACGGACCCCATCGTTGACAGCAAGGCCGAGGCGATCACCGAGTTGATGCTCGAAGTGGCCCAGTGCTTCTTCAGGATACGGGCTCTCGGCCAGAAGACAGGGCTCATCACCAGTTGGGGCGGCGGTGCGTTCGGCTTCATGCGAAGCCTCGCGCTGCTTGGCCCGCTCACCGTGCCGCAGATCGCCCAGATGCGTCCCACCAGCCGCCAGCGCATACAGCGGCTGGCGGATGAGCTTGCGGCCGAGGGGCTGGTCGAATTCATCGACAATCCGAAACACCGGCGCTCGAAGCTTGTGCAGCTGACGCGCAAAGGCGCCGCGCGCTACGGCGAGCTGAACGCCCAGCTCCTGGCGATCGCCACGACCATGGGCGTCGCTCTCGACGAAGCCGATATCCGCAAGACTGCCGAGGTCGTGCGGCAGCTGAGCAACGATGTGAACGTGCGGTCGGAGCAGCTGTCCTAGCGCTGGCCCAAAAGCGGCGCGGCGCCAGTGAAGGGATCTCCGATGCTTGAGAAGCTCGCCGGCCGTTTCCACTTCCGTCCCGCCCGCCGGCGAACGATTGCCAACCGGAACCTCTGCGGAGCTGAGGCGTTCGACCGCAAAGTTGAGAGCTGCGCCACCGCAAAAAGAGTACCGCCATGGCTCAGAAGATAACGACAGGCACGAACGACCGGCCGCGCAACGAGACCATAGGCCAATCCGGCGAAGGCCTGCCGGGAAAGCAGCTGCAAGGCATTGGCGAAGCCAATCCCGACGCGCCAGGCATTTTTGGCGCCGGCGTGATTATCTGCCGCCGCTGCGCCGGGACAGGCATGATCGACGGCCGCACCTGCCCCGAATGCGGCGGAACCGGAAAGACGCCGATAGGCTGAGGCGGTCAGGATAAGGGTCACGTTTCGCGGCAATTTCGATCACCGAAGCGCCGACGAATCTGGCCGATGCAAATTGCGCGGATCAGATCGCCGGCACCCACTTCCAGAACACGCCCTCCATCCGTTCGGGATAGTATTTGAACTCGCATTCGAAGCGCCACCCGTAAGTCTTGGCGGCGGCCAGGGCTTCCTTGCTGACCGGGTTCATGCCCGTTCCCGGCGCGAACCAGTCATCCAGCAAGTCGTCGGGCACGTAGGCGCCGATCCTCAAAGGCAGCTTTTCGAGAACGACATCCATTTCGTCAGGTGCGGACATGGCTTCTCCTTCGAGATCTACCACGAACAAGTCATTCGAGGCGGATTGGGTTCCAGAGCATGGCTGAGATCGAAGGGGTGATGGGCGGGCGCGACTGGATTTCGACTGTCCAGAATGGACCCACGCAAGTTTGGCGCGCCGGACGAGATGAAACTGGGCACTCTTATATAAACTGCTGCTATTTACGGTTGAGGCTAGGAGCTGGTCTAGACTTTGCTGTCGCCAACCGCAGGCGGAACAGTCCCGGCGCTCGCCGCCTGCGCGGCCTTGATCGCAATCAGCCGCTCGATGTGCGGCTGCACGCGCTCCATGACTCGCCCCAACGGATCGCCTTCGAGCCACATCGGTCCGGGGCCAACGCCGGCCTTGCTGCTGTGATGATCAAACCACGCGACCAGATCGGGCGTCGGTTCTTGATCGAACATCATACGGATAAGCGTATCACGTTCGGCGGAATAACCGCCCAGGGCGTGTATATCACTGTTTGCAAGAGTCCCGATTTCAAGGACGACTTCGGATTGCGTGTTGCCGTAGCTTCCCGCGCCGTCGCCATACCCGGTGATGCTACCCTTCTCGCGTTCGAGCGCGTCCAGAAAATCCTGTGACCGGTAGAGCGTATCGAGATTGAGGATCACGCTGCCGGGGGGCGGCTTCAGTGCTACGATGACGCCCTGCCATCCTTCCGGCGGCACGCCGCGCTTAAATGTTTTGGCGACTGCCGGGGAGAGAGTCCACGCCGATATGGTTTCCGGGAGACTGCGCTCGGCGATGAGATTCCAGATGGAGCCCTGCTCCAGCGCGATCTGCCGATATGTGACAAGGCCGCATTGTCGGAACCGCTCGTCGATGCCCGCGGACAGCTCTTTCAGGCGGGCGCCACGCCGCTTCTTCTGCTTTGCGTCGCCGCCGCGCTGCCAGTCGCTTACGGCCTGAATGAATTCCAGGGTGAGCATTGATCGCAGCCTTCCTCCTCCCCGCTGGTCGCAGGGCTAGACGGCATCGTAGCGGAGCCCTTTCCTCCGCCCTTGCCGTGCGTCTCGTCATGCATCTGAAACCGGTTGGACAGGTCCCACCCTTGGGGGATGCGGGCGCGGTCGCAAAGCATGCAGCGGCAGGGCCGGATGCTGCCCGTCTTTTTCATCGACAGGAAGTCGCGAACGGCGCCGGTGGCGCTGCCTGATGGATGAGGCAGCGCTACAATGCGCTTCGTATCGATCCCTGCAACCCGTGCTGCGTGACGGACGATCCGCGGCCCTTTTTGCCCGAGCGCGACGATCACGGCATCGGCGGACACATCGGCCAGCTCCTCGGCAAGGCAGGTTTCAACGTGTTTTCTCAGCTCTGGGTGTGCGAGCGAGTCGATCTGGTTGTTGAAGAGTTCGCGGCCGATGAAAGTGGGGTAGCGAATGGTCGAGGTGAAATGCACCTTGAAGGCTTCTGCCGTCCAGAGTTCATCAATGTCCTCAATACCGGCGCGCTCCGCGATGCCGCTATGTTCAAGAAGGGATTTCAAATTCGGCTCGATGACCTCACCGCGAAATGACGATTCGGCCTTGATGCGTTCGAGGTCCGCCTGGGGGTCTTTGCCGCTGGCTATCGCCCTCTGCACGGCCTTGTAGCTGCGCCGCGCCTGGTTCGGTCCCGGCGTCACGCCAATGATCACCAGCCGGGCATGCCGGTTTATATAGTCAAAAGGAGCCCATAGGATCCCGACGCTATGCGCGTCGCTTCCTCCCGGGGGCGGATAAAGACGCAGCGCATCTGGACTTTTGAGTTCCAGCTCGATGTCAGCATCGGTCAGTGTCGGCAGGATACTCATCATGGAAGCTGATCCGGGGCGTCTGCGGGCCCGCCTCCTTGCACGATTCGCGCGGAACAAATAGGCGATCTCGTACCCGCCGAGGCTACCGAAGCGCAAAGGCGTGACAGTTCAATGCACGCTGAGTTCATATTCTGCAAATGTGCGGGGAAATTGCTGGCGTAGGGACTCCGCGAGTCCACTGGCAAAGGAAATGGCCTTGCGAAGGCTAACTTTGATTTCTTCCAGCTTTGCGATGGGATCGAACTGGCCCTTCTGCCCAAGCGAACCGGCTACGGGCGCTTTGAAGAACTCATGACATAGGTAGTTCCGCGCATCGATGGCTTCTTGCAGGACATCTAGATGCAGGGACGGACCGCCAGGGCTGATGTGAAGACGCGCACCGAGCGCTCGCTTCAGTTCACCCATTGTGCCATTTTGAACTAGGAGTTTAATCTGCCCGACTTGGAGACGCAGGTTCTGCTTCATCTTTTCGTAAAAAGGCTTACTCTTGAGGTGCTTCTCTAGATCGAGGCCAGAATCCTCCGCCCGTTTGACCATTTCGTCCAAGTCAAAATCTTTCTGCCATCCCGACTCTATCAAGAAGAGCATCATGATAGGGATCGTCAGAGAATCTTCCAGCGTCTGGGCGAGTTCAAGCGCTGCCCCGGCCTTTCGATAGACGTCATCCTGTAAAGTCATGAGTATTCCAACTGAATTAATCATTCGATCGCTAGGCGCGTCTGCTGCCCTCGCCATGTTTCGTGAGATCGTTGCGGCGGCGGCAAGTGGCTAACTACCGACACTGAATCCGTTTTTTGGAAATGGACGCAATCGCCCTTCGTTCATTTTCCATAGCCCACATGGAATTTAGTGTCGGGCAGCGCCGGACGCTGACGGCGCCGAGCTCTGGCGGCGCATCGTGTTCAGCATCCTGATTTCAAACACCGACGATCACCTGCGCAATCATGGCTTCCTGTTTGCGGGGCCTGGAGGCTGGCGGCTTTCACCGGTCTACGACGTGAACCCTGTCCCGGTGGAGGTGAAGGAGGCATTCTGACGACCGCCATCAACGAGGGAAGACGCCACCGCCTCGCTGGACCTTGCGCTCTCCGTTGCCGACATTCGGCCTCAAGACAAAGGATGCGCGCGCGATCGCGCGGCAAGTCGGTGACGCCGTTGCGAACTGGCGCGGCGTCGCTGCCGATGCCGGCATCGGCAAGGCCGAAATAAACCGCATGGCGTCCGCGTTCGAACACGACGACCTGTCGCAATCGATTGCGTAGCGTGTAAATGCCATCCCTGAAAAGCCTGCTTCGTCTGGAGCCGTCCGTCGCCTCACCAAGGCGAGGGCGACGGCGGAAACAGCGAACAGTCTGGGCCTGCTTTGGTGGTGTGTCCCGACCTCGGGCTGACAGCGTGAAGCCCGTAGAATGCGTGGCGGCATTGAACAGGCAGTGCGCCCTACTTTCCTCTTACGGTCACACGCCCAAGAGCCGATAGACGGCTGGCGATATCGGCCTGGGTAAGCGGCTCCAGGCTACGGTCGACGCGCGGTTGCGAGCGCGGTGATGGCGGTGCCGGCGGCGCTTCTTTGCCAGCACGCCCAGACGTGTCGGAAAAGACCAGGGCCAGAAGAAAATGGACAAGGCGCGGCGTCCACGGGACGCCGGCGGCGGTCCTGTGCCCGTCCTTATTCAGCCGGATAGCCACATCCCGCGGCTTTCGCGTTCCCAACCGGGCGTAGGTTTTCACCACCGGCCCCAGCTGATCGCAAAGTTGCGCGACATTGATCTTCGGGCCGTGGAAGTGGACCGTTTCCGCCTCGGTCATGTCTTGCCCATCGTCCCTCCTCCTGGCCGGATTCTTGATGAGCCGCGACTTGCTGATGACGGTGTTCGGCACCGGACGCGCCAGTTCCGGCGCGGGCCGATGGTTGGCGGCGGGGGCATTCACAGCTGGGTCTATGGCCGCGCCGTCCTTAAAAGTGACATGCGACAAGGTCTCAGGGTGAAGGAAGGAGATCAGGTCTCCTTTCACGCTGACGAAGTCGCCGGCGGCGATCAACGCGTCCGGCGCCAGATAGCGGAACGCCCCCTGCACATGGTCACGGTCAACACCTTCCGCGACGGCGAAATGGCGTTTGTCCCGGCTCTCCGTCGAAACCACCACCATCAGCCGCCAGCCCGCATGTCCACTTCCGGGGGCATCGAACAACCCCGCGGTGCCGGCTGCGGCGACCAGCTCCAGGGCGAGTCCCCGCGGTCTTCTGACCGGCGGGGCGACGACGGCCGGACCAGCGGCAATCCTGCGTACCGGGTTGTCGGTACAGGGATGCTTGGTCCACGGAAGCCCCAGCTCGTCGAAATAGACCCGGCTGCCGTGCCGGTTGGCGTAAAAGAAAACAGCGGCACCGCACACCGGGCAGCGCGCGTTCGGGTTGACGTAGCAGGCGCTGACTGTCCGGACGAGGTTTCTTCCAAGCAGCAGGCGCGCATCGCGAAAGCGCAGGTCGGCAGCGACCTGCGACCGGTCAATGCGAGCACCGCCATAGTTGACGCACCACCCGCAGGTGCAGTTGGAATAATGGTTGTGGCCGGTCATCCGTATTCGAATACATCGCATGGCATGGTCTTGGAAGCATGCCAGACAGCAGCGGGTTGAGAACAAGCGCGCCGGGAGGCAACCCAATCGCGTTCGATCACCGGGCCCGTCCTCCTGGTGTCCGGACAAACCTAAGCTGGGACGCCCCGCCTGAGGGAGACGGCCCGAGCGCCACTGAGCCGGAAATCACCGCCGTTCTAACGCTCCCGCGGATTTAGAAGCCCGCGCCGCGACACTGGCCGCGGTGCAGGAAGCGACGCCGCGCGAGCAGCGGGCCGCGCTTTCCCCGGCCGCGCCCGAGATCGAGCGCGGCGGCGGCCTGCCGGACGAGGCTGAAAACACGGAGGACCGTACCGCCATCCGTGAAGCTCACCTGACAGGCATCACCCCGCCGAAGACGAGCGCCCTATCAGGATCAGCCGCTCGGATCGGTCCCGCACCCGGGAAGAAGATCCCGGCCGGGAACGGTAAAAAACTCCAAACAAATAAAATGAAACCGGCCGCACCCCTCACGGGCACGGCCGGTCGCAGTGTCGGCTACGCGGCCAGCGCGGGGTCGTCGGCAACGCTGGAACGCAGCACCTCCGGAAGCCAGCCGGTCCTGGTCAATTCCCAGGCGGCCAGCGCCGCGAGATCGGCATTTTCATCTTGGACCAGGTGCGGGCTGGCAGCCCTTTGCGGACATTGCCGTCCCAGGCGACGAGTTTAGGGAGAAAGGCTGGGCGGACAAGCTGCCGGGTCACTGCTGCAAACGGGTACGGCCACGGCCCGGCTCAGCCGGGGTGGTGCGGGCAGGTCGTTGACCGGGCGGCCCGCCCGGCCGTCATGGCGTCATTGATTGAGCCAACGGCAACGCGAGAATCACCGAGATCTAAGGCGCTCTACGCACGGAAAATGTCGACTTTTGTCTCAAGACACTTGCGGAGACTCAGGTCATGCGAACCTACCTCAAACCAGCCCGCCGGCTTTTGATAGAAATCGAGACCACGGCCGATTTTTATGGTCCATCCATTGTCGATACGAATTTCTCGATCATGCATTTTCGAGTTGAGCACTATGTCTAAGACAACGTCCATCTCAAGCAGACTTTGTTTGAGTTCCTCAAGTTTCTCGGAGATGTCAGCAAATTGGGTCTTGTCGTCGTAACCTGTGATGAGCGTGATGCGCTTGGCAACGCTGAATCTTAGAACCGTTTCACAAAAACGAACGAAGTTGTGAATCTGATGGGGCATTCGAATATACGGGTCTTCGATGACGACCGCCTTGGCGCCGCGTAGATAGTCGCCCATGATCGACTCGTAACTATGTCCAGTATCCCCGTACAAAATCGTAAAATGCTGCTCCTTGAGAGCGGCAGGCTCGGCAGCTGCGACAATGGGCGTTGGCGAACTCGCGACCGGTTCGTCAACAGGCGACGCATCCGCTTCCGAAGCGGGCTGCACTTGCGGCTCCCCGGTTTCGCTCGGCGCGACTTCGCCTTCATTTCGGCGCAGACGACGCCTTGCCGGCTGTTGCGTGGCGATGGCGTCCTTTGACTCAGGGCAGAACACAACAACATCATCGCCCGCAGAATTAACAAATGACAGATCGATACGCGCAAACTCGTCGTCGGGCTTGCGCTTGTTCATCTGCTCCTTCACCCGTCGGCGACATTCGATCGCATAGGTGACGTATTCATCAAACTCTTGGTCGCTAGGTGGACCATTCGGGTGCAGCACCTTCAAGAACGCACAGACTGTTTTCTTAATGCCCTTTTCGTCTCGTCCTTCGACGGCCTTTCCGAGGCGCACGCGACGGCTCACCTCCTCGTATCTGTTGGTGTGCTTAAACTGGTAGTGAAATGCCTCCGCAAGAAAATCTGTGATGAAGCCGTAGCGGTTCGTCAGAAACGCACTGCTGTTTTTCGGCATCTCCCAGCCAGGTATGTAGGCGGCGAACCTGTCCATGACAGCCAAGTCGAGTTCGGGCGGGAGGGGCTGGAAAAGGTCATATTCTGTCGAATTCACAACCTGCTGAACCGACAAATCGATGTTGCCAACGAAGCTCAAACTTGCGTCGGCGATAACCTCGGCGCCCCTCGAAAAGCGGCCGTTCGCCATGAAGTCCTTCATGATCTGGATCGTGTCAGGATCACGGACTTTGATGCCACCAACCTCATCAAATGCCACCGTATCCCAATAGCCAACCAGACCAACCTTGCGACGAGCGTTGTTGTAGAAAAGGGTCGCCTTGGTGGCTTGGCCTCCCGAGATCAGGGTGGCATAGGGAGAAAATTCGCTAAAGAAATAGGACTTGCCGGTGCCGCGTGGTCCGAGTTCGATATAGTTGTAGTTCGGCTCAACGAGGGGCGCTAAACGCGCCACGTAGTGCAGCTTGGTCCGGTGAGAAAGTTTGGACGGCTCTAAACCGACCGAGCGCATGATGGCGTCTAACCACTCGTCCCGTGTAAATTCTCCGCGACCAGCGGTATAGCGGCTGAAATCAAAGCGCGACAATTGGATGGGACGCAAATCCTCGATATAGAAGGCGTAGTTGTCTTCCTCGATATCGTTGTGGGTGAGAGTGACCTCCGCCCAGATGCCGCCTTCAAGGAGACGGTCATTGTCACGGTAGAATTTCTCGCCGATGGCGATACGCTGGGAGTTAAAATTTTCAAGCGAGGCCCAGTGCCGCTTTTCCTTTTCAACATAGCGTACATGGACTTTGTCGATGAAGCGATGGCTGCCTTTGGTCGCCACTTTGTTTCCAGATTGATCACCCGGCGCACGGGCCTCGCCGCACTTTTTGCCTCGGCCGTCACGCTAGCGGCCCTCGCCGGGCCCCAACCGGCTGTTGCGGAGGACAAGGTCATCAAGGTCGGCATCATCTCCGGCGAGGACGAGGACGTTTGGCGTGTCGTCACACAGGAGGCCGACAAGCGCGGCCTGAGGATCGAGACTGTCGTGTTCAACGACTACACGCAACCCAACGAGGCGCTGGAACGCGGCGAGATCGACGCCAACGCCTTCCAGCACAAGCCGTACCTCGACAACCAGATCGCCACGCAGAGCTATCACATCGTGCCGGTCGGCTACACCGGCGTCTGGCCGATCGGCCTCTATTCGAAGAAGCATGCCAAGGTCGCCGACTTGCCGGACGGGGCGATCGTCGGCGTGCCGAACGATCCGTCCAACGAGGGCCGCGCGCTGCGGGTGCTGGAGAGCGAGAAGTTCATCAAGCTGAAGGAAGGCACCGGCATTCTCGCCACCACGGCAGACGTCGTCGAGAACCCGAAGAACATCGAGATCAAGGAACTCGATGCCGGCATCGTCGGCCGTTCGATCGACGACCTGGATGCCGCCGTCGTCAACACCGACTGGGCGCTGAAGAGCGGGCTCACGCCCGAGAACCGCATCGCCCAGGAGCCGATCGTCGACAACCCTTACCGCAACTTCATCGCGGTGAAGGCCGGGACGGAGAACGAGCCCTGGGTGAAGACACTGGTCGAATCCTACCAGAACCAGACGGTGAAGGCCGAGTTCGATCGCGTCTACAAGGGTACCGGCCTCAGCGCCTATTGAGCGGACAGATTGGCATTCCCGAATGACGGGCGGCCCGCATCGACGGCGGGCCGCCGCGTCGTATCTGAAGGGAGGCGCCGGGGAGATCGGAAAGGAGCATCGTGAACCAGCATTTCTCCGCAACTGTGCAACAGGTCGCCGATGTACGGACGCCGGTGGATGTCGTCAGGCTGACCGACGTCAGGCGCCGGTTCGGCACGACGGCCGCCCTCGACGGCGTGTCGCTCAGCGTGCGCAAGGGCGAGATCCTCGGCATTATCGGACGCAGCGGCGCTGGAAAATCGACGCTGATCCGCTGCCTCAACGGGCTGGAGCGACCCGACTCCGGCGAGATCTTCATCGAAGGCCGCGACATTGCGCAGCTCGGCGAACGCGAGCTGCAGCCGCTTCGCCGCCGCATCGGCATGATCTTCCAGCACTTCAACCTGCTCTCGGCAAAGACCGTCGAGGACAATGTCGCCCTGCCGTTGAAGATCGAGGGGCGGCCGAAGGCTGAGCGGCTTCACCGCGCCGCCGAGCTTCTCGAGCTGGTGGGACTGTCGGCGAAGGCCAAGGCGTATCCGGCATCGCTTTCGGGAGGGCAAAAGCAGCGCGTGGGCATCGCGAGGGCGCTCGCGGCGCGGCCTGCGCTGCTGCTTTCGGACGAGGCGACATCGGCGCTCGATCCGGAGACCACCCGCTCGATCCTGGCGCTGCTCAAGGACATCAACCGGCGGCTCGGGGTGACGATCCTGCTCATTACCCACGAGATGGAGGTGATCCGTTCGATCGCCGACCGGGTCGCCGTGATCGACGCCGGGCGCATCGTCGAAGCAGGCCCGGTGTGGTCGGTATTTGCCGATCCGAAATCGCCGATCACGCAGAGCCTTCTCGGCGGCATCCGCCCGCAGCTTCCGGGCGAGATCGCCGCGCGCCTCTCGCAATCGGGAGGCCGCGAAGCGATCCTCAGAGTGGATGTCGCCGGCGAAGCCGCGAGCCGACCTCTGCTGTCCGATCTGGCAGCGGCGGTGCCGGGCGCCTTCCGCCTCGTTCACGGCGGCATCGACCATGTGCAGCGGCAGCCGATCGCCAGCCTGTTTCTCGGTGTTCCCTCCGCCGCCGATCACGTGCGGCGGGTTCTCGATTTTCTGAAGGGCCGCGGCGCCCGCGTGGAGGTGCTTGGCTATGTCGCCGGTAATGATTGAACTGCTTTTCCGCTCGCTCTGGGAAACGGTGCTAATGACGGCCGCGTCCGGCTTCGTCTCGCTGGTGGCCGGCCTGCCGCTCGGCCTGGCGCTCGTCGCCACCGATCGTGGTGGCATCGCCGAGCAACTTTGGCTGAATCGCGTCTTGGGCGCCTTGATCAACGGTTTCCGGTCAGTTCCCTTCATTATCCTGTTGGTTGCGCTGATCCCGGTGACGCGGCTGATCGTCGGCACCTCTATCGGCACATGGGCGGCGATCGTGCCGCTGTCGATCGCGGCGACTCCGTACTACGCGCGCATCGCCGAGGTCTCGCTGCGCGAAGTGGATCACGGGCTGATAGAGGCGGCACGCGCCATGGGCGGCAACCGCTGGACGATCGTCCGTGAAGTCCTCGTGCCCGAGGCGCTGCCCGGCATCGTCGCCGGCTTCACCGTGACGCTGGTCACGCTCGTGGGTGCTTCGGCCATGGCCGGCGCGATCGGCGCCGGTGGGCTGGGCGATCTCGCCATCCGCTACGGATACCAACGCTTCGAGACCACCATCATGGTCGCGGTGGTGATCGTGCTGATCATCCTCGTTAGCGGCATCCAGTGGATCGGCGACCGGCTAGTTGCCCGTCTCGATCGCCGGACATGATCCGGTTCGCTATTCGAAAAACCGATTCCTGGGACGCGCCAGGCCGAGATTTTCGCGCCGCGTCGGCGCCTCATATTTGCGCCGGGACAGCCCGCGCCGTTGAAGTTCTGGCACCACCTTTCGAGGACATCGTCGAGCCCGGCTGGCGGGAACGGGAACATCACGTTGAAGCCGTCCGACCCCTGCTCGACTGCAGACCGTGCCACGTCCGCGATGATATCGAAGTTGTCTGTTCCGATCCGACCGCATCGGCGGAGGGTGGAGGCGCGGACCGCCGACGTCGCTGGATTGATCCCTCCGACGTGGCAATCCGTCCAACAACATGAATACGAGCCGTGGCAAACGGAGCGCTTACTGTTGGACACTGCCCACCTATCGCCCGACGGAGCGCTAGAGATGATTGAACGCTATCTGGCCACTGGCGCGCCGTGAAAGCTTGGCCGTTCGAGTTTCAGGTCAACCTGGCACAGCAATGGACGCGCGGCCGGGAATAGGTCGTCGTTAGGCTTACGTAAGCTTCAGCCGGCGCTTACACATCGCCTGTGAGCAACAGACGGCCAATTCATGAATGACTGCGAACACCGTCGTGGGACTAGCGAGCGCCGACGGAAGGAGCCGGGTTGAGAGACCGGTCGGCGGCCCCCTTTGGGGAAGGTGGAACGTTTTCGCCCTCCTTGCCGTTGAAGCGGTCGGGAGAACGCTCGTGGTTGACCAAGTCGCGCAAGTTCGAACTGGTAGCTGCATTTGCCGCGGCGTAACGTTTCGCGTGACCGGCGATCCGCTCCGGGTTGGCATTTGCCACTGCACAGACTGCCGCAAGGCCAGCGGGTCGACTTTCTCTGCGTTTGCAGTGTGGCCCCGAGAGGCATTTGAGCAAATGACGGGTTTCACCAGTGCGTACGCGGGCAGAAGCTTCTGCTCGACTTGCGGCGGACGCGTGCCGTCGATCCGCGACGACGAAGTGGAGGTTATGATCGGGGCCCTCGACGAGGTACCAACGGACCTAACACCCGAATACGAGCTCTGGACCGGACGTCGCGAAAGCTGGCTTAGTCCTCTGGCATCCGCAACGCAGTTCGAAAAGGACGCAGAAGCCCCCGGCAATGAAGCCGAGGTAGAACCACCTGAGCAGCCAGAGTCCGTGGCTTCAACTGAGCGCAAGTCGCCTGTTTGATGGCTCGCCGGGCTCAGCTTTAAAGGGTCTGGATGGCTAGAGCGCCGACGCCCCTGAACGCATCAAGGGCAACGCAGATCGCGGGACCACGAGCATTCGGGATCTGACCTACGGGCACTGGCGCCGATGACCAGCTTTGGCGAGCCCAGCCCGACGCCCAATGACAAGGATCCAGAGACAAGCATCCAGCGAAATTTCTGGTTCGCGCTTGACGAGAGCCGGCCACCGTTCGTCTTCGCCGGGCTCTGGAGACCTTGGCACGACGACCGCAAGTCCAGGACGGGCCGCAAGATGATGAATTGTATGGTTCTTCACTACAGCTCCACGACGTCGTGATGCCATGCCTATCCATGAAACGGCAATGCCGATGGTCCTCACCATGCCCGAAGAGATCGACACCTGACTGCGGGCGCCATGGAGCGAGGCGAAGACATTGCAGCGCCCCTCCCCGACGACCAGCTCGTCAGAGTCGACACGCCTGCGACGGAGCTAAAATTCCCGGCTGCCTCGGCGCAGCTATTTCGGGTAGGGAGCCGTCATGTGTATTTCGCTGGAATGAGCCAGGTGCGCCATTTGCCGACATTCACGGAGCGTTGGCAATCCCGACCTACGCCCGACCGCCGAATCGGCTGTGCGGTCGT